>NC_021291.1:315500-631000 GCF_000319575.2 Spiribacter salinus M19-40 | reverse complement strand
GGCACGCCGGACGGTTTCACCTTCCATCTCGAGGACGAGGCGCAGCACGCCATGGGCAGCCGGATGCTGCGGCCCGAAGTTGACAGTGTAGCTATTGATCTCAGGCATCACGCGCCTCCTCGGCCGCTGGGTCTGCGTAGCGGTTATCGTCCCGAATCACGCGGGGAACGAGCACGCGGGGCTCGATGGATACGGGCTCGTAAACAACGCGGCCGCGGGACTCGTCGTACCGAACTTCGACATTGCCAATCAACGGAAAATCCTTGCGGAATGGATGCCCGACGAACCCGTAATCGGTGAGGATACGACGCAGGTCTGGGTGGCCATTGAAGACGATGCCGAACAGGTCGAAGGCCTCACGCTCCTGCCAGTTGGCGGACGCCCAGATCGGCACAATTGAGTCGAGCATCGGCAAGTCATCATCAGCGGCGAAACAACGCACCCGCAGACGGTGGTTATGCGTCACCGAGAGCAAATGATAGACCGCGGCAAACCGCCGGCCAGTACTGGACTCCACTGATTGCACGCCGTAAATCCCGGTCAGCCCGAGCCGCCCGGTACTGAAGCCATCTACCCCGCGACTGAAGCCGGTGTTGGTGGCCTCTTCGGTAATCCACTCATCTTCGCCGTACGCCGCGTAATCAACACCGGCGATGTCGAGCAGCTGCTCAAATGCCAAAGCGGGCGTGTCCCGAAGCGTCTGCATGACGCTATAGAGGTTGCCGGGGCTGACTTCAACCTCGGCGTCACCATAATCGCACCGTGAAGCAATTACTGAGTCGCCCAGTACTGTTAGCGCCTGTTCCAGGGTTTTCTCGGCAGACCATGCCATTGCGAAACCTCAGCGTGCGATCGTGTTGGTCCGCCGGAT
This sequence comes from Spiribacter salinus M19-40, assembly GCF_000319575.2. NCBI lineage: Bacteria > Pseudomonadati > Pseudomonadota > Gammaproteobacteria > Chromatiales > Ectothiorhodospiraceae > Spiribacter > Spiribacter salinus. The sequence continues at coordinate 630,129 of NC_021291.1, read as the reverse complement.
CTTGTTCTGCAACTGGACAACGCCGTAAAGCAGCGCTTCGGCAGTTGGCGGACAGCCGGGAACATAGATATCCACGGGGACGATGCGGTCGCAGCCCCGAGTGACCGAATACGAATAATGGTAGTAGCCACCGCCATTGGCACAGGAGCCCATGGAGATTACCCACTTGGGATCAGGCATCTGATCGTAGACCCGACGCAGCGCCGGCGCCATTTTGTTGACCAGCGTGCCCGCAACAATCATGACATCCGACTGCCGTGGCGATGGCCGAAAAATGAGCCCAAGGCGATCCATGTCATATCGCGCCGCACCCGCATGCATCATCTCAACCGCGCAGCAGGCCAGCCCGAAGGTCATGGGCCAGAGCGAGCCAGTCCGCGCCCAATTAATGAGCTTGTCGGCTGACGTCGTAACAAAGCCCTTCTCGAGTGCGCCCTCTATTCCCATTCCAGCGCCCCCTTCTTCCACTCGTAAAGAAAACCGACCAGGAGAACACCAATGAACACTGCCATCGCCCCGAAACCAAAGAGCCCGATGTCATCGAGCACAATCGCCCACGGGAAGAGGAAGGCAATCTCCAGATCGAAGATGATGAACAGAATCGCGACCAGGTAATAGCGCACGTCAAATTGCATGCGCGAGTCCTCGAAAGCCTCGAACCCGCACTCATACGGGGTGAGCTTTTCGTGATCAGGCCGATGCGGCGCCAGGATAAAACCGGCGACCAGCGGCAGGATACCGATGCCCATGGCCATCACGATGAAGACTAGGACCGGAAGATAGCTCTCGATCATACGCCCAAGGGATCCTGATTGCGGAAATGAACGATTGACCAATGGTGCGGATGGCCGGACTCGAACCGGCACGGCTTGCGCCACTGCCCCCTCAAGACAGCGTGTCTACCAGTTCCACCACATCCGCGTAACGGTAGTCATATCCAGGTTGAAATCGTAACAGGCCCGGTCCTTGTGGACAACGAAAACCGCGCCTTTGAGCCCCTTGGCCGACAGTTTTCTGCGTCTGCCCTCATCAATCGGGCGCTGGTGCAGGTGCAGGCTCTGAGCCCTCTCCCGCTCCGTCGGCAGCACCTTCAGGTGCGGGAGCAACGCCTTCACTGCGCTCAGGGACTTCCTCGACCTGCTCGACCACGCTATCACCCCCACTACTGAACGTGCCCGCCATGATCGCCAGCGTCAGACTGGTGATAAAGAACCCGACGCCCAGAATACCGGTGAGCCGTCCCAAAAAAGAGGCCGAACCCCGTGCACCGAAGACTGTGCTCGAGGCACCGCTACCGAACGCGGCACCCGCATCAGCCCCCTTGCCATGCTGCATGAGCACAACGCCGATGAGGGTTAAGGCCAATACCAGATGGATGGTCAGAACGATGGTATACATGGGTCTCCCGAATGAATGTCAGGCGGCTCAACCGCCCTGCGCTGCAGCACAGATTGCTACGAAATCGTCCGCATCAAGCGACGCGCCGCCAATCAGGCCACCATCAACGTCCGGCTGCGCTAGCAGTTCACCGGCGTTGGCGGGTTTCATGCTGCCACCATAGAGTATCCGCCGCGCCGACGCATTGGCATGGCCTTCAAGCATGGCGAGCTGTTCCCGAATGAAGGCGTGCATGTGCTCTGCCTGATCCGCCGTTGCGGTCCGCCCGGTTCCAATGGCCCAGACAGGCTCGTACGCAATAACGCCATTGCCGAGGCCTGTACCCTCAAGACGCTCGGTCACGCCCCGAATCTGCCCACCGACGATCGCTTCCGTTTGATCGGCCTCGCGTTCCGCTAACGTCTCGCCAACACACAGGATTGGGATCAATCCGGCGTTTTGCGCCTCTTGATAGCGCGCCGCAATGACCTCGTCAGTCTCACCGTAGTGCGCCCGACGCTCGGAATGCCCGAGGATCACATGGGAGACGCCATAATCGAGGAGCATCTCAGCCGCAATTTCGCCAGTCCGCGCGCCTGGACCCGCATCAGCACAGTTCTGGGCGCCCAGCGCCACGTGTTCGCCGCTCAGCACCGACTGCACGGCTTGTAGATGCACAAAGGGCGGGCAAACGCAGATTTCAACGCCGCTCAATGCCGCGACTTTGACTTCGACTGCCCGCGCCAAGGCCTCAGCGTCGCCGCGCCGGCCATTCATTTTCCAGTTACCGGCAATCAAAGGTGTCCGCATGACTCATCCGGGGTGCGTGTAAAAGCTCGGAAGGTTACTCGGGCGTGCTCCGGGAATCAATTGCTTCCCGTGGTCTCTGGCGCGCCGGCACGACATGCAGCACTCACCTGTTCAGCCAGCCACGTGGCATGGGCCACGACGGCCGTTTCATCTTCACCTTCCACCATGACGCGCAGTACAGGCTCGGTCCCGGACGGGCGAAGCAGAACGCGGCCACCACTTCCAAGCTTGGCCTCTACATCCGCCACAGCCGCCGAGATCGCCGGATCCGTCACAGGCTCCATGCCCCGGGCAATGGGCACGTTAATCATATGCTGCGGCAGTTTATCCATACCGCGGACAAGCGCACTCAATGGCTCGTCGCGCTCTGTAGCCGCCCCCAGCACTTGCAGCGCTGAGACAACACCATCGCCAGTTGTAGTGCGGTCAAGGCAGACAATATGCCCGGAGGACTCACCACCAACCAGTCCGTTATGGGCCTGCAGCATCTCGAGGACGTAACGGTCGCCCACGCGCGCCCGTCGAAATTCGATATCAAGTTTGGCAAGCGCCAACTCAAGCCCCAGATTGCTCATCTGGGTGCCAATCACCGGCCCGGCCAGACAACCCGCTGCCTGTCGACTGCGCGCGATCACCCAAAGGAGCTGGTCGCCGTCCAGCACCGCGCCGGTTTCATCCACCATGATGACGCGATCCCCATCGCCATCCAGGGCGATGCCCGCATCAGCGCCTGCCTCGAGCACCGCATGGCTCAGCGCCTCGGGATGCATGGAGCCACACTCGACGTTGATATTGAGTCCATCCGGCTGGGTCCCGCGGCGAATGACGCGGGCCCCGAGCTCCTCGAAAACCGCCGGCGCAACCTGGTATCCCGCGCCATTGGCGCAGTCGACAACCAAGGTCAAGCCGTGGAGCCCGACACCGGGTGTCAGCGTGTGTTTACAGAACTCGATGTAGCGGCCCGGCGCATCCATCAGCCGGGAGGCTTTGCCCAGCGCTGCGGAAGAGACTGTCTCGAGTGGCTCATGGAGTTGCGCCTCGATCGCAAGCTCCGCCTCATCGTCAAGCTTGAAACCTTGGCTGCTAAAGAATTTGATGCCGTTGTCGTCATGACCATTGTGGGAAGCGCTGATCACGATTCCGGCATTGGCCCGCAACGTCCGCGTCAAATAGGCAATCGCTGGTGTCGGCATAGGGCCAAGCAGCTGGATATTGACCCCCGCTGCCGATAACCCAGCCTCAAGCGCCGATTCAAACATGTAATTGGATAACCGCGTGTCCTTGCCGATCAGAACCTGCCCTGAGCCCGCGCGCGCGCTTAGCACTCGTCCCGCTGCCCAGCCGAGCTTGAGGACAAAATCGGCGGTAATCGGATATTCTCCGACCCGGCCGCGTATCCCGTCGGTGCCAAAATACTGCTTTTCCATGGCCCGCTAAGCCCCTTGCGCTGCCATTACATAATTGACCAGGCGAACGGCATCCACCGTCTCTCGGACATCATGCGCCCGAATAATACGCGCCCCATGCATCGTTGCCATTGTCGCCAAGGCAACACTGCCAGCGAGGCGCTCTTCCATGGCGCGGCCCAGCACGCGGCCCACCAGGGACTTCCTGGATAGCCCAGCGAGCACCGGCAATCCATGACCCACCAGTTTAGGCAGACCCTTGAGTAGCTCAGCGTTGTGAGGATCGGTCTTGCCAAACCCGAACCCTGGATCAAGCATCAGGTTACACCGTTCGATGCCGGCAGCTTCTGCCGCCTCCACCCGCTCTAACAGAAAGGTCACCACTTCCTTGACCACGTGCTGGTAACACGGCTTGTCCTGCATGGTCTCCGGCGTGCCCTGCATGTGCATGAGGCAGACCGGGACACTCAGGTCGCGAGCTGCGGCCAGGGCGCCGTCCCGGCGCAGTGCCATGACATCGTTAATCAGCCCCGCCCCGGCATCCACGGCTGCCCGCATAACGGCCGGTTTGGACGTATCCACAGACAGCGGCACCGAGACCTCACCATGCAGTGCTTCGAGCACCGGGATGACACGGGAGAGCTCCTCGTCAACGGACACACCCCGCGACCCGGGCCGTGTGGATTCGCCGCCCACGTCAATAATGGCCGCGCCATCCGCTTCCATCTGCCGGGCATGGGCGAGCGCCTGGTCAGCGCCCACAAAAACACCCCCGTCCGAGAAGGAATCGGGGGTGACGTTGAGGATACCCATGACACAGGGGCGGCTGAGATCCAGCGTCCGCCCCCCGCAATCGAGGGTTGTCGTCATGATCGGCTAGTGTTCGCTTGCAGGTTTGCCCACATCGCCGCCCTGCTCTCCAGCCGAATCAGCGTCGTCTGCCGTATCCGACTCACCTGAGGGGGCACTAGGCCCAGCTGGCCGGCCGGCTTCCTTCGGCGGCCGCGGCGGGCGACCGTTCATGACGTCGTCGATTTGATCGCGATCGATGGTCTCGAACTTCATCAAGGCATCCGCCATGGCATGCAGGATCTCGACGTTGTTCTCGAGGATTCGTTTCGCCTCGGCGTAATTTTCCTCAACGATCCGACGGACCTCTTCATCGATCGCATGCGCGGTCTCATCCGAGATCGTCTTGTGCTGGGTGACCTGATGCCCCAGAAAGACCTCGCCTTCATCTTCACCGTAGGCCAGTGGCCCCATCTTGTCGGACAGACCCCACTTAGTGACCATGTTGCGCGCGATCTCAGTCACTCGCTGAATATCGTTCTGCGCACCCGTGGTCACCCGCTCCGTTCCAAAGATCATCTCCTCAGCGATGCGGCCACCAAACAGCCCACAGATCGAACTATTCAAGCGCAGCTTGGTGTAGCTATACCGGTCTTCCTCGGGCAAGAACATCGTGACACCCAACGCGCGGCCGCGCGGGATAATCGTCACCTTGTGCACCGGATCGTGCTCCGGAACCCGCAAGCCAACAATGGCGTGACCCGCCTCATGATAGGCGGTTAGGCGCTTTTCATCCTCGGTCATGACCATGGACTTGCGCTCGGCGCCCATCATGATCTTGTCCTTGGCGTCCTCGAAATCCTGCTGGTCGACGACGCGCTTGTTACGCCGAGCCGCGAACAAGGCCGCCTCATTTACCAGGTTCGCCAGGTCGGCACCCGAGAACCCAGGACAGCCACGGGCGATGATACGTGCATCGACGTCCTCGGCGATCGGTGTCTTGTTCATGTGCACCGAGAGAATCTGTTCCCGGCCGCGAACATCCGGCAGCGGCACCACGACCTGGCGGTCAAACCGGCCCGGACGCAGCAACGCGGGATCCAGCACGTCCGGGCGGTTAGTCGCTGCGATGACGATGATGCCCTCATTGCCCTCGAAACCGTCCATCTCGACCAGCATCTGGTTGAGTGTCTGCTCGCGCTCGTCATGACCACCGCCGAGCCCCGCGCCGCGCTGGCGCCCCACAGCGTCCAGCTCGTCAATAAAGATAATGCAGGGGGCCTGTTTCTTGGCCTGCGCGAACATGTCGCGTACGCGGGAGGCACCCACGCCCACGAACATTTCCACGAAGTCCGAGCCGGAGATGCTGAAAAACGGCACCCGCGCCTCGCCGGCGATGGCCTTGGCCAGCAGGGTCTTACCTGTACCCGGTGGGCCGACCATCAACACGCCACGAGGAATCGTGCCGCCAAGGCGCTGGAACTTGGACGGATCTCGCAAAAACTCGACCAGCTCGACAACGTCCTGCTTGGCCTCTTCCACGCCGGCAACGTCCTTGAAGGTCACCTTGACCTGCTCGTCAGACATCATTTTGGCGCGGCTTTTACCGAACGACATGGCGCCCCGACCACCGCCACCGCCCTGCATCTGGCGCATGAAATAGATCCACACACCGATCAGGAGCAGGAAGGGGAACCAGGAGATGAGAATCTGCAGCAGCATGCTGCGACCTTCGGGCTCTTCGGCACGGATACTGACCCCGTTGTCCATCAGCTGTCCGATGAGCGCGTTGTTCTCACTCTCCGGGCTGTAGGTGCTGAAGTTCGACCCATCGGAGCGGGTACCGCGGATGACCGGCCCTTTAATCGTCACCGAATCTACCCGGCCGCTATCAACCTCGCCAAGGAACTGCGAGTACGGGACTTCTTGCGCGGTTGTTCCCTGACCCTGGAAATTACTGAAGACCGACATCAACACAACAGCGATGACGACCCAGAGGATCAGATTCTTGGCCATGTCGTTCAAGACGGCTTACCTCAAATCGTGGTTTTGACTACAAACCCTACTACGCCCGAAAGCCCCGGGCCAGCAAATAGACCTCGCGACTTCGATTTCTAGAGGCCTCAGGCTTTCTGGATTGCACCTTGGCGAAGCGCTCGCGCATGGCCTTTAGCAATTCATCAAACCCTTGACCCTGAAAAACTTTGACCAGAAGGCCGCCACCCGGGTTCAACCGCTCCTGGCAGAAATCGAGCGCCAGTTCGGCAAGAAACATCGAGCGCGGCTGATCAACCGCTTTCTGTCCTGAGAGATTGGGGGCCATGTCCGACATTACAAGGTCTACGCCCGACCCAGCGAGTGCCGCATCGAGCTGCGCCAGCCCCTCATCGCGACTAAAGTCGGCCTGCACGAACGTGACATTCGGCACCGGCAGCATCTCCAGCAGGTCGATGGCGACAACCCGCCCTGAGGGTCCGACTTTGCTTGCCGCGTAGGCGCTCCACCCGCCCGGGGCGGCACCCAGATCCACCACAGACTGACCGCGGCTCAGTAGCTGATCACGCTCATCGATCTCCTCGAGCTTGAAAACCGCGCGGGATCGCAAGCCGCGCCGCTGTGCCTCTCGAACGTAGGGATCGTTGAAGTGCTCTTTTAGCCAGCGCTGACTGCCGCGACTCCGGGGCATCGCTCACGCGTCCTCATCGGTGGATCGGACTTGGCCAACCGCCCGGCGCGTCCGCAAGGCAAGCCAGCCACCCAGCCCAAAACCTGAACCCGCCAACAGCCCCAGTTCGGTCCAGTGGCCAAGATCCAGACGCCAGATCACAATGACCACACCCACCACCAGGCCCAGCACGACGGCCAACTCGAGTTTGACCGCGTCTAACGGGCCAGGCGGCTTACTCGTACCGAACCTCGACGATCTCATAGGCACGCTGCCCGCCCGGCGCCTGGACATCCACGACATCCCCTTCTTCCTTACCGATGAGTGCCCGGGCAATCGGTGACTGCACCGAAACTCGACCGGCCTTGATGTCCGCTTCGTCCTCGCCAACGATTTGGTAGGTTTTCTCCGTGCCATCGGCTTCATCCGACAGCACCACGGTGACGCCGAAGACGACTTTGCCCGTCGCAGGCAATGCCGTGACGTCGATGACCTGCGCGTTTGAGAGCTTTGATTCGATTTCGGCGATCCGCCCCTCAATAAACCCCTGTTGCTCGCGCGCCGCGTGATACTCGGCATTCTCTTTCAGATCACCATGGGCCCGGGCCTCAGCGATCGCCTTGATCACGGCCGGACGGTCGGTGCCCTTGAGTTGATTCAGCTCTTCGCGCAGCTTTTCGGCGCCGCGCACAGTCAGTGGTGTTTTGCTCATGCACTGGCCTCCGTGTGCAGATCCTGGAGTGATCGAACGGTGTTTGACTCCAGGTAATCGAGGGCCTGACAGGTCGCACGCGCACCGGCCATCGTCGTGGTGTAGCACACCTTATGATGGAGTGCTTCGCGGCGAATAGAGAAGGAGTCCGCAATCGCCTGGCGACCCTCAGTTGTGTTGATAATCAGATCAATACCACCATTTTTGATGGCATCAACAATATGCGGACGCCCCTCAGCGACCTTATTGATCCCTTCGCAATCGATCCCCGCCTGATGGAGTATCGCTGCGGTTCCCTGCGTCGCCACCAGTCGAAAGCCCTTACGCAGCAGGTCACGAGCAACCGCTGGCGCAGAGGGCTTGTCTTCATCACGGACACTGATGAATACACAACCACTCTGGGGCAACTCAACCCCGGCGGCGAGTTGGGACTTGGCATAGGCCTCACCGAAGTGGGGCCCGATCCCCATGACCTCACCGGTGGACTTCATCTCCGGGCCGAGGATCGGGTCGACTCCCGGGAACTTAATAAAGGGGAAGACCGCCTCCTTGACGGCATAGACCGCTGGCACGACCTCGCGGGTGACGCCCTGGTCTGCAAGCATTTGCCCTACCATGCACCGAGCGGCAATTTTCGCCAGCGGCAGGCCAATGGCCTTCGAAACGAATGGCACGGTTCGTGAGGCACGCGGATTGACCTCCAGAACGAAGACCTCGTCGCCTTTAATGGCGAACTGGGCGTTCATCAGGCCGACAACCCCCAGCCGCAAAGCCATCTCGCGCATCTGCTCACGCAGCCGGTCACTCACCTGCGGCGCAAGGCTGTAAGGCGGCAGCGAGCAGGCCGAGTCACCCGAATGCACGCCGGCCTGCTCGATATGCTCCATGATCCCGCCAATCAGGACGTCCTGGCCATCGCAGATGGCATCCACATCAACCTCGATGGCATCGTCCAGGAAGCGGTCTAGCAAGACCGGTGAGTCATTGGAGACCTTGACCGCCTCGCGCATGTACTGCGCGAGCTCGGACTCTTGATACACGATTTCCATCGCCCGACCACCCAGAACATAAGAGGGACGCACGACGAGCGGGTACCCGATCTCCTCAGCCAGGCGAAAGGCCTCATCCGCACTGGTGGCGGTTCGGTTCGGCGGCTGCTGCAGGGCGGCTGCGTTGATCAGACCCTGAAAGCGCTCGCGATCCTCCGCCAGGTCGATGGAATCGGGCGTCGTCCCGATAATCGGCGCACCGAAGGCCTCGAGATCCCGCGCCAGTTTCAGTGGGGTCTGGCCGCCGTACTGAATGACAATGCCCTCGGGCTGCTCGGTCTCGACGATCTCGAGCACGTCCTCCAGCGTGAGTGGTTCGAAATACAGGCGATCCGAGGTGTCGTAATCGGTCGAAACTGTCTCGGGGTTACAGTTGACCATGATCGTCTCGTAACCGTCCTCGCGCAGCGCAAGCGCCGCGTGGACGCAACAATAGTCGAACTCGATGCCCTGGCCGATCCGGTTAGGGCCGCCCCCGAGGATCATGATCTTGCGCCGGTCGGTCGGCGCGGCCTCGTCCTCTTCTTCGTAAGTGGAGTACATGTAGGCGGTTGCCGTTGCGAACTCGGCCGCACAAGAGTCAACGCGCTTGTAAACCGGGCGCACGCCAAGTCCGCGGCGATGCGCTCGCACGGCATGCTCGTCTTCATCAATGAGTCGCGCAATACGCGCATCCGAAAAGCCTCGGCGCTTCAGCGACCGCATCGCCGCCTCATCGAGATTGGCAAGCGCGCAGCCTGCCAGCGCCTGCTCACGGCTGACCAGGTCCTCAACTTGCGCAAGAAACCAGCGATCAATCCACGTGTGGCCAAAGACGGTGTCCAGCTCGAGGCCCGCGCGAAAACCATCGGCCACCCAGAGCAAGCGCTCGGGTCCCGGCAATCTGAGCTCGCGCGTCACCGTGTCGACGAAGTCGCTATCCGTCGCCGGCAGCCGCGGATCAAGCCCCTCCAGTCCGTTCTCAAGCCCACGCAGCGCCTTTTGCAAAGACTCCTGAAAAGTCCGCCCGATGGCCATGACCTCGCCCACTGATTTCATCTGCGTGGTCAGCACCGGCTTGGTGCGCATGAACTTCTCGAAGGTAAAACGCGGGATCTTGGTGACGACGTAGTCAATGCTGGGCTCAAAAGAGGCGGGCGTCAGGCCACCCGTGATCTCGTTCCGCAGCTCATCGAGGGTATAGCCCACAGCCAGTTTTGCGGCGACCTTGGCAATTGGGAAACCCGTGGCCTTGGATGCCAGCGCTGAGGAGCGGGAGACGCGCGGGTTCATCTCGATCACCACCAGCCGGCCGTTATCCGGGTTGATGGCAAACTGCACATTCGACCCGCCGGTCTCCACGCCAATTTCACGCAGGACAGCCAGCGAGGCATCCCGCATCAACTGATATTCCTTATCGGTGAGCGTCTGCGCTGGCGCCACCGTAATGGAATCGCCCGTGTGCACGCCCATGGGATCGAGATTTTCGATGGCGCAGATAATGATGCCGTTGTCCGCGCGGTCCCTGACCACCTCCATCTCAAACTCTTTCCAACCCAGCACGGACTCTTCAATCAGGAGTTCGTTGGTCGGTGAAAGATCCAGACCCCGTTCGCAAATGTCATTGAATTCTTCTGCGTTATACGCAATGCCGCCACCACTCCCTCCCAGCGTGAATGACGGGCGAATGATCGTGGGAAAGCCAATGTCGCGCTGAGCCTCGGCGGCCTGCTCCATGCTGTGGGCGACATGTGCGCGTGGCGTATCCAATCCGATCCGCGCCATGGCCTGCCGGAACGCCTCCCGATCCTCGGCCATATCGATTGCCGCTTTCGTGGCGCCAATCATCTCAACACCGAACTGTGCCAGCACGCCGTGGCGGTCGAGATCCAGTGCGCAATTCAGTGCGGTCTGCCCACCCATCGTGGGGAGAACCACATCCGGGCGCTCTCGCTCGATGATGTTGGCCACGACCTGCCATTGAATCGGCTCGACATAGACCGCGTCCGCCATCTCGGGGTCGGTCATAATCGTGGCCGGGTTCGAGTTGACGAGGATGACCCGATACCCCTCCTCGCGCAGCGCCTTGCAGGCCTGGGCGCCGGAATAGTCGAATTCACAGGCCTGACCGATGACGATCGGCCCGGCCCCGATGATCAGAATGCTCTGGATGTCAGTGCGCTTGGGCATGTGCAGTTAACCAGTCAGTGCGTCAGGCCGCCGTGCGACGGGCAGCCATCAGATCGACAAAATGGGCGAAAAGGGGTGAGACATCGTGCGGCCCCGGGCTTGCCTCCGGATGGCCCTGAAAACTGAAAGCCGGCCGATCCGTTAACCGAACCCCCTGAAGTGACCCATCGAACAGCGAACGATTCATGACTTCAACATTGTCAGGAAGGCTATCGGCATCGATGGCAAAGCCATGATTCTGGCTTGAAATCATCACCTGCCCACCGGCCATATCAACAACCGGGTGGTTAGCGCCGTGATGACCGAACTTCATCTTCAGACTGTCCGCACCAGCCGCCAACCCCAGTAACTGATGGCCCAGACAAATGCCGAACACCGGCATGTGCCCGTCGAGAAACCGCCGCGTTGCGTTAATCGCATAGTCGAGGGGCTCAGGGTCGCCCGGACCGTTGGAGAGAAAGACCCCATCCGGGTTGAGCGCAAGCACCTCCTCGGCTGAGGTTTTTGCCGGCACGACGGTCACCCGACAACCATGATCCACCAGCTTGCGCAGAATATTGCGCTTGATGCCAAAGTCATACGCGACCACATGCCACGGCAAATCAGCTGATGCCCGCGGCGCAGGCTCCTGCTCCTCATGATCCAGCGACCACGTTCCGAGGTACCACTCATAGGTGCGCTGGGTTGTGACATGCGAGACCAGATCACGGCCCGTGAGCTCGGGATGCGCCCGCGCCGCCTGGATCGCTGCCTCAGGTGCCGGGCTGTTCCCCGAGACAATACAACCGCGTTGAGCACCTTTTTCCCGGAGCAAGCGGGTCAGGCGGCGCGTATCGATATCGCTGATTCCGACCACGCCATTTCGGGCCAGGTAGCCAGGCAGATCTTCTGTAGCACGCCAGCTGCTCATGCGCACGGGCGTATCGCGAATAATGAGCCCGGAGAGCTGAGCCCCTTCCGCCTCTTCATCGAGCGCATTCGCCCCGGTATTACCAATGTGCGGGTAGGTCAGCGTGACCATCTGCCCGTAATAAGAGGGGTCCGTACAGATTTCCTGATAACCGGTCATGGCCGTGTTGAAACACACCTCACCGGTCGTTTGCCCTCGTGCGCCAAGGGCGCTGCCAAGGAATACCGACCCGTCTTCAAGTGCCAGAATTGCGCTATCGGTCAAGCTTGTGATCCCCGTCTGCTCGCAAAAACGGGAGGGATCAAGAGAACCCTCCCGTCGATGACATCAACCTGAAAAGTTTACGCCGGGGCCCGCCCTTGCGCCACCCCCGCGCCAGGGGCTACCTTACCGCTCTTTGGTCGCGATTCGGCGACCGCTCAACCCGGTTTGACCAGAACATGAATGCGCTCTCGCTGCGCCACCTCAACAAGACTTACCCTGGCGGTGTAACCGCGCTCCAAGATATCGACCTTGAGGTCGCTCCCGGCGACTTTTTCGGCCTGCTTGGGCCCAATGGCGCCGGGAAGACGACCATTATCGGGACGGTGGCCTCACTGGTGACCCCGACCAGCGGGACAGTGGAAGTATTCGGCCACGACATCATCAAGAACCCGTGGGAGGCCAAATCCAACATCGGCCTTGTTCCCCAGGAGTTCAACTTCAATCAGTTCGAGACCGTCAATCAGATCGTCACGAATCAGGCCGGTTATTACGGCATTGATCGGCGAACCGCCCAGGATCGGGCCGAGCGATATCTGCGAGAGCTTGATTTATGGGGTAAGCGTGATGCCAGCTCCCGATCACTCTCCGGTGGGATGAAACGCCGGCTCATGATTGCCCGGGCCCTCGTGCACGAGCCCCAGTTGCTTATCCTCGACGAGCCGACGGCCGGTGTCGACATTGAGCTGCGTCGGTCGATGTGGACGTTCCTTCGACAGATGAACGAGCGTGGCACCACCATTATCCTGACGACCCATTATCTGGAAGAGGCGGAGTCACTGTGCCGCAACATCGGCATCATTGACGGCGGCCGCATTGTTGAGAACACGAATGTGCGCGACCTGCTGGCCAAGCTGAAAAGCCAGAGTTTTCTGCTGGACATCAGCACACCGGTCAATCAACTTCCGGAATTACCCGACTTTCATGTTGTCCCGGTAGATGAGCGCACAGTGGAAATTGAAATCCGGGGCGACCAGACGCTCAGCCATCTCTTTGCCGAGCTCAGCGGCAGCGGTGTCGAGGTAACCAGCATGAAAAACAAATCGAATCGCCTTGAAGAGCTTTTCGTGCGGATGCTCGGGAAAAGCGCAACGGCCGCCACCGACGGAGGGCCCTGACATGGCCTCTCTCTACCCGGCCTATCCGCGACAAACCCTGGTCGCCCTTCAAACGCTGGTCTGGAAAGAGACTCAGCGCTACCTGCGCATCTGGGTCCAGACCCTCGTACCACCGGCGATAACCATGTCGCTGTATTTCGTCATCTTTGGCAGCCTCATCGGCTCCCGCGTAGGGCCCATGGACGGCTACAGCTTTATGGAGTTTATTGCCCCTGGCATCATCATGATGTCAGTCATTACCAACTCCTATACCAACGTCGTTTCCTCATTCTTTGGTGCGAAGTTCCAGCGTCATATTGAAGAGCTGCTGGTTTCGCCCACGCCCAATTACGTCATCCTGGCCGGTTACGTCGCCGGCGGTGTGGGACGGGGTCTGTTTACCGGGTTGATCGTAACGATCATTGCGAGCTTTTTTGCTGACCTGAGCATTCACAGCATTCCCGTGACCATCTCCGTCGTTTTCCTGACTGCCGTGCTGTTCTCGATTGGTGGCTTCCTGAATGGCGTATTTGCCAAGAAGTTTGACGACATCGCGATCGTGCCAACCTTTATTCTCACGCCCCTGACTTATCTCGGCGGCGTCTTTTACTCCGTGTCGCTCTTGCCCGACTTCTGGCAGGTCATGTCACTCGCTAACCCGATCCTGTATATGGTGAACGCCTTTCGCTACGGGATCCTGGGCAGTTCAGACATTCCGCTGACGATTGCCTATGCCCTGATTCTTGGTTTCATTGCCCTGGGCACCTGGCTGAGCTTGTGGCTACTGCAGCATGGCACCGGGTTACGCAGCTAATGAATCTGGAGCGCACGCCACTGCTGACGGATCTGTACGAGCTCACCATGCTCCAGACCTACTACGAGCACGACATGACGGGCGACGCCGTGTTCGAGTTGTTCATGCGCCGCACACCCCGACGTGGATTTTTTGTGGCCGCCGGTCTGCAGCAGGCGCTGGAATGGCTGGAGCAGCTGCAGTTCAAGCCCCATGAGCTGGATTGGATGCGCCGCTGCGGCTTCTTCTCGGACGCATTCGTGCAGCGGATGGCGGATTTTCGATTTACCGGGCATGTCTCGGCGTTGCCCGAGGGCACGGTCTTTTTTGCCGAAGAACCGCTGGTTCAGATTGTTGCGCCGCTGCCCGAAGCGCAATTTATCGAGTCTCGCCTAATGAACATCCTGCACTATCAAACGCTGATCGCCAGCAAGGCGGCTCGCTGCCAGATTGCCGCTCGCGACCTGCCTGTCATCGACTTTGGCATGCGCCGGGCCCATGGCGGCGAGGCAGGCACATGGGCTGCGCGCGCCTGCTACATCGCGGGCTTTTCTGCCACGGCGACCTGTCTGGCCAGTGCGCGCTACGACATACCAGCGACAGGCACGATGGCGCACGCGTTTGTCCTGGCCCATGACAGCGAGAGCGAGGCCTTCGAGCGCTTCGCCCGCAGCCACCCGGACAACGTCGTATTGTTGATTGACACCTATGATGTCGCGCGGGGCGCTCGACGGGTCGTCGAACTTGCCGAACGGCTGCAGCCCGAAGGCATCCAGGTACAGGGGGTTCGAATTGACAGCGGCGACCTCGTGGCCAATGCCCGCATGACCCGCGAAATACTCGACGCTGGGGGCCTTACCTCAACCCGCATTCTGGTGAGCGGTGGCCTTGACGAATACCGAATTGCCGACTTAGTGGCGGCCGGTGCGCCCATTGATGGCGTCGGCGTCGGCTCAAGCGTCGATACCTCCGCCGATGTGCCGTTTCTTGATTCGGCTTACAAGCTGCACCAATACGAGGGCAAGCCCCGCGGCAAGCATGCCGAGGGTAAAACCGATCTCCCCGGTCGCAAACAAATCGTTCGCCAGGTTGACCCGAACGGATCACTTTCACGGGATATCCTGTGTCTTACCGACGAGGCAGTCGAGGGAACCGCGCTGCTCAAGCCGGTGATGGATGGCGGTAAGCAACTACCAGGCGTCGATGAAGGGCTGAGCGCCGCCCGGCAACGCTGTGCCGACAGCTTAGGCCAACTCCCAGCGGCATTGAGAGCGCTCAATGAACCAGGGGATCATCCGGTAACACTCAGCGAAGGACTGGTTGCTCTACGCGAGACCCTCATCGCGCGCACTCGCACTGCTGACCATCCCGATCATTGAATAAGCCGGCTCCTAATTTACGAGGCCGGCCAAGCGATCATCTAGTCGACGCGGAGCTCGTCGAGGGAACGGCCACTGCCTTCCCATTCTTTAACCCAGCCGGGCTTGCGGCCGCGACCAGACCAGGTCTTGCTGGCATCGGCGGGATGCTGGAAACGTACTTTACCTTTTGCGCGGGGCCGACTGGGCTGCCCACCCATCAGGTCCGTCAGACTGAAACCATAGCGCTCAGCAACCTGTTTCAGCTCCTGCTGCGCTTTTCTCGCATCCTCCTTGCGGCGACCGTTGATTTCCTTATCGATGTCTTTTTTCAGCTGATTAAGCTGCTCGGTCGTGTAATTGGAGAGATCCATACTAGCCTCGTTTATCGTGCTAAAAAGAGAGTTTTCAACTAATCAAAGTATAGGCGATATCCACCGAATAAAACAAATACCATTGAGCGTAAATTCATTCTTTTTAAGGCCACTTTGATGGAGATTTTCGATGCAGGCAGCGCTTTCCGCAACACCCGGCGTGCTCACAGTGGAGCTCGAGCCATCGGCGATTCTTTCTACACGTCCTCCTGAGCCGCTAAGTCGTGATAATGCCGAATTACTTGCCGGTCCGATTGCCGATGATCTACGTCGAATCATTGGTGACGAGATTGTCGACGCCGGCCTGATCCTGCCAGCGGCCCTGTACGACCTGACAGAAATCCTTCGGCCGGGCTTACCCATGGTGGAAGCGCTGCTCGACATTTACCGCGGCAGCCTGCGCGGCGGCCCATTTATCCCACAGCTACTGGCCCTTGGAAGCTCAGGTGGGCGATTTCCGGAATCAGCGGTGGCACCGGCGCGGCGACCTGGCTCTGGCCCCCTGCTTGTCCTCCCTTTTGCGCTAGTCGCTCCCGGACCCCAATTGGATGCATTGCGAAGTCAACTCGAGCAGGTTCTGCTGGAAAAAGGCCGGGCTGGTCTCCCCACTGACCGAGCGCTCCGCCAGCTGCTGGGCGTTGAACCCGTGCATTTGAGTTATGTCACCTTTCATGACCTGTCCGCTCTTTTGAAAGTGCAGCTAGAGCACGCTGAATTTAGCGGTCTTTGGCAGTTACTCGAGGGCGCCCTCTATCGCCCGGATCAAATTGAGCGCGTAAGCCTTGAAACCCATAATCAATTCATCGGAATGGGCGGTACCGTATGGACTCCGTGGCTAACCTACGATGTCTGGGCTGCTCGCCATCAAGCCAATAACCGGGACGCTGAGGCTGGCTATGTGCAATGGATGCAAATTCAGCGGCAGTATATGGCGGGGCTCGAGAGCCACGGTATCGAAGTGCGTGTGGTGGAGCCAAAGCCCGGCTTGGATGCTGATGACCCCGAGGTCGCACTCGGCATTGCCCAAGCGCATAGCCTCGATAGCGAAGCGAGTTGGTTTCGGGAAACCATTGCCCGAAAAACCGATGCTGGCCCCGTTAGCGTCGTCAGCCTGACCGAGCAGTCAAGCCCACTACTTGGGCCGATCGCCTATACAGCCCTCCTCCAGGCCGAGAATGGAACGCTGATTGAGCTAAGCCATGACTACCCTATCCAGGAGTCCGGTATTCGTGACCTGCAAGCTGACTGGGAGGCTAGAGCTCAGGCGCTGGGCGCGACCTACCACCTGGAGCGCCCAGGCGTTGTGACGGCCAGCGGCGAGCCGGCCAGTCTTCAGCCCTGGCTTGAATTTGGGGGGCGTGCCTAATCTAGCCGATGGAGTCGCATGGGATGTATACGGAATTAGGGATTAAGCAGTACCCAATCCCAATCACCGCTTTCCGCGCGATAAGCCCGCTCGCGATCGTGCAGCCGGCCTTCGCGCCCCTGCCAGAACTCCAGCATGTCAGGACGAAGGCGATAACCGCCCCAGTGGGGTGGGCGGGTCACCGGCTGTCCCTCAAAGCGAGCCTCAATCGCCTCCACTTGGGCATCAAACGCCGCCCGACTCTCCAGCACCTCAGACTGCTGCGAGGCCCAGGCGCCGATCTGGCTCAAGCGAGGGCGACTCGCGAAGTACGCATCAGACTCGGCATCACTGACCGGCTGCACAGCGCCCTCAATCATTACCTGACGCTGCAGCGGCTCCCAGTGGAAGGTCAGGGCCGCACGCGGATTAGCAGCAAGCTGCCGCCCTTTACGACTGCGCCCGTTCGAATAAAAAACGAACCCCGCTTCGTCAAACTGCTTGAGCAGAACCGTGCGCGCGCTCGGGCGACCATCCGCCGTCGCGGTCGCCAGATTCATTGCCGTGGCATCGACAATGCCTTCTGTCTCATGGGCCTCGTCTAACCACTCTCTGAACCGCTGGATCGCGGCCTCATAATTACTCATGCCGTTTGTTATCCCGCTTGTCTGTTGGCTCAACCGTGAGGGTGAGCCCGTCAATATCAGTGACTTTGACCCGATCACCAATCGCGAGATCGTAGTCACTCTGAGCGCGCCAGCGCTCACTCTCAGTCACCACGCGAAGCGCCGGCTCCGTGGCAACCACCTCGGCTTCGGTATCCAGCAGGTGAGAGACACCGGCAACACCGCGTCGTTGGAAGGCCCGCATGGCCAGGGTGGCCGTGCCCATAAAGATAACCAAACTCGCCGCGGTCACGCCGCCCACGAGCATGATCGAGAGCTCAAAACCCGGGCCTTCTGCTTCGAACAACAGCACGGATCCCAACCCGAAGGCGAGGACACCGCCAATACCGAGCGCACCAAAAGAGGGTGCCAGAGCCTCACCGATCATGAACAGCACACCCAGTGCAAGCAAGCCGAGTCCGGCGAAGTTGACCGGCAGCGCCTGGAGCGCAAAAAGCGCCAGCAAAAGCGAAATGCCACCGATCACCCCAGGGACCAGCGCGCCCGGATTGGCGAGCTCAAAGATCAGCCCATAGATCCCCACCAGCAGGAGAATGTAGGCCACGTTGGGGTTGGTGATCGTGGCAAGTAGCTGATCTCGCCAATCAGGCGCCTGATCCTCGATCTGAGCGCCCTGCAGTTCCAGCGTGAGGTCCTCGCCGTTGATTTCGATACCGCGCCCTTCAGCTTGCGCTAAGAGATCTGCGGTGTCGCTCGCGACCAGATCGGCCACATTCTCGTCAACCGCTGCCTGGGCAGAGAGGCTTACCGCGTCTCTAACCGCACGCTCGGCCCAATCCGCATTACGACCGCGCAACTCCGCGAGCGAGCGGATATAGGCCACGGCATCGTTGATCATCTTGCGTTCACTGGCGGACTCTGGGGCGTCGTCAGACGCCTCTTCATCCTCACCCTCATTTGCTGGTCCGGGCAGGCCCCCGCCCCCCACGCGCACGGGCGTTGCCGCGCCCAGATTAGTGCCTGGGGCCATGGCAGCCACATGGGTGGCATACAAGATATACGTCCCAGCGCTCGCTGCCCGCGCCCCGGATGGCGCGACGTGGCCCAATACAGGGATGGGGCTATCAAGGATGGCGCTAATGATGTCGCGCATGGCCGGATCGAGGCCACCTGGCGTGTCCATCCTCAGAACGACCGCATCGACATTCGCTGCTTGCGCTTCCTCCAGCCCATCCACGACGTAATCAGCTGTAGCCGGTCCAATTGGCCCATCAATGATGAGGACATGCACGGTCTGGCCGACAACCGGTCCAGCGAACAGGAGAGCAATCAAGGCGATGAGGCTACGCATGCCTGCTCTGATCACAGGCGCTGAGGGAGGTTCCCGTCAGCGCTCCAGTGCATCGACGATGCGCTGGCGAACGGCCTCGATCGCACCGCGGCCGTCGACCGAGACGTACCGCGGGGCGGTCTCGCCACCCGCGGCGGCACGCTGCTGATAATACTCAACCAACGGCCGTGTCTGCTCATGGTAGACGGCCAGACGCTGGCGAACCGTTTCTTCTCGGTCATCTTCTCGCTGTACCAGCGGCTCGCCGGTGACATCGTCCTTCCCAGCCTCTGCAGGCGGCGCATTGTCGATGTGATATACGCGCCCGGATCCTGGATGACACCGGCGGCCAGCCATTCGAGCCACAATGTCCTCATCGTCGACCTGAATTTCGACCACGGCATCAATCATGACGCCCGCGTCCTGCAGGGCGTCGGCCTGCGCAATCGTCCGCGGGAAGCCATCAAACAAGAATCCATCAGCGCAGTCAGGCTCCGCAATCCGTTCACGCACGAGGCCAATAATGATGTCGTCTGACACTAATTCGCCAGCATCCATGACAGCTTTGGCGGCGCGGCCTAACTCCGTGCCGGCTTTCACCGCAGCCCGGAGCATGTCACCAGTGGAAATCTGCGGAATCCCGTAGGTCTCACAAAGGGCTGCTGCCTGCGTGCCCTTACCCGCGCCTGGTGGACCCAAAAGTATGATGCGCATGCCCCACTCTCCTCTCTTTCCTTTATTGATCGATCTCTACCGCATGGAGTCTACCGTCGAGATCGAGCACGTAAAGCCGGCCTGCGTGCTCAAGAGGTGCTGCGGCAATTTTTGCTCCGCCTACTTGATGTCGGGCAAGCAGTCGCCCATCGTCGGGGCCCAGCCAGGTCACATACCCATCAGAACCCGCCACAGCGATGGTTTCCGCGTGCAAAGCGGGGGCGGTCAGCATCGTTCCCGACAGATCATCCGCCCGCCACACCGAGGCGCCATTCCGGCGGTCTAACGCCCACACCCGCCCTTCGGCATCGGTGGCATACAGGTTGGATGAGTCCACGGCGAGGCCGCCCAGCAAGGAGAGCTCCCTGGCCCACGCAATGTCCCCGCTACCCAGGGAGATACCCGTGAGTCGGCCCTGGTAGGCCCCAGCAAACAGATCGCCGCGCGCCACGAGGGGATCGGCGTCTATATCAATCATGCGCTCTAGATCGGTCCGTCCCTCTGGGACGGCGACGGTGGCTTCCCAGGCTGGGTCGCCATCGGTTAATGCCAACGCGCTCAAACGACCATTATCAAACCCGCTCACAACACCGTTACGCACCAGCACCGGCGCCGAGTGCCCCCGCAGACTGAGCGAGGGCACGCTGCGGCTGTATAGCCACCGCTGCGAGCCATCGCTGGCCTCAAGGGCGAAGACTCGTCCATCTCCGGTGCGGGCAACCACCGTATCCTGACCAACCGCTGGGGGTGCCAGTACTTCACTGCTCACCCGGCTTCTCCAGCGTACTGAACCATCAGACTCAGATAGCAACAGGATCCCGCCATCAGCCGTGCCAAGCGCGATGCCCTCCTCGCCTGCACCCGGACCGCCCGAGATTTGCACGTCGAGGGAGACCTGCCACTGCACTTCACCTGAGGCAGCATCGAACGCTGTAACTTGGCCATCAGCCGCCGCTGCAACAATCAGATCCTCTTGCAGCGCCAGTTCCAGTCGATGATGAGGTGTCCGGGCATCACCGACGTTCGCCGACCACACTACCCGCACCATCGGCCCGTCATCTGCCAGTTCTACCGCCGGGGCATCATCCGCCCGCATTGGGCCGCTGCTTCCACAACCCGCGATCAGAATCGACAGACTAGCGAAAACGGTCCACTTCCACATTGCAGCGTTCATGATGCCGGCTGTCCTCCCAGATCGAGAAGTTTCACCTCGACCAGAGATCGCCGTTGCCCGCCAGCCTCCGACAGAGCACGCTCATAGGCCTCGATGGCACCCTGCCGATCACCGGACTCGGCCAGGAGATCGCCCCGAAGCTCGAAATAGCGAGCGCGCAACGGACCGTCCACGACCGGCTCCAGTGCGGCTAGCGCTGCATCACGCTTGGCAGCGGCAGCCAGTGCCTCTGCCTGGCGTAATCGAGCCAGGTTGGCCAACGGACTCTCTGGCCGCTCCTCACCGACCCAGCCCAGGAAATCGGCTGCTGCCTGCGCACGGCCCTCGGCCATCTCGGCGGTAGCAACGGCCAGGGTTGCCATCACGGCGTAAGGCGTATCGCCATGGGAATCGCGGAGCGCACCGAGCCGATTGGCCGCCGCCTCGGGCTCCCGCTCGTTAATCGCCTGCAGGACGGCGGCATAATCATCAGCGGCCGCGGCGCTCTGGCGGCCCTGCCAGGCCTGCCATTGCTGCCAGCCTACGACCAGCACCAGGGCAGCAACCACACCGATCACCACCCCACGGCCGTGACGCCGCCACCAATCACGCAATGCTTCAAGCTGTTCATCGTCCTCGTATGCCACGCGCCGACTCCTGTGCGTTTACTGTGCGCAAAGTGGACTGAGTGTGTCCTCGAGCGCATCGATGCGGACCCGCCGTTGCGCGGCATCGCCACGCAGATCTTTGATGCTTGCCTCTCCAGCTGCAATCTCATCGCTGCCCCGGATGATGGCGAATGCCGCTCCGCTGCGGTCCGCCCGGCGCAGCTGACTTTTCAGCGATCCACCGCCCATGTGCACTTGCAAACGCAGGGCCGGCAGGCCGTTGCGCAAGCGCTCCGCAAGCGCGATCGCTTGCTGGATGTCCTCGGGGTCTTCAACGACCATGTAGGCGTGTGGCGCTGCTGCCATCGGCGCACTCGCCGCGGCTTCGACCAAAGCGACCAGGCGCTCGATCCCAGCGGCAAACCCAATCGCCGGCGTGGGCTTGCCACCGATCATCTCCACGAGCGTATCGTAACGCCCTCCCGCCAAAACCGTTCCTTGAGCGCCCAATTCGTCACTGACCCACTCGAAAACCGTACCGCCGTAATAATCCAGCCCACGGACCAAGCGGCTGTTGATCGTATACGGCTGTCCAGCGGCATCCAGCATCCCCCGCAGTGCCTCGAAATGCGCCCTTGACGCCTCATCCAGGTAGTCCAGCAGATCAGGGGCGGCTTCGATCACCTGGCGCATGGCAGGGTTCTTACTGTCGAGCACGCGCAGCGGGTTGCTTTCTAGTCTTCTCTGCGCATCAGCATCCAGGCGTGAGGCGTGAGACTGCAAGTGGGTAACCAGTGCATCGCGATAGCTCGCACGAGCGGCAGACGTGCCGAGATTGTTCAATTCCAGGCGCAAATTGGACAGTCCCAATCCAGTGAGAATCCGACCCGAAAGCAGAATCATCTCAGCATCAAGATCCGGACCTTCCAGACCGAAGGCTTCAGCGCCCACCTGGTGGAACTGCCGATAACGGCCTTTCTGAGGCCGCTCATGCCGAAACATCGGCCCGGCATACCATAGACGCGGGCGCGCATTGTGCAGCAAGCCGCGCTGGATGGCCGCACGGACACAGCCTGCCGTACCTTCCGGCCGGAGGGTGAGGCTGTCACCATTCCGATCCGTAAAGGTGTACATCTCTTTCTCGACAATATCGGTCACCTCGCCGATCGAGCGCGCAAAAAGCTCGGTCTTCTCGACAATCGGCAACCGGATTTCGTCGTAGCCGTAGCGTGTCAACTCACGTCGAAACACGGACTCGACAAACTGCCAGCCGGGCGCTTCCTCCGGCAAAACATCACCAAAACCACGGATATTCTGTATCGATTGACTCAAGGCTTCCTCAGGACTCGCCAAGCGTAAAGCGCGCTACATTACCTCGGGCATAGGCATCGAGATCAACCGACTCGCCTTCGAACTCAACAACAACGCTATTGACGTCACCGACCACGACCTCGAACGGTGGCTGACCCCACAGCTGCTCCTCACCCTCACTTTGGAGACCGAATAACAGCCGATCACCATTAGCATCGGAGATCTCCATCCAGGACTCGCCTGTGAAGACGAGCGCAAGGCTTGCGTCATCGGCACGCGGTTCCCGCGTTGCTTGTGGCTCAGGCTGGGTGACCACCGGTGCATCACTCGGTATGACCTCCTCATCGGCATCGGAAGCTGCAGCTGCAGCAGCCGTACCGGCGAGCTCACTATCCGAGGCCAGTGCTGAAGACGGTACCGCCTCAGTCGGCTCTGGCGAGTCGGTCCGCTGCTCGGGTACCTGTGGCTCGGGATCCTGTGACTCGGTGGGCTCATTGACGGGCTCTTCGGTAGGCTCTTTAGTGCGCTCATCAACCTCGGGCTCTGCGAGTGCAGGCGCTGACTCACTCTGTTGAGTAAACCACCAGGCCCCGCCCCCGACCGCAGCGATCACGATGACGAGCGTCACCGCGATAGCGACCAGCATCTTCGCCTCCCGTAAACGGGAGGGCTTACCGGGAGGTGGCGCCGAAGCACCCCCAACCCATCCGTATAGCGGCTCGCTATCGGCCTTCGCCCCCGCGTCCGATAAACTGGCCACCACAGCGTCGGCGTCCAACTCCAGGAGCTGGCTGTAGGCTCGCACGTACCCCCGTACAAACGTCATGGGGGGCAAAGCATCGAAGTCGTTTTGTTCAAGCGAATCGATGGTTGCCCGATTCAAATGCAGACGTTGCGCCACTTGGTCGATAGTCAAATCACGACGAAGCCGCTCGTCTCGTAGCAGCGAGCCGGGAGCCGCCTGACGGTCCACTCCGCGGTCACTCGCTTTCGTCTCTTTACCGGCCATAGCCTTTTCACTCAATCAGTCGTGCGGACTGCTCGGATTCCGGATACCGCTCCCTCAGGCGCTGAGCCAACTGCTCGACCCGCCCGGTATCTCCCTCTGCTTTGGCGATCCGCACCCCAAGCCAAAGCAAAGACGGAGTCTCCGCTGAGGCGGCAGTGTAGCGCGAAAAAAGGACCCATGCGGAATCCGTGTCACCGCGGCTCAAGGCGGTTTCCGCTAGCCCGTGAAGCGCCGGGGGATAATCCGGTCTCCGCTCGAGGGCGCTTCGCCAATACCCCACTGCTTCATCCTGTCGGCCCACGCGAGCAAGACAACGCCCAGCATTGGCGAGCGCCAGCGCCCGCTCGTCATAGAGACGATTGTCTGCGGCCAGGTCGTAAAGCAGTAGCGCTTGTTCGGTGCGCCTCTGTTCACACAAAAAGCTCGCATAATTATTGAGGGCCGCCCCATGAGTTTCATCAATCGCCAACGCAGCCTGGTAATGCGCCTCGGCCCGTTGCGCATCGTCCAGCCTTAGCTCGAGCTCCGCAGCAACGAGATGGGAGTCGATCAACTCAGGATCCTGCTTTAACGCCCGATCGATCTTCTCGCGGGCTGCGCTCAATGCACCCTGGCGAAGATGATGGATGGCGATATTGGTATTGGCCTTCGCAGCCTGATGCGACTGGCTGTCTGTTATCGGCCCGGTTGCCTGCACCGCACAGCCAGCAAGCAGCGCCAGCGCGAAAACGCCGGCGATAAGACGGATCATGATGACGCCTGCGCCTCACTCCGCTTGCCACGGTTACGGCGATTAATGACCTGGCCCACTAACTGACCACAGGCGCCGTCAATATCCTGACCGCGGGTGCGACGGATCGTGGTAATAAAACCCGCCTTCTGCAGATGATCCGCGAATCGCATGATCCGATCCCGCGGGGAGGCGCTGTAGCGCGTGCCCGGGAAGGGATTGAACGGAATCAGGTTGATCTTGGATGGGATACCTCGCAGCAAGTGAGCAAGCTCCTGAGCATTGGCCAGGCTGTCATTTACCCCGTCGAGCATCACGTATTCCCAGTAGATACAGTGATGCGGCGTCTGATCGAGATAATGTTCACAGGCTGGCATCAATTCGCGCAGCGGATATTTACGATTGATCGGAACAATCTCGTCGCGGAGAGCATCATTGGGCGCATGGAGAGAAACCGCCAGACTGATGTTGCTGTGGTCAGCCAAGCGATAGAGCGCGGGCACGACACCAACAGTTGAGAGCGTCACGCGGCGCCGCGAAAGCCCCCATGCGTAGGGGTCAACCATCAGGTTGGTCGCCGCGACGACGTTTTTAAAGTTGGCAAGTGGCTCGCCCATGCCCATCATCACCACATTGGTAATGCGCCGACCTCGGCCCTCCTGTTCCAATGCCCGCGTGGCAAAATGGAGCTGACCAATGATTTCGGCGGCACTCAGATTGCGGTTAAAGCCCTGTTTGCCTGTCGAGCAAAATCCGCAATCAAGCGCACAGCCTACCTGCGAGGACACACATAGGGTCCCGCGATCACGCTCGGGAATGTAAACCGTTTCCACCGCGTTTCCTGACTCAAGCCCGACGAGCCATTTGCGCGTGCCATCGGAGGACTCGCGATCAAAAACGGCGCTGGGCACATGAATCTCAACGCGATCAGCGAGTCCCGCGCGCAGCGACTTCGCCAGATCCGTCATTGCGTCGAGGTCGAACACCTGACGCTGATGCAGCCACTGACGCAGTTGCCGGCCGCGGAACGGTTTCTCACCGATCTCGGCGAGGAACGCTTTGAGGCCCGCCTCATCTAGCCCGAGCAGCTCCACCCGCCCGGACGTTGCGGACACCGGCGTCTCAGCGCCGGCTGTGGAGCTCATCGTCCCCGAAGAAAAAGGCGATTTCCTCGCGTGCAGTCTCGGGTGCGTCCGAGCCGTGCACGGCATTCGCGTCCACCGTCTCTGCGAGATCATGGCGAATGGTGCCGGCCGCCGCTTCAGCGGGGTTCGTGGCGCCCATGATGTCGCGATTCTTGCGGATGGCTTCATCCCCCTCCAGGACCTGCACCAGGACCGGCCCAGAGATCATGAAGTTGACCAGCGCAGAGAAGAAAGGCCGCTCACGATGCACTGCGTAAAATGACTCAGCCTGATCCTGGCTGAGGTGCATCATGCGGGCGGCAATAATCTCAAGCCCAGCGGTCTCGAAGCGCCGATAGATCTCACCGATGTGATTGCCGGCAACGGCATCGGGCTTAATGATGGAAAGCGTACGCTCAATGGTCATTCACAAACTCCTGGTGACAGCCCCGACAATCGTCTGGGCCAGAAAGACAAAAACCCACCGGCCGTGGCGCAGTGGGTCCCGATTCAGCGCCGTAGTCTAGCGAGCCGCCCGGATGGCGGCAATCACTGAACCGCGAAGCTTTCGCCGCAGCCACACTCGGCGGTGACATTCGGGTTTCGGAAGCTAAAGCGCTCGTTCAAACCATCGCGCACAAAATCGAGCTCTAACCCCTCAAGGAAGGGCAGACTTTTGCGATCGACCACCACGGCGACGCCATGCTCTTCGATGATGGTGTCCTCGCTATCCGCCTCTTCGGCGTAATCCACCGTGTACATAAACCCGGAGCAACCGGATGTCCGCACGCCAAGCCGCAGCCCGATCCCGCTGCCATGCCGGGACAGCGCATCACGAATGTGCTCAGCGGCGCGCTCTGTCACTTGTATGGTCATGATCGGTTTCAACCTCCTTCAGTGGGTGGAGCCGCAAGGGCAGCCCGCAAGGCGTCTTCAATGCACAAGGCATCACTGCGTGAGGCATCGGGAAGGTTCGTTGCCTCGGCAATTCCGAGACCGGTCAAACCCTCTGCCTGAGCGATTGCCTGCCCCTGCAACCATTGTACCGTCCAGACCGCCGCTCGCCGCGCCTCGTCGCTGGCAAACACCTCGAAGCGTGCTGCGCGGATACCGCCATCCACAACTTCTAGCCAGCAATCGATCCGGCGATTATCCCGAACCGAGCCGGCAACGCCGTGCTGCCAGCCAACGGGATCGTCGGGGGATCCCAAGCTTTCCTTATCCACATCGTCCACGGCAGTTCGCCATCTTTCAAGCCAGTTCTGGCAGGGTTGCGACGCCGTAGACATCAGACAGTTTCCGACCAGCGCGAATTTCTCGCCAGACCGGCGAAATCGCTCGCAGTGCAGCAACATCCGACGCGACGCGCTCCACGATAAAATCAATATCAGCCGGCGTGGTAAAACGCCCGAGGCTGAAGCGCACCGCCGCATCCGCGAGTGCATCGGGTCTTGCCATGGCCCGAAGCACATGGGAAGCCCCCGCGCGGCCACTGCAGGCCGAGCCGAAGCTGACATTCAGATCCGCCAGGCGTGAGCGCAGCGCATCACCGTGGACACCGGCGAAGGCGACATTCAGGACATGCGGCGATCCATCCACCGCGCCATTCACGACCACTCCACCCAGCGCCGCCAGGCGGTCTCGCAATGCATCGCGCAAGGACACCTGGCGTTCGCGCTCAACCTCATCATCTGCCAGGGCGAGTGCCTCACCCAGGCCCACAATCGAGGCCACCGGCAACGTCCCCGGGCGCAGGCCCTGTTGCTGTCCTCCCCCGTGAAGCAGCGGTGCGAGGCGGACGTTGGCGTGATGAACCAGCGCACCGATGCCCTTGGGTCCATAGAACTTGTGAGCGGACAGCGAGACGAGATCAGCCCCGAGCGTCGATGCATCCAGGGGCAGTCGCCCCGCGCCCTGCGCGGCATCGATATGAAAGAGCGCACCCGCGGCCTGGATGAGCGGAGCCAGTGAGGCCAGCGGCTGAACCACACCGGTCTCATTGTTCACGTGACCCACTGAGACAAGGGCCACGTCATCATCCAGCGCCGCATCCAGCGTGGCCGGCGCGAGTCGGCCATCGGCTTCTACCGGCAGCTGCTCAAGGGAGAACCCCAACGCCTCCGCGGCCTGGGCCGCTGCCAAGACCGCCGCATGTTCAGTGGCAGCCACCAGAAGTCGGCGGCGCTCACGCCCCCGACGAAGCTGAGCTGTTACATGCCCAAGAATGGCCAGGTTATTGGATTCAGTCGCCCCACTCGTCCATGTCACCCGATAATCAACCGCGTTGATGCATCGACGCACCTGCTCACTCGCCCGCTCAACGGCGGTTGCTGCCAGACGCCCGGCCGGATGGTCGCTGGATGGATTAGCGAAGACCCCCCCTAGCGAGGACGCACGGCCCATTGCCGCCTCAACCCGGGGATCGAGCGGCGTCGTGGCGGCGTAGTCAAAATAGGGAGTCATCGCAGGCATGCGCTAACGTTTGTCGGCCGAAGACGTCCTATCGTCCGTCGATGCTTCATCGATCCCACAGTGCTCGATATCCGGTATCTCACTGTCGTTAACCTGAGCGCCAAGTGCTCGCAGCGCGCTGCACATCTCCTGCAGGCGGGCATCGGTATGATGCACGTGATCAAGGATCGCGTTGATCGCATTGGCCACCGGATCAGGCATATCCCGGGTGGCGCCGTAGGCCTCGAACCCAATACGCCGTGCGGTCTCGGCGCGGCGCTGATCGGCCTCGCTCATCGGCGCCGATTCAGCCGCAATGCGCGCCACCCGCGCTGGAATACCCACCATGGTGGCGTGCTCAGGCACGTCCTTTACAACCACCGCGTTCGAGCCAATGCGCGCACCCGTCCCGACGGTCAGCGGACCGAGCACCTTTGCACCTGCGCCCACGACGACGTCATCTCCCAGCGTTGGATGCCGTTTCCCGGCCTCCCATGAGGTCCCGCCCAGGGTCACACCCTGATAAAGCGTACAGTCATCACCCACTTCAGCCGTTTCACCAATCACCACGCCCAGGCCGTGATCGATAAAAAATCGCCGCCCAATCCGCGCGCCAGGGTGGATCTCGATGCCCGTGAGCAGTCGTGCAAAAACCGAGAGAAACCTGGCAAGCCAGCGCAGCCCGTGGCGCCACAGCCAGTGGTTCATTCGGTGCAGCATCAGCGCATGCACGCCGGGATAACTCGTGAGCACCTCAAAATGGTTTCGAGCCGCCGGATCACGATCAAAAACGCAACCGACATCCTCTCTTAAACGCTGGAACATGATCTGCAATCCATTCGTTACGGATCGGGTTCGCCCCTAATCTTCCCAGTATACGCCCGGCACCAGAGAGGCCGCCAACCACGGCCTAGCGAAGAATCCGTTTGAGAATACCCCGCAGCAGATTGACCTCCTCGACACTGGGCCGACTGCGGTTGATGAAATTTCGCAGGCGTCGACCCAGGACTTCGCGCGGCTGATTGGCCGAGTAGCCACTTTGCTCAACCAGGGCGGCAATCTGTTCATGGAGGCCCTCTAAATGCGCACCCGCGGCCAGGGGCGCGCCATCCCCTGCCTCGGGCGTTGGCGTCGACCCATGGCGATAGATTTCATACGCCATCAACTGAACAGCTGCTGCGAGATTAAGCGATGGATAATCCGGATTCGCCGGGATATGAATCAGACGATGACACCCACCAAGCTCTTCATTGGTCAGACCACTGCGCTCACGCCCAAAAAGCACCGCCGTGCTGCCACGCTCTGCGTGGATCATTGCCGCCGCCTCAGCTGGGTCAAGGGCCGGCACACCATCCCGGCGCGGCCGTGCGGTGAGCCCAAGCACCAGGGTGTGCTCAGCCAACGCTTCATTCAGGCCGTTGAATGATCGCGCGGCCTCCACGACATCAACGGCATGACTCGCCATCGCCCGGGCCTGATCATCAACCTCGCAGGTTGGCGCAACCAGATCCAGGCCAGTGAGTGCCATGGTCTTCATCGCACGCGCCGCCGCCCCGATATTGCCGGAGTGACTGGCGCCCACCAGTATGAATCGGCAATCGTCCGGTGTTTTCCGCGCCAAGGCACCACCCCCTATGATGGTTTGCTGGTATGATCCCCACCCAAATTCTACGACATGCCTGGCATGTCGCGGGTCAGCTCGGGATAAATCAATGCACCCCATGGTCAACATCGCCGTGCGCGCCGCGCGCAGCGCCGGCAACGTCATCGTCCGCAACATGGACCGCCTGGACCGACTCACCGTCGAGAGCAAGGGCGAGAACGATTTCGTCAGCGAAGTCGATCGCATGGCTGAAGCCGAGATACGCGCGATTCTCCTGCAGGCGTACCCGGATCATGCCTTTGTCGGCGAAGAGAGCGGCGGCACCGAAGATGCGGAGTATGTCTGGCTGGTTGACCCGCTGGATGGCACCACCAACTTTCTGCGCGGCTTTCCGCAATTTGCCGTTTCCATCGCATTGAAACATCGCGGGGCACTCGAGGCCGGCGTGATCTACGATCCGGTGCGCCAAGAGCTCTGGACGGCCAACCGCGGTGGTGGCTGCACTTTCGAAGGCCGCCGGATGCGCATCACTCCCCGCCCCGGGATCGACAACGCCCTGCTCGGGACCGGCTTCCCCCTTCGACTGCGCCAGTATCACGCGGCCTATCTCGGCATGTTTGGTGATGTTTTCGAGCGCGCCGGTGACCTGCGAAGGGCGGGGGCGGCCGCACTGGATCTGGCCTATGTAGCGTGTGGACGGCTGGATGGCTTCTGGGAAATCGGCCTGCAACCCTGGGACATGGGCGCCGGCGCGCTGATGATCCGCGAAGCGGGCGGCATCGTGGGTGATTTTGCAGGGGGGGATCGTTACCTGGAGACCGGCAACATCATCGCCGGCAGCCCGAAACTCTTTGCCGATCTGGTGCGAACCATTGGCCCACACCGTGTTGAAGGGATTCGCGCTTAGCCGCTTCCTCAGGGGCGTTCTTCTTCCGCGTCCTCGCCTTCCTTCGGTGGCGGAATGAGATCCTCCTTACTGACGCCCAGCGCCAATGCCGCGGAGCTCGCGACATAGATGGAAGAATACGTGCCCACCAGCACACCGATGATGAGCGCTACCGCAAAGCCCCGAATCAGCTCACCGCCCAGGGCAACCAGGGCAAATAGCACAAGCAACGTGGTCAAACTGGTCACCAGCGTCCGGGGAAGCATCTGATTGATAGACCGGTTGGTCACCTCAGTCGCTGATCCTTTGCGGATACGGACGAAGTTCTCACGAATTCTGTCGAACACCACGATGGTGTCGTTCAACGAATAGCCGATCACCGCAAGCAAGGCCGCCAGCACGGTCAGGTCAAAGGTGAGCCCCGTCGCCGCGAAGATGCCCACTGTGACCACCACATCGTGCAGCACGGCCGCGACGGCGCCAATGGCGAACCGGTACTCAAAACGGAAAGCGACGTAGATCAGAATGCCGCCAAGCGCGTACAACAAAGCGAGGCCGCCTTTCTCAGTCAGCTCCTCGCCAATTTGCGGGCCGACAAACTCGACCCGCCGCAATTCGGCATCCGGATTGTCCTCGCGCAGGGTATCGAGGACCGCGTTACTCAGCGCATCACCACTGCCGGCATCAGGCGCAAGACGAATAACGATGTCCCGTGCCGTGCCAAAATTCTGCACCACGGCATCCTCATAGCCGGCCTCTGACAGCGTAGAACGGACCTCGGGTAGGTTAACCGCCTCGGCATAGCCCACCTCGACGAGGGTGCCGCCGGTAAAGTCGAGCCCGGGATTGAGGCCACGCAGCCAGAGCACAGCCAAGGCACCGAGCACCAGCAACACGGTAACCAGTGCCGCGCGGAGGCAGTGGCTCATGAAGTCAAAACGGGTCTCGCGCTTGAAAAAGTCCAAGACCGCCTCCTCAAATCGCCAGGCGCACGCCGCGGCGCCCGCCATAAATCAGGTTCACGATCGCGCGGGTACCGAGGATGGCCGTGAACATCGAGCTCACAATGCCGATCGACAAGGTAACGGCAAAGCCTTTGACCGGCCCCGTCCCGAAAACAAACAGCACCACGGCGGCGATCAGCGTGGTCACGTTGGCATCGGCGATGGTGGACAGCGCTTTCCCATAGCCAGCTTCAATAGCCTGCTGCGCACTCGTCCCCGACCGGAGCTCCTCGCGTATCCGCTCGAAGATCAGGACGTTGGCATCCACCGCCATGCCCACGGTCAGCACGATGCCGGCGATGCCGGGGAGCGTCAGCGTGGCCTGCAACGCGGAAAGTGCGGCAACAATCAGCACTAGGTTCACGAACAGCGCCACATTGGCGACGAGCCCGAATACCTTGTAGTAGACCGCCATGAAGCCCACCACCAGAAGGAAACCAATCGCCACGGCCGCGATGCCCTGGTCAATGTTCTCCTGGCCAAGGCTCGGGCCAATGGTCCGCTCCTCAATGATCTGCATCGGAGCGGCCAGAGAGCCAGCGCGCAGCAGCAGCGAGAGATTTCGGGCTTCCTGACTACTTTCCAGGCCCGTGATGCGGAATTGACTGCCCAGTTGCTCCTGGATACGCGCAATGTTGATGACCTCTTCAACCTGCACCTGCTCGCGGACGACTTCATCCCCAACGCGTTCAGCCTGAATTTCGGTCTCTTTGAATACGACGGCCATGTGATCGCCGACCCGATCGCCAGTCACCCGATTCATCATGTTCCCACCAGCGCCGCTCAGCCGAATATTGACCTCCGGCTGACCGGTCTGGGTGTCCAGCCCGGACTGGGCATCGGTGATCGCTTCACCCGTAATAATGACCTCGCGCTCCAGCAGGACATGGCCG
Source organism: Spiribacter salinus M19-40 (assembly GCF_000319575.2). Taxonomy (NCBI): domain Bacteria; kingdom Pseudomonadati; phylum Pseudomonadota; class Gammaproteobacteria; order Chromatiales; family Ectothiorhodospiraceae; genus Spiribacter; species Spiribacter salinus. The sequence continues at coordinate 597,572 of NC_021291.1, read as the reverse complement.
CCATCCCGTTCGGGAAAGCGCTCCGTGCCAGGTGGAGGTGGCGAGTCATCACCGCCGCGGTAAGGAAAATTATCGGCATCCACCATGCGGAACTCGAGTGTGGCAGTCGCACCAATGATGTCCTTGGCACGGGCGGTGTCCTGGACGCCTGGCAGCTGGACAACCACTCGCTCTGCGCCCTGGCGCTGAATAATCGGCTCGGCCACGCCCAACTCGTTGACGCGATTACGCAGTGTTGTTATATTCTGCTCAACGGCGAAGTTGCGAACTTCCTGACGCTCTTCATCCGTCAGCGTCGCCGTCAAACGCGCTTCCTCTTCATCCTCGTCGGTCGCAAATACCAGCTCGGGATATTCGTCGCGAAGAAGGCTGATACCCGCATCTCGAGTATCCGGGCCCGCAAAGCGAATCACCATGTCGGCCTCGGTGTCCGCCGCTGCGTCTGCAACCTCCCGATAGCGGATGTCCGACTCGCGCAACAAACGCCGGAACTCATCGCCATACCGAGACAGCGTTTGCTCCATTACCGCATCCATATCCACCTCCATCAGGAAGTGAACCCCGCCGCGCAGATCGAGGCCGAGATACATCGGCTGCCCGCCCAGATTACGGAGCCAGTCGGGTGTGGCCGGCGCCAGATTCAGCGCCACTGTGAAGTCACGCCCCAACGCCACGTCCAGCTCATCGGCCGCACGGACCTGGGCATCGGTATCCGGTAGCCGCAGGAGATACTGCTCATCGAGTACCTCAGCCTCACCGAGGTCGATGCCCTCATCGGCCAGAAGGGTCAGGATTTCGCTCTGCGTGCGCTCGTCCGGTGGTGATCCGTCGGCCGTGGTGACCTGCAGGGCCGGATCCTGCCCAAACAGGTTTGGCAAGGCGTACAGGCAGCCGGCCGCAATGACAGCCACCAGCAGCACGTACTTCCAAAGCGGATAACGGTTCATAATCAGAGACTTGGACTAATAATGCCTATTTGGACTTCTTGTTGTCCTTGGCGCTGTCATCCTTCGAGGCAGCCTCAGCCTTCTCGATGCTCTGCTTGAATGCGCCCTTCGGCAGAACCTGGGCAACGGCGCTCTTCTGAAGCCGGACCTCAACGCCATCGGCCAGCTCGAGATTGGCAAAAGTGTCTCCAACATCGCCGACTCGGCCGACCAGACCGCCGGTCGTCAGAATCTCGTCGCCTTTGGCCAGGTTCTCAACCAGCTTCTTGTGCTCTTTGGCGCGTTTCTGCTGCGGGCGAATCAACAGAAAATAGAAGATCACGATCAGTGCAATCGGAAAGAGCAACCCGGTCAGACCGGCCCCGGCGTCGCCACCCTGAGCGAGCGCATCGCTGATGAAGAAATCCATGGCAGTCTCCCTAATCATTAAAAACGCGGCATTATGTCACACCCGTGCGCCGGGCATAGAACTCGCGTGTGAATTCTTCGAGACACCCCGCCGCGATCGCCTCACGCAAAGACGCCATCAGCCGCTGAAAGTAGCGCAGGTTGTGAAGCGTGTTCAGCCGCGACCCCAGCATTTCCCCGCACCGGTCGAGGTGCCGGAGATAAGCTCGGCTGTAATGGGCGCAGGTCGTACAGTCGCAGCCTGGCTCTATGGGCCTCGTGTCATGGGCAAAGCGGGCGTTGCGAAGCCGCAGTGTTCCCGCATCGGTAAAAAGAAATCCATTGCGGGCGTTGCGCGTGGGCATGACGCAGTCGAACATATCGATGCCACGGGCCACACACTCCACCAGATCCTCCGGCCGCCCCACACCCATGAGATAGCGCGGCTTGTTCGCCGGCAGCGACGGCGCCAGGGCATCAAGCACCCGCAATCGATCCTCTGGTGGCTCACCAACCGACAGGCCGCCCACCGCAAAGCCATCAAACCCGATGTCCATCAACCCGGCAAGCGAATCGGCCCGCAAGTCCTCGTACATACCGCCCTGGACAATGCCGAACAAGGCGGCTGGATTATCCCCGTGAGCTTCCTTGCTCCGTTCTGCCCAGCGCAAGGACAGCGCCATGGACTCTTGCGCACCCTGATGGTCGATTGGCCATGGCGTGCACTCATCAAAGATCATGACAACATCCGATCCAAGGGCACGCTGCACCGCCATGGAGCGCTCCGGATCCAGGAAGACCTCTGAGCCATCCACCGGCGAGCGAAAGCGCACGCCTGCCTCAGTAATGCGCCGGCCTTCAGTGAGACTGAACACCTGAAATCCGCCAGAGTCGGTCAGGATCGGATTTGGCCAGTGCATGAAATCATGCAGATCACCATGCTCGGTGATGATCTCCGTGCCCGGGCGCAGCATCAGATGAAATGTGTTGCCGAGGAGGATTTGCGCGCCCGATGCGGCCACCTCCTCCGGGGTCACACCTTTGACGGTGCCGTAGGTCCCCACCGGCATGAACGCCGGCGTATCGACAACCCCTCGGCCAAAGTGGAGCTGACCCCGGCGCGCCAGGCCATCATGCGCTAATGACTCGAAGCGAAGCGTCATGTCGACACCTGCGGGAGGATCAGCATTGCGTCCCCATAACTAAAGAATCGGTATTCCTTAGCGACTGCATGGCGATAGGCCGCCAGGATATGCTCTCGGCCCGCCAGCGCACTCACCAGCATCACGAGCGTAGAACCAGGCAAGTGAAAGTTGGTAATCAATCCATCCACGACCTGAAACTCAAAGCCTGGGTAGATGAAAATCTCGGTTTCTCCCTCGTAGGGGGCCAGCTGCCCGGCCTGTGCCGCGGCCTCCAGCGAGCGCACAACCGTGGTACCGACCGCAAAGACTCGTCCCCCACGTGCGCGGGTGGCGGCCACTGCCTCGCACACCGACTCGGACACGGATAGCCATTCGGCGTGCATCTGATGGCCACTAACCGTTTCACTGCGGACTGGCTGAAAGGTCCCCGCCCCGACATGCAGCGTCAGTGTGGCCGTCTCGATGCCAGCAGATCGCAGGTCATCGAGGAGTGGCTCATCAAAATGCAGCCCTGCCGTCGGCGCGGCCACAGCCCCTGGCTTTGCCGCAAATACGGTTTGATATCGCGCCCGGTCGGCCGCTGTATCCTCACGACGAATGTAGGGCGGCAGCGGCATATGGCCGTGGCGCTCGAGGAGCTCGGGCAATGGGCGTTGATCAGAGAAGCGGAGGCGAAAAAATTCGCCCGCACGCCCTGTCACCTCGGCCTCAATGCCGCCTTCAAGTTTCAACTGGGTGCCCGCGCGCGGTGTTTTACTAGCGCGAATCTGCGCCAGCGCTTCTGTGCCACCGGTGAGACGTTCGAGCAGAATTTCGATGGCACCCCCGGTGTCCTTGTGACCGTAGAGGCGTGCCGGGAGGACGCGGGTATCGTTCAACACCAGCAAGTCGCCGGGCTGAAGCCATTGCCGGATGCCCGGAAACCGATCATCCGTAATGGCGCCGGTGGCCGGATCAAGAACAAGCAAGCGGCTGTCGGTGCGCCGAGGTAATGGCTCGGAGGCGATCAGCGACTCGGGCAGATCGTAGTGGAAATCGCTGACTTTCATCAGAGCCTGTTATACTTTCCTGCGTTCTGGCCGGGGTGGCGGAACTGGTAGACGCGCCGGACTCAAAATCCGGTTCTCGCAAGAGAGTGCGGGTTCGATTCCCGCCCCCGGCACCATCACGACAATGCTCAATCGTCTTTGGTCGAGGACTCCTCGAGCACCTTCCCAAGTCCCTGAACGTCCTTGCCGAGGCCTTCCATTGTATTGCAGCCCATCAGCGGCAGGACCATTGCGATGAGCAATAGCCATCGGAGGGTGTGTTTTCTCAATCCACCAGACACGGCGTTGGCTCCTTTAGACCCAAATTCTAGTTGCCATCATACGCAGGGATCGCACGCGGGCGCCACGCAACGTTCGCACCCACCCTGCGCCGCCAGCTTTTGAGATCAGCGACGTCATCCAGGTCCGTCGCAGTCGGCAATAGGTAGAGGCTTAACCCAGCCCGATTCGCCTGGCGGAGGGTACGCCGCAACACATCCGGTCCGCCCCAGGGAATGCCAAGGAAAAGCTGACGAGCGGACGACCGCAAACCAATGAGCGTGTAGCCGCCATCACCGGCGGGCGCTAAAACGACATCCTCACCCTCATGCAGCTTGTCAAAGGCCCTATGCAGGTGCTCCGGTGATAGCCCAACGCAGTCTCCACCGATTATCACCAATGCATCCATGCCGACCAGCTCACGATGGGCGATCCATCTGAGCCGAGCCCCCAGATCCCCCAAGGGTTGCGCATGCTGCGTGAAACCGTGGCGATGAGACAGGCGATCAAGCACCGGATGGCGACGCGGTGAAAAGTACACGCCCACCGACACCCGCTCATCCATGGATGCCGTCGCCGCCCCGACGCATGCCACTTCCGCGAGCATGCGCTGATACCGCCTGGCGGCGGCCGACGCGCCCACACTCGCTGCCAGGCGGCTTTTTACTCGACCGGGCACGGGGGTTTTGGCAAGGATCACAAGCCGCGCCCGTTTCATACGGTCTCTTGATGGTATTGGCGGGCCAGCACGCGTGGATCGGCTCCACACCAGTAGCGCCAGCGCAGCCACCACATCAAGCCAATTGTGCGCCACACGCCGTTGGCCTCCCACCGGCGACCCGCCGTACCCAAAGGCCCCTTGCAACACGCAGGCGGTCCGGCTTTGTCCTTCAATGCCGCGCTCATCGCAATGTCCTCCATCAGCGGCTGGTCCGGGAACCCGCCGACTGCATCAAAAACCGCACGCGTCATGAACAGACCCTGATCTCCGGTCGCGACCCCACTGAGGCGCGAACGCGCATTGATTGAGGCCGCGATAACCGGGAGCATCCAGTGCGTCCCGTCAAGTCGAAGATCAAACCGCCCCCAGACATGACCCTGATGAAGGGTCTCAAGAACTGACCGGATTATGCCCGGCTCGAGCCGGGCATCGGCATGCAGAAACCAGAGCCCAGGGCTTTGGGTGGCAACAGCGCCTGCGTTCATCTGCCGCGCCCGGCCCATCGGACTGTGGATGACCTGATCGGCCAGTGGCTCGGCCAGTGTCGCGGTTTCATCAACACTGCCACCATCAACAACCACGATGTGAATAGGGGCTGAGGCGCCCGCACGCGCTTGCGTCAGATCCCGCAGCAGCGCCGGAAGATGTTGGCGCTCGTTTAGCGCAGGGATCACAACCGCCAGTTCAGCAGACAAGGACAGCACTCCCGCTGTGGTACACCGCAAACCCCTGATGCTACACTTTCGATCTTTCGATGGGGCCGTAGCTCAGTTGGGAGAGCGCTAGAATCGCACTCTAGAGGTCAGGGGTTCGACTCCCCTCGGCTCCACCATCCTCCCCAATTGGTTTGTGATAGCGTTCGGGTTCATACGGTCGATACCGTGGCCCCGGTAGCTCAGCTGGATAGAGCAATCGCCTCCTAAGCGATAGGTCGCAGGTTCGAATCCTGCCCGGGGCACCATTTTTTTGCCTCGGCTAACCTCCATGCCGGCGGCGCTTGACCACCCGCTCGCGCTTGCGCTGCTGGCGCGGCGTCAGTTTATTGCGCCGTCCCGCAAACGGGTTCTCGCCAGTTCGAAGCTCCAGGCGAATCGGCGTCCCCCACAGCCCAAGCTCACGCCTGAATCGATTCACCAGATAGCGCCGGTAAGCGGAGGGGAGCGCTGTCGTCTGGTTGCCATGAACAATGATGGCCGGCGGATTACGCCCACCCTGATGGGCATAGCGCAGTTTGATTCGCCGCCCTCGAATCAGCGGTGGCTGATGGGCCTCCGTGGCCTCGGCAAGGATACGGTTAAGCTGCGGTGTCGGCAGGGTTTTGTGGGCAGCACGGTAGACCTGCGCAACCTCTTCAAGAAGGCGGCCAACGCCCGTGCCATGCAGCGCCGAGATAAACCGTGGCCGAGCAAAATCGAGAAACCCGAGTTTTACGTCAAGCTCCCGACGAATCCGATCCCGCGCACCGGTCTCGAGGCCATCCCATTTATTGACAGCCAGCACAAGGCCTCGGCCCGCCTCAATGACATGTCCGATCAAATGCGCATCCTGTTCGGAAATCTCCTGGCGCGCATCCAGCACCATGATGACCACCTGCGCCGCCTCGATCGCCTGCAGTGTTTTCACCACACTGAACTTTTCGATCGACGCCTTGACTCGACTGCGCCGTCGCACACCGGCGGTATCAACAAGCGTGAAGGCCTGGCCGTCGCGCTCGAAAGGGACATGAATGGCATCCCGAGTGGTCCCCGGCATGTCATAGACCAGCAAGCGCTCCTCACCAATCAGGCGATTCACCAGTGTTGATTTGCCCACATTGGGGCGCCCGACGATTGCGACCTCAATGGGCCGATCGGGCGCCTCCTCCGCGTCGGCGTCGGCCGCCTCGACTGCCTCAGCCGCGGCAATAAGCGCTGGGCAGTGATCCTCCAGAACCGCGGTCATGAGCTGCTGGATACCCCGGCCATGCACGGCGGCGATGGGCCAGGGCGTATCCAGGCCGAGGGCATGAAAATCTGCGGCCGCCATCGCCGGGTCAACGCCGTCGATTTTGTTCATGACCAGCCAGACCCGCTTGCCGCGCTGCCGAAGCTCACGCGTTAAGGTCTCATCGCCCGGCGTGACCCCGGTGCGTGCATCCACTAAAAAGAGAATGACATCCGCTTCATCCAGCGCTCGCATCGCCTGACGCTGCATGTGGTGATACGTCACGTCGTCCGGCTCACCCAGCCCACCCGTATCAACCAGCACATAGGGGGCCGGCCCCATTCGGCCGACTCCGTACTGACGATCGCGCGTCAGCCCCGGGAAATCGGCCACCAGCGCGTCCCGGGTGCGTGTGAGCTTGTTGAAAAGGGTCGACTTGCCGACGTTGGGCCGACCGACCAGGGCAATAACAGGCTGTTCCATGGTCGGATGATAGCAGCGCGGACCCACCAACGGGGCGCCAATCAGGCGAATCAGCCGGTCTCGAGGGCCGCTGCGAGCAGTCGTTGGGTGTAGGCCTCCTGTGGCGCAGTGAAAACCTGCTCCGCCGAACCCGCCTCAACCACTTGCCCAGCCTGCATGACGAGCATTCGGTGGCTCATCGCCCGCACAACCGCTAAGTCATGACTAATGAACAGATACGACAGACCATGCCGAGCCTGGAGTGTGCGAAGCAGCTCGACCAACTGCATTTGGACGGAGCGATCGAGCGCGGAGGTCGGCTCGTCCAGTACGACCAGCCGGGGTTTGAGCACGATCGCCCGGGCCACAGCGACTCGTTGCCGCTGGCCGCCCGATAGTTCGTGTGGGAATCGCTCCGCTAACACCGGATCCAGTCCCACTTCGGCCAGGGCCTCGCGTGCAAGCGCGGCGCGCTCGACCTCATCGCGCCCAATGCGGTGGACGCTTAACCCCTCACCGATAATCTGGCCTACCGACAGGCGCGGACTTAGACTCCCGAAAGGATCCTGAAAGACCACCTGCAGTTCCCGGCGGAGCGGCCGAAGGGCCCGCTTGCCAAGACGCGCGATATCCTGGCCATTGAAAACGATCTCGCCGCGGGCGCTTTGCAGCCGCAGAACGGCCATCCCGAGCGTGGTCTTACCCGAGCCACTCTCGCCCACCACACCCAGGGTCTCGCCTGGACGCACCCGCATGTCCACGCCATCCACCGCCTTGAGATGACTGGTTACGCGCTTGAGTAGCCCGCCACGGCGGGGAAACCAGACCTGAAGCCCACGGGTTTCGAGGAGCGGCGGCCCATCCGAGACCGGGACCGGCCGACCTTCAGGCTCAGCCGCCAGCAACATCTGGGTGTAAGCATGCACCGGCGCGCTAAACACCCGGGTTTTCGTCCCAGCCTCGACCACCTCACCGGCCTGCATAACCGCCACGCGATCGGCAATGCGCCGGACGACGTTGAGGTCGTGACTGATGAACAGCATCGCCATCCCCAGGCGCTGCTTCAAATCGGCGAGCAGATCAAGGATCTCCGCCTGAATCGTGACATCCAATGCGGTAGTGGGCTCGTCAGCAATAAGCAGCCGGGGATGATTGGCAATGGCCATCGCAATCATCACGCGCTGACGCTGACCGCCCGACAGCTGATGCGGGAACGCGCCCAGCCTCGCGCGCGCCTCAGGCAGACGCACGAGCTCCAGCAGCTCAATCATCCGCGCTCGGGCCTGGGTTGCCGTGAGCCCCTGATGAATCCGCAAGGTCTCACCGATCTGCTTTTCAATAGTGTGCAGCGGGTTAAGCGAGGTCATGGGCTCCTGAAAGACCATGCCGAAGCCACGCCCACGCAGGGCCCGCAGCCGCGCTGGCGGCGCATTCAGCAACGACTCGCCTTCAAAGCGGATCGTGCCGGTGGGATGCCGCGCCAGGGGGTAAGGCAGGAGCTGCGGAATCGACAGGGCCGTCACCGATTTGCCCGAGCCACTCTCCCCGACCAGGGCGAGTGTCTCTCCGGCAGAGAGCGCCAGGCTCACCCCACGGACCGCGGTCACGGCCTCTTCACCCTGCCCGAAGGACACGGTCAGATTATCAATCTCGAGCAGCGGCGCGGACATCAGGACGCGCCACCCATCGTTTTGCGCGGATCGAAGGCATCCCGCGCCGCCTCGCCAATGAACACGAGGAGCGAGAGCATGATTGCCAGGGTAAAGAATGCGGTCAGACCCAGCCACGGAGCCTGCAAATTGGCCTTGCCCTGCGCCAGCAACTCACCCAGAGAGGGCGAGCCAGGGGGCAGGCCAAAGCCCAGGAAGTCCAGGGAAGTCAGCGTGGTAATTGATCCGGTAAGGATAAACGGCATGAACGTCACGGTGGCCACCATCGCGTTCGGCAGCGCATGGCGCACCATAATCACACTGTCGCTCACACCAAGGGCACGGGCCGCTTTAACATAGTCAAAGTTGCGCACCCGCAGAAACTCCGCTCGCACCACCCCGACCAGCTGCGTCCAGCTGAAGAGCAGCATGATCCCGAGCAGCCACCAGAAGCTGGGTTGGACAAAACCCGCCATGATGATGAGCAGATACAGCACCGGCAATCCGGCCCATACCTCAATGAAGCGCTGACCGAGAAGGTCCACCCGACCGCCGAAGTAGCCCTGGACCGCCCCCACCGCCACGCCAATGACAGAGCTCGCGAGTGTGAGCGCCAGCCCGAACAGCACGGAAATCCGAAACCCGTAAATCAAGCGGGCCAGCACATCGCGGCCCTGGTCATCGGTGCCGAGCCAATTCTCGGCTGACGGCGGCGCTGGTGCCGCAGACTCGCTCTCATAGTTGATGGTGTCGTAGTAATAGCGCACCGGCGGCCAGAGCATCCAACCCTCCGCCTCAATCAACTCGGCAACAAACGGATCGCGGTAATCTGCCTCGGTCGGAAAGTCGCCCCCAAAGGTTGTTTCTGGATAGCTGACGACCACCGGGACGTACCAGTCGCCATCGAAGTGCACAAGCAAGGGGCGGTCGTTGGCCACGAACTCGGCGAACAAGGTCACCGTAAACACCACCAGAAATAACCACAGCGACCACCAGCCCCGACGGTTTGCCCGGAATTGTGCCCAGCGGCGCTGGTTGATCGGGTTGAGCCGGGGCATCTGCGCTTAGCCCTCCCGGGTCTCGAAGTCGATGCGCGGGTCGACCAGCACGTACATCAGATCACCCAAGAGATTGAGCAGCAGCCCGACCAGCGTGAAAATAAACAGGCTGCCAAAGACCACGGGATAGTCGCGGTTCACCACGGACTGGAAACCCAGCAGGCCCAGGCCATCCAGCGAAAAGATCACCTCGATCAGCAACGCACCGGTAAAGAGCACGCCCACAAACGCAGCGGGAAATCCGGCAATGACAATCAACATGGCGTTACGAAAGACATGGCCATAGAGCACACGACGCTCCGTGACGCCCTTTGCACGTGCAGTCATGACGTACTGCTTGTTGATCTCCTCGAGAAACGAATTCTTGGTGAGCATGGTTAACCCGGCGAAGCCGCCAATGACCATGGCGAGCACGGGCAGGATCAGGTGCCAGAGGTAATCCAGAATGCGCTCTGGCCAGCTCATCGACGCCCACCCCTCGGAGACGAGGCCGCGTAGCGGGAACCAGTCAAGGTAGCTGCCACCAGCGAAGACCACGATCAGCAGGATGGCAAACAGAAACCCGGGGATCGCGTAGCCGACGATCACCACGGCGCTACTCCAAACATCAAACGCAGAGCCATCGCGGACCGCTTTGCGGATACCCAACGGTATGGAGATCAAATACGTAAAAAAAAGCGTCCAAAGGCCAAGGGAGACCGACACAGGCAACTTGTCGGCGATGAGCTCGACGACGGATTCGTCTCGATAAAAGCTTTCGCCAAAATCGAGCTGGGCGTAGTCGACCACCATTTTGAAAAAGCGCTCATGCGCCGGACGATCAAAACCGAACTGCGCCTCCAGCTCAGCCACGAATTCGGGATCAAGCCCCCGTCCACCTCGGCTGTCGCCAGCCACCTCATCGGCGGCCACCCCAGAAAAGCGACTGGTGGATAGATCCGCGGTGCCCTCTACCTGGGACATCACCTGCTCGATGGGGCCACCCGGGGCGAACTGCACGATCACGAAGTTGATCAACAGCACCCCAAGCAGCGTGGGGATCATCAGCAGCAAACGCCGGGCGATGTAGGCGTACATCGCAGCTCCTCAGTGCTCGTGCATCAGCGATTATCGACCCGCTCGGCCCGATCGGGATCAACCCACCAGGTGTCGAGGGCCAGCCCATAAGGGGGATTATCTGGTGGGCGACCAAAGCGATCCCAGTGCACCACCCGGAACCGATCAATGTACCAGTTCGGGATGGCGTAAAAGCCCCATTGCAACACCCGATCCAGTGCTCGAGTGCGTGTAACCAGCGCCTCGCGGTCGGGCGCATCGATCACCGCTTCGACCAGCTCATCAATCACCGGATCGCAGACACCCGCCACATTCCGGCTCCCGCTGACGGCGGCGGCCTCGCAGCTCCAGAAATCCCGCTGTTCATTGCCCGGCGATAGCGACTGACCCGCCACGTTCACGGTCATGTCGAAATCGAATTCGTTCAGGCGATTCTGATACTGGGTTGGATCCACCGTGCGCACAGAGACCTCGGCACCCAGCCGCTCCAGGTTACGCCGAAACGGCAACACCACACGCTCAAACGAGGGGCTAACCAGCAGAATCTCGAAATCCATCTCCCGACCCGACTCAGCATGGGTCAGCACGTCGTCCTGAACGGCCCAGCCGGCTTCTCGGAGCAACTTGAGCGCCTGGCGCAGGTTGCCCCGCCGGTCGCCGTTTTTCGTACTGGGGGGCTCATAGGCCTCGGTGAATACGCGCTCGGGTAACTGATCGCGATAGGGCGCCAGCAACGCGAGCTCGTCATCTGAAGGCGTTCCAGTCGCCGCGAGCTCAGAGTTCTCGAAATAACTGCGGGTTCGGGTGTAGGCCCCGTAGAACAGATTTTCGTTTGTCCACTCGAAGTCAAAGGCGTAAGCCAGGGCCTCACGGACCTTGGGGTCAGAGAAAATGGCCCGACGGGTGTTGTAGAAAAACCCCTGCATGCCAGCTGGCCGGTTATGGGGGATCGCCTCAAGCTTGAGTAACCCCTCAGAGACTGCCGGGGTGTCATAGGCGGTTGCCCAATTACGCGCCACATTCTCCTGGCGCAGATGGTATTCGCCGGCCTTGAGAGCCTGTACCGCCACCGTGCCATCTCGGTAGTAGTCGTAACTGATCTCGTCGATGTTATGTCGGCCGCGCTTGAGGGGTAGATCCGCTGCCCAGTAATCCTCTACCCGGCGATAGACCACGCGGCGGCCCTGGTCGACCTCCTCAACCTGATACGGTCCACTGCCGAGTGGCGGCTCAAGTGTGGTGCGGTTGAAATCACGGTCACGCCAGTGGTGCTCGGGCAACACCGGTAACTGACCAAGAATCAGCGGCAACTCCGCGTTTTCAGTGGTTGCGAAGTGAAACACCACCTCGCGCTCGCCGGTAACCTCCACGCGATCCACATCCCGGTAGTACGCGCGATACTGAGGATGGCCGTCCTCACGTAAACGCCGAAAAGTCCAGACAACGTCATTGGCCGTGACGGGCTCGCCGTCATGGAAACGGGCGGCTTCGCGGAGGGTGAAGCGCACAGAGCCGTGGTCATCGGCTACCTCGATTTGCTTGGCAAGCAGCCCGTATTCGGTGAACGGCTCATCAAGAGAGCGCTCGGTCAGCGTGTCATAAACGAGGCCGATACCCTCGGCAGCCGTACCGCGCAAAATAAACGGATGCAGGCTATCGAAGGTGGAGGCCGCCACATTAGCCCGCTTGAGCGTCCCGCCCTTGGGCGCCTCCGGATTGACATAGTCCAGGTGCTCGAAACCGGGTCCGTATTTTGGCTCGCCATGCAGCGCCAGGGCGTGCTCGGCCGCTAGCGATGGCCCGCTGACAGCCAGTGCCAGAAAAGGCATGAGCGTCAGAGCAAGGACGCGGGATCGTGGCATTTTCTCCATCCCTTTCATTCCGGATTATCCTGGCCGCTTGGCCGCTTGCGTGGTTTTGAGTAACGTACTCGGGATTCATTCAGGGGCAAAGGGGTTTCCATGGGTTTTCTCACCAATCGTAAAGCGCTCGTCGTGGGCGTTGCCAGCAACCGCTCCATCGCCTGGGGTATTGCCGAAGCCATGGCACGCGAGGGGGCGGACATTGCCCTCACCTACCAGAACGACAAGCTCAAGGGCCGCGTTGAGCAATGCTCGGAGGCCTGCGGTGGTGGCCCGGTCATGCCACTGGACGTCACCGACGATAACCAGATTGACGCGGTGTTCAGTGAACTCAAGCGCACCTGGGGCCATCTGGACATCGTTGTGCATGCCGTCGGCTTCGCCCCACGGGAAGAGCTTGAAGGCTCTTTTGTCGATAATACGACCCGGCAGGGCTACGCCATGGCCCATGACATCAGCGCCTACAGCTTCGTAGCGCTGGCCCGCGGTGCTCGCCCCCTCATGCAGGGTCGCAACGCCAGCCTGCTGACCCTGAGCTACCTGGGCGGGGAGCGGGCTTTACCCAACTACAACGTGATGGGCCCGGCAAAGGCGAGTCTGGAGGCGACGGTACGGTATATGGCCCATGACCTCGGACCCGAGGGCATCCGCGTCAACGCGGTCTCCGCTGGTCCGATTCGTACCCTGGCTGCCTCAGGGATCGGCGATTTTCGCAAAATGCTCGATTACAACGCCGCCTGTGCACCGCTTCGGCGAAATGTGGGCATTGAGGAGGTCGGCAACACCAGCGCGTTCCTGTGCTCCGATCTGGCGTCGGGCATTACCGGCGAGCTGGTTCATGTCGACGCGGGATTCCACTCCGTAGCGCTCTCCGGCGCCGCACTCGGCGAAGATTAGTCGATCACCCGTGGTGGACAGCCTTAGAGGCTGTCCTCACGGATTTCCACATCGGCGTCAGCTCGCAGCGCAGCCAGCACTGAACGGAAGCCATCCCGGCTATCGAGACCGTTGATCGTCGAGCGTAACTGCTCGCGTTGTTCTGCATCCGCGGCGTCCGGATCACCGGCCTCGATGTCTGTCAGAAGGACCGCCGCCCAGCCACCGGAGGCTGAGGCCACACCGACCGCCCGTTCATTCGAATCTCCCAGGTACAGCCGAAAGGCCCGTTCCCGAACCCCGCCAGGCAAGTCGCGATTATTCCGGCTCGCCAAGCGTGGTGCATGGCCCTCCGCCCCTCGGACACCATTCGCGACGGATACCGGATCGCTTCCGGATCGGAGATCGCCTGCCAACGATTCCGCCTGCGCTTTTGCCAGCGTCAACGCGCGTTCGTTCCTGAATGCCTCCCGCGCCTCGTCGCGAACATCGCTAAGGGGCGGGACGCGTTCATCTTCGTACTGATCAACGCGAAGCACCACATAGGTCTCGTCGTTTAGTTCGATCAAATCACTGTTTTCCCGATCCTCAAGCAACGCATCGCTGAACGCCGCATCTAAAACCGCCGGCTCGCTGCCAATACCGGATTCGGTGCCGCCCTGCGGTATCCAGTCACTCTGCGAGACATCAACGCCTAGTGCCTCAGCCGCCGGCGCCAGGGTGTCCGGGTTCTCGAACGCCAGGGTCTCCAGCTGGTTGCCTCGCTCGAACACGGCGCGCTCGGCTTTATCCAGTGCAACTTCTTGTCGCAATTCATCTTCAAGCGCCGCCAGGCTCGGCTGATCGCTACCCGGGGCATTGGTGACTTCAATCAAATGAATGCCGAAGTCGGTGCGAACAGGATCGCTGAGTTCCTGCGGATCCAGCGACCAGGCAGCTTCTGCAAACGCCGGCGCGAGATCGTCTCGAGCGACCCGACCCAGATCACCGCCCCGCCGCGCAGAGCCCGTATCGTCCGAAACGGCCTCGGCGACTGCCTCGAAGGGTTCACCGCCCTTAATGCGCGCACGGGCAGACTCTATGGCCTCCCGGGCCTCCGCAACCTCGGTCTCATCCGCATCGCGAGGCACCTGCACGAGTATGTGGCGAACCGTCCGTTCACCGGACGCCTCTAGCGAAGCCAGACGCTCATCGTAAGCCGCCTGAATCTCCTCTTCACTGACCGTCATTTCTTCAGCGAGCGCTTCCGGATCCAAAGAGAGATAGCGCAACTTCACCCGCGCAGGGCGCCGGAATCGCTCCGCGTTGTCCGCATACCAGGCCTCGAGTTCATTTTCGGTGAGCTCAACCGCGTTCTGGTAGGCATCAGCGTCCACGCTCACCCAGCCAATCTCACGCCGCTGCTGCTGCAGCGCAATGAGCCGGTCAAGCTCCCAATCAGATGTGTAGGCACTGGACTCCACCACCCGGCGAAGCAGATTGGTTGTGAGATCTTGACGGACCTGCGCTTCGTAACGGTCGGGAGTCAATCGATTCTGCTGGAGAACATCCCGGTAACGGTCTACCGAGAAAGCGCCGTCGCTTTCGAAGAATTCGCGACTGCGAATGTAGGTGGCAACGTCCGCATCGCTGACCTGTATCCCCGTCGCCTCGGCATGGTTCAGCAAAAGCTGACGGTCAATGAGCTGATCCAGTGCTTCGCGCCGGATCTGATCGCTGTCAAAAAGTCGGGAGTCAAACCGGTCACCCAGCACTTCCCGCAATTCGGACTGGCGCGCCTGAAACGCCTCGTCAAGCTGAGTGCTGGTGATTTCCTCACCGTCGACGGTGGCAACGGTTCGCTCACCGCCGCCGTTGCCGACATAGTTGTAGAGGCCAAAGAGGGCGAACGGGACGACCAGCAGGGCAACGATCAGGTAGGCAATCCAACCGCGGGTGCGATCTCTGATAGCTAGCAGCATGTTCAACTACCGTAAAATCAAAAAGGCGCCATTGGCGCCTTCCTGATGATGGGATTAATGGCGGAGCGGACGGGATTTGAACCCGCGACCTCCGGCGTGACAGGCCGGCATTCTAACCAGCTGAACTACCGCTCCGTATCCGGTCTTGGTGGGTGGTGAGGGGCTCGAACCCCCGACATTCGCCTTGTAAGGGCGACGCTCTCCCAACTGAGCTAACCACCCCAGAAAGCAGCGCTTAGTTTACGGCATCCTTAAGCGCCTTGCCAGCCTTGAAGCCAGGCACTTTGGACGCGGGAATGTTGATGGAAGCGCCGGTGCGCGGGTTGCGGCCGGTGCGAGCGGCGCGCTCGCGCACAGTGAAGGTGCCAAAACCAACCAGCGTGACCTGATCGCCCTTTTTCAGTGCGCCAGAAACCGTGGAGGCAAAAGCGTCAACTGCTTTCGTGGCGTCGGCTTTGGAAAGACCAGCCGAATCGGCCACTGCGTCGATGAGTTCGGATTTGTTCATTTAACTTCCCCTTAAAAGGTTTTTCTCTGGTTCATCGTCGGTCTCGACGAATCTGTTGCATGCTACTGCCTGATTGTGGCCCCGACAATGAACGCTCGCGCGTGCCCGGCCATCCGATGGCGCAGCCGTCTCAACATGCAGCCTGTCTTGTAGCAACACCAGCCAAAGCCTGTCAAATGGGCTCAGTGCGGGCGCACCGCCTCTGACCGGTCACCGGCACCCCCGACTGCCTCTTTTGACCCAGCCTCATCACTCGACAGCGGCACTGGCTGACTCACCAGGGCTACATCCAGTACTTCATCGATCCAGCGCATGGGCCGAATATCCAGTTTCCCCTTGATATCGCGGCTGATGTCAGCGAGATCCTTGCGGTTTTCCTCAGGAATAACGGCAGTTTGAATACCGCCCCGAAGCGCCGCCAACAGCTTTTCTTTCAGCCCGCCAATCGGCAAAACCTCACCGCGCAGGGTGATTTCGCCAGTCATGGCCACATCAGCCCGCACCGCGATACCCGTCAGCGCCGAGACAAGTGCCGTGCACATCCCGATGCCCGCGCTGGGACCATCCTTGGGGATCGCGCCCTCCGGGACATGCACGTGAATGTCATGGGTTTGATGGAAACCCGGATCAATACCGAGCGCCTGTGAGCGACTCCGGACCACGGTCAGCGCAGCGTGGATGGACTCTTTCATGACATCACCGAGCTGACCGGTGTTCTGCAAGCGTCCCTTGCCCGGAACGATGGCGCCTTCAATGGTCAGCAGCTCGCCACCAACCTCTGTCCAGGCGAGGCCCGTGACTCGTCCCACCTGATCGTGAGATTCCGCCATGCCGTAGCGAAAACGTCGAACACCCAGGTACTTATCCAGATTCTGCGTGCTGACCTGCACGGCACGATCACGGGGCTTGACGAGCACTTCCTTGACGACGCGCCGGGCTACTTTGGCAACCTCGCGCTCCATGTTCCGTACGCCCGCCTCACGCGTGTAATAGCGCGCCATGTCGCGCAACGCGTTATCGCTCACCTCAAGCTCACCTGTCTTGAGCCCGTTCGCTTTAACCTGTTTCGGCAGCAAATAATTCCGGGCGATATTCACCTTCTCCTCTTCGGTGTAACCCGCCAGCCGAATCACTTCCATGCGATCAAGCAGCGGACCCGGGATATCCAGTGTGTTGGCCGTGCAGACGAACATCACATCGGACAGATCAAAGTCCACCTCAAGGTAGTGGTCGTTGAAGGTGGCGTTCTGCTCGGGGTCGAGCACTTCCAGCAGAGCCGAAGCTGGGTCACCCCGGAAATCCATCGCCATCTTGTCGATTTCATCGAGCAGGAACAGCGGGTTACGCGTGCCTACCTTGGAGAGTTTTTGCACAATTTTCCCGGGCAGGGAACCAATGTACGTGCGACGGTGCCCGCGGATTTCGGCTTCGTCACGCACACCACCCAGCGACATCCGCACGAACCGACGATTAACCGATCGGGCAATGGACTCTCCAAGGGAGGTCTTGCCCACGCCGGGCGGGCCCACAAGGCACAGAATCGGCCCTTTGAGCTTGCGGACACGCTGCTGGACCGCCAGGTACTCGAGAATCCGCTCTTTGACCTTCTCAAGGCCGTAATGGTCGGTATCCAGGATCGATTCCGCCCGCGCCAGGTCGTGCCGGACTCGCGTGCGCTTTTTCCAGGGCAGCGCCAGCATCCACTCCAGATAACTCCGCACGACCGTCGCTTCAGCCGACATCGGCGACATCATGCGCAGCTTGTTCAGCTCCTGATCCGCCTTTTCTCGGGCCTCGCTGGACATACCTGAGGCCTCGATCTTCTTCTCGAGGTCCTCAAGTTCATTCGGCGCGTCCTCCAGCTCACCCAGTTCTTTCTGAATAGCCTTCATCTGCTCGTTCAGATAGTACTCGCGCTGCGATTTCTCCATCTGCTGCTTGACGCGCCCGCGAATGCGCTTTTCGACTTGGAGGATATCGAGCTCGCCCTCGATCAGCGCCATCAGATGCTCAAGCCGCGTGCGGGGGTCCTCCATTTCGAGGATTTTTTGCTTTTCCTCGATTTTGAGGCTCATGTGCGCCGCCACGGTATCCGCCAGACGTCCTGGCTCAGAAATACCTTGTAACGAGGAGAGAATCTCCGGGGGCACTTTCTTGTTGAGCTTTACGTACTGCTCAAAGGCCGAGAGCAACGAGCGTGTCATGACGTCGACCTCCTGGTCCTCCGTCACGTCAGGCTCTGTCAGTGGCGTCGCCAGCGCCGAAAAATACTCGCCATCGACGTCCAACCCCTCGACAGACGCCCGCTCTCCACCCTCAACGAGCACCTTCACCGTGCCGTCGGGCAGTTTCAGCATCTGCAGAATATTCGCCATCGTGCCGACGCCGTAGATGTTGTCGGCGGCGGGCTCGTCAACCTCGGCGCTGTGCTGGGCGACCAGCAGGATCCGCTTGTCTTCGGCCATGGCCGCTTCAAGCGCCTGGATCGACTTCTCCCGGCCAACGAACAGCGGGATCACCATGTGTGGATAGACCACCACATCACGAAGGGGCAGCACCGGCGTTTTCACGCCAGTGCCCAGGCTGGTTTGATCACTCATAGGATTCCTCTCGAGGCCGGCGTGCCGGTCTGCGCCTCAGTCAGAGGCGACAGCCGGCTGTTCCGAGCCGTCATAGATCAGGTAAGGCGCACTTTCTCCACGGATGACCGCGTCATCCACCACGACCTTACTGACGTTATCCAGCGATGGGAGATCGTACATCGTGTCGAGCAGGACATGCTCGACCAAGGTTCGCAGGCCGCGTGCCCCCGTATTTCGGGCGATCGCCTTGCGCGCCACCTCATGCAGCGCCTCGTCGCGGAACTCGAGCTCAACGCCCTCCATGTCAAAGAGACGCTGGAACTGCTTAACAAGCGCGTTTTTCGGCTCACGCAGGATTTGGACGAGGGCTTCCTCATCGAGTTCGTTGAGTGTGGCCACAACGGGCAGCCGGCCCACAAACTCAGGGATCAGCCCGTAACGCACCAGGTCTTCCGGCTCGACATCGCGCAGGGTCTCTCCTACGCCACGCCGCTGCGCCTCGCCTTTGATCTCGGCAGAAAAGCCAATCCCGCCCTTTTCAGAGCGCTGCTCGATCACCTTCTCCAGGCCCGCGAACGCCCCGCCACAGATGAACAGGATGTTACCGGTATCCACCTGCAGGAACTCTTGCTGCGGATGCTTACGGCCACCCTGCGGTGGCACTGAGGCCGTTGTCCCCTCGATCAGCTTGAGCAGGGCCTGCTGCACCCCTTCACCCGAGACATCCCGGGTGATGGACGGGTTCTCCGCCTTGCGCGAGACCTTATCGATTTCGTCGATGTAGACGATGCCCTGCTGGGCTTTTTCGACATCGTAATCGCACTTCTGCAGCAGCTTCTGGATGATGTTCTCGACGTCCTCACCCACGTAACCCGCTTCTGTCAGCGTCGTGGCGTCTGCAATGGTAAAGGGCACATCGAGCAGGCGCGCCAGGGTCTCAGCGAGCAGGGTCTTGCCGGAGCCGGTCGGACCGATCAACAGGATGTTGCTCTTGGTGAGCTCGACATCTTCACGGCCCTGGGGCGCCTGCATGCGCTTGTAGTGGTTGTACACGGCCACCGAGAGCACTTTTTTGGCGTGCTCCTGACCGATGACATGCTCATCAAGCGCTGTGTTGATCTCGTAAGGCTTCGGCAGACGGGCATTGCCCTCCGAAGTCTTTTCTTCCATTTCCTCGCGGATGATGTCGTTGCACAACTCCACGCATTCGTCGCAGACGAACACAGAGGGCCCTGCAATCAGCTTGCGGACTTCGTGCTGGCTTTTGCCACAGAACGAGCAGTAGAGGAGCTTCCCGCTATCGTCGCCGCGACCGTTGTCTTTGTCAGTCATTGGCTACCCTTACGCATGCGAGTAAGTGATGGATTCGACGATGCCCGGTTTTTCCGGGCCACGCAACCGGCCTTACTCAAGCGGCAGGCTGCTGCGATCAGCCAGAACCCGATCGATCAAGCCATAGTCGCGCGCCGCCTCCGGGGCCATGAAATTGTCACGCTCGGTATCCTGAGCAATCGTCTCGAGCTTCTGCCCTGTGTGATGGGCCAGGATCTGATTGAGACGCTCACGCATGCTCAGGATCTCGCGGGCATGGATATCAATATCCGTCGCCTGCCCCTGGAAGCCGCCCAGCGGCTGATGAATCATGACGCGTGAATTAGGCAATGCGTAGCGTTTGCCCGCTGCGCCGCCAGCCAGCAGCAAAGAACCCATGCTCGCGGCCTGCCCGATGCACACCGTGCTGATGTCCGGCTTAACGAACTGCATCGTGTCGTAGATCGCGAGGCCCGCTGTCACGACGCCGCCGGGGCTGTTGATATAAAAGTGGATATCCTTGTCTGGATTCTCTGATTCCAGAAAGAGTAACTGGGCAATCAGCAGGTTGGCCTGGTAGTCCTCGACGGGGCCGACCATAAAGACGACGCGCTCTTTGAGCAGCCGCGAGTAGATGTCATAGGCACGCTCACCGCGGGAGGTCTGCTCCACAACCATGGGGACCATGCCCGTGGCCATGGGGGTGTCGTCGTGGTGATTGTCGCTCATTAGCTGTCGTTCTCCTGACCGTTACCCGGCCTCGGCGTTTTCATCATCCTCAACCCCACTCGTCAGGGCATCGAGGCTCATCGGCTTGTCGGTCACCTGGGCCTGCTCCATGACCCAGTCAACCACCTGGTCTTCCATAACCTGCAGCTGCAGGCTCTGCATCAGCTCCTGGTTCTGGAGGTAGTGCTGCATGATCTGTTCAGGTTGCTCATAACCCGCCGCCACCCGCTGAAGGGCCTGTTGCATTCGCTCGTGATCCAGCTCGATTTCGTTGCTACGCACGATTTCATTGACGAGCAAGCCAAGCGATACCCGACGGCGCGCCTCCTGCTCAAATTGATCTGACGGGAGGTCGGGCTCATCGTCGCCAGCCCCGGCTTGCTTCATCCGCTCCCGCGTCTGCTCGCGCAGCTGCTCGATCTCACCATCCACCAGCGTTTGCGGTAGATCGATCTCGTTTTTCTCGACCAGCGCCTCCATCACTTGGTTTTTGACCCGCGCACGAACTGCCTGTTCCCGCTCGCGCTCAAGACTGTCGCTGATGCGCTCACGCAAAGCCTCCAGCCCCCCTTCAATTCCCAGCGTCTCGGCGAATGTGTCATCCGCCGCCGGCAACTCCGGGGCCTCCACCTTTTTCAGGGTGACGCTAAACACCGCCTCTTTACCGGCGATCGTTTCATCAGGAAATCCTTCGGGGAACGTGTACTTGACCGTTTTTTCGTCGCCGGCCTTCATGCCGATCAATTGTTTCTCGAACGGCTCCGGCATCTGGCCTTCACCCAACGGCACAGGCACATCCTCACCGCTGTTACCGTCGAAGTCCTCACCATCCACCTTGCCTTCGAAATCAATGGTGACCTGATCGCCGGACTCGGCGGCTCGCTCCACTTCCACATGCTCGGCATGCTGTTTGCGCAGGCGCTCGAGAATCCGGTCAACATCGGCCGTTTCAATATCAACCGCAGGGCGTTGAAGTTCGATGGACTCGATGCCCGAGACTTTGATGTCCGGCATCACCTCGAAGTTGGCCTCGTACTCGAGGTCCTCGCCTGCTTCAACCTTCAGAGGCTGGATATCGGGGGCGCCGGCTGGCCGCAACGACTCTTGCTGCAAGGCCTCGGCGTAGGTTGTCCTGACAACCTCGTCCAGGACCTCGCCGCGCACCTGCGGGCCATAGCGCTTCTGCACCACTTTCATCGGCACTTTACCCGGGCGGAAGCCCTGCAGCCGGACCTGCCCGCGCATCTCGCGGAGCTTTTTGTCCACCTGCTCATCCACCCGCTCGGAGGGGACCTGCACTTTTATTTTGCGCTTCAGCCCCTCACCCGACTCCACCGATATTTGCATTACTCACCTCTAGTGACTGGTGCGAAAGGCGAGACTCGAACTCGCACGGGGGGTTAACCCCACTGGGACCTAAACCCAGCGCGTCTACCAGTTCCGCCACTTTCGCGCTTTACAACTGTAATCCTGCAGTATACCGGCATGACTCACTGGGCAAAAGCGACGCCCCGGGATTCGTGAACGCGTCCTATGCTGTCACCACAGCGACGAGCCAGCTCATCCGGCGTTGACGGCGGCTCACTGGGCGACAACGCTGCACCCAGTCGTCAGACATTAGGGAGGGGCAGCGCATGGCAACACTGGCCCTGGAGGCATTCCAGCGACAGCCGGGTGAGATCACCGGCAGCATACTCGAAGCTATCGGCAATACACCGCTGGTCGTTGTCGACGGTATCTATTGCAAGTTTGAATTTCTGAATCCGTCAGGATCCATTAAGGCGAGAATCGCGCACTACATTATCTCGCGCGCCGAACGGGAGGGCCTGCTCAACCCGGGGGACACGATCGTCGAGGCCTCGAGCGGCAACACGGGGAACGCACTCGCCATGGTCGCCGCCGTAAAGGGCTATCGGATGCAGGTTGTCATGCCAAACGGCATGAGCTCAGCGCGCGTCGCGATATCAAAGGCCCATGGCGCTGAGGTCACGCTGACGGGCAATTTCCACGTTAACGATGCACTGGCGCTCGCCGAGGAGCTGGGGCAACAACCCGGCTATTTTTGTCCCCGACAATTCGCCAACGAATGGAACATTGAAGAAAACCGCCATTGGCTGGGTGACGAGGTTCTCCGGCAGCTGCCAGCAGAGGCACGCCCTGATGCCTTGATCAGCGGCGTCGGCACGGGCGGCACGCTCATCGGCCTCGGCCAGGCACTGCGGGCCCGTAACCCCCGCTGCCAGATCATCGGCCTCGAGCCCCGGGAGTCCTGCACCATTGCCTGCGACGAAGTGGGACACCATCGGATCGAGGGGATTTCGGACGGATTTATCCCGGATATTGTCCGCAACCACCGCGACGAGGTGAATGGGCTGGTCAGCGTGGATAGCGACGCCGCCATTACTGAAATGCGACGACTCGCCCGTGACCATGGCATTTTCGCTGGCCCGAGCTCCGGTGCGCATCTCCTCGCCGCGCGGCGGCTCCGCGAGGAAAACCCGGACATGGAGACAGTGATTACGCTTTTTTGCGATGAGGGCGAAAAATACCTCACGGAGTATTACGCGGACTGACTCGGCCCCATTGCATCCTCAAGGATCATGGCGGCGGCTTTCTCGGCGATCATCAGCGTCGGCGAGTTCGTGTTTCCGGAGGTAATCGTCGGCATGATTGACGCGTCCACCACGCGTAGCCCAGGGACACCATGGACGCGCAGTCGCGAGTCCACCACAGCACCGGCGCCGGCATCCGGCCCCATGGCACAGGTACCGACCGGATGGAATATTGTCGTTCCGACATCACCGGCAGCGCTTGCTAAGGCGTCGTCTTCATCAATGGCTGGTCCCGGTAGGATCTCCTCGGGCTGATGAGGCGCTAATGCATTCGTGGCCATGATCCGACGCGTCAGCCGAATGGCATCTATTGCCACCTGACGGTCGCCCGGCGTCGCGAG
Source organism: Spiribacter salinus M19-40 (assembly GCF_000319575.2). Lineage (NCBI taxonomy): Bacteria > Pseudomonadati > Pseudomonadota > Gammaproteobacteria > Chromatiales > Ectothiorhodospiraceae > Spiribacter > Spiribacter salinus. The sequence continues at coordinate 574,135 of NC_021291.1, read as the reverse complement.
GTAGTTCGTCTCAATCCGGGGTGGCGAGGCCGAATCTGCATCGCGAAGGCTAATCCGCCCCCGGCTTTCCGGGCGCAAGTTACAGACGGATGCGGTGATTGCCGGAAAAGGGTGCAATGGATCGCCGAGCCGGTCTGTACTGAGCGGCTGGACGTGGTATTGCAAATTCGCCCGATCACGGTCCGGCCGACTGCGGGCAAAGCAACCGAGCTGGCTCGGCGCCATTGAAAGCGGCCCAGTGCGTCGGAGTGCATACTCGATACCCATCGCCATGCGACGGTGGAGCCGGTGCACCCGCTCGTTAAGCGTGCCAGCGTTTTGAACCTGAAAAACTGTGCGCAACTGCAGATGGTCCTGCAGGTTTTCACCAACACCCGGCAGGTCACGCATGGGCTCGATGCCCAGTGACTGAAGCGACTCGGCCGGACCGATCCCCGAGCGCTGCAGCAGGGCGGGACTGTGCACCGCCCCGGCTGAGACGACGACCTCCTGCCCGGCAATAGCGCGCATCGCGACACCCTGCTGAGTCCATTCAACGCCCATTCGGCCATCAGATCCACGGGTGAGACGCGTCACCTCCGCCTGCTTCAGTATCGTGAGATTACTGCGGCTACGAACCGGACGCAGAAACGCACGGGCCGCACTCACCCGCACCCCACGGCGCTGATTGACATGGAAGTAGCCGCAGCCCGTGTTATCACCGGTATTGAAATCATTGACAGGCGGGATACCAGCCTCGGCCGCTGCCCGCTGAAACGCCGCCAGAATCGGCCAGGACAGGCGCTGCTGCTCAACGCGCCATTCACCGCCCTGGGCATGCCAGGCATCACGCAGGAATCCGTGATCCTCGTGGGCGAGAAAGGCCGGCACCACGTCCTCCCAGCCCCAACCGGGGTTGCCCTGATCACGCCATCCATCATAGTCAGCAGCCTGACCCCGCATGTAGATCATGCCGTTAATGGCACTACTACCTCCCATCACCCGCCCACGCGGATAATTCAGCGTTCGGTCGTTCAGTCCGGGGTCCGGTTCAGTTTTTAGGCACCAGTCCGTTCGCGGATTGTTCAGCGTGTAGAGATAGCCTACGGGGATGTGAATCCACAGATAACGATCTGAACCGCCCGCCTCGAGCAAGAGCACTCGCCGACGCGGATCAGCGCTCAGCCGGTTGGCCAGCAAACAGCCCGCTGTCCCAGCCCCGACAACAATGTAGTCGTATCCCTCAAGCTCCTCAGCGGGTGACGCCTGCACCATGCCGCTCTCCCCATGGACACCTACCGCAGAGGATGCATGGAAGCAGACCCGTTTGCACCCCAGGCCTTGTGGCCCTCCGCCACGGCAATGACGGGGAGGCTGACGCCAAGCGCCAGCAGCCAGTCGCGCCAGCCGAGCGGACGGGTGTCGAACAAAAACTGCATCATCGGCGTGTAGATCAGTACCAGCTGCGCCAAGATGGTGGCTGCACCCGCGAGCAGCACATAGGGGTTGGCCAGCAGCCCGCTCCAGTTCAAAGAGCTTGCATGCAGACGCCGCGCCGAGAGCAGAAACCACATTTCAAACAGCACAAGGGTATGGAGTGCCAGTGTGCGTGCCTCGGCAAGATCACGACCGCCCGCCCGCTCCATTAGGAATACCCCAAGCGTTCCGCCCACCATCACCGCTGCGACCAGGACGATGCGTGCGCGCTGTGTTTTCGGGATGAGTGGCGCATTGGTGGGCCGCGGCGATCGCCGCATCACATGGCGCTCCGGTGGCTCGAGCGTCAACGCGAGCGCCAATGTGACCGCCGTAATCATGTTGACCCAGAGGATCTGCGCCGGCGTGATTGGTAGCTGTAGCCCACCAAGCACCGCAAACACGAGTAGCAGGGCTTCGGCCGCGTTGGTCGGCAAAATAAATAGGATCGACTTCACGATGTTGTCGTAGATCACTCGGCCCTGCCGCACGGCAGCCTCGAGCGTGGCAAAGTTGTCGTCAGCCAGGACGACGGCCGAGGATTCCCTGGCCGCGTCGGTGCCGCTCTGCCCCATGGCAACACCGACATCCGCGCGTTTGAGTGCCGGCGCGTCGTTCACACCGTCACCGGTCATGGCCACGACTTCGCCTTTCGCCTGCAGCGCACTCACAAGATCGAGCTTGTGTCTGGGGGAAACCCGCGCAAACACGGCGCTGTCCGATGCCACCCGAGAAAATGTCTCGGCGTCCATGGCATCCAGGTCACTGCCCGTCACCCCGCGATCCGCTTCACCAAGACCGATCTGTCGGCCGATCGCCGCCGCTGTCACGGCATGATCCCCGGTAATCATTTTGATCCGAATGCCCGCGCGCTGGCAGGCAGCCACCGCCGAAATCGCCTCGTCACGCGGTGGATCAATAATCGCCACAAGGCCCAGAAGAACGAGTCCCGACAGGCCCTCAGATGTTTCGAGATCAACCGGGTCATCTCCCAGAGACCGTTCAGCAATGGCGAGCAAGCGCAGCCCTCGCCGGGCCATCGCCTCGGCACTGGTGTGCCAGGCTGCCTCGTCAAGCGACGCGTCACCCGTGCGGGTTCGCGCCGAGCTGCATAACGGCACAACAACCTCTGGCGCCCCCTTGACGACCAGTTTGCGATCGTCCTCCACTGAATTAACCGTGGCCATATAACGACATGCCGAGTCGAAGGGAATACCCGTCTCGCGTGGAGCGGCATCGCGAAGCGCCTCCACGTCAATGCCCATCGAGGCCGCGAAATGCAGGATCGCCGCCTCCATTGGATCCCCACTGATACCCTTGGACCCATCTGCCTGCTCATAAACCGATGCGTCGCAACACAGCGCCGCTGCCTGGGCAAGCGGCCGACTTTCCGCTGGCGGGGCCTCTTTGGCGGCTGAAGAATCGGCGGGATCGGCATCCTGCCCATCAACGCGGTAAGCGCCATCCGCGAGGAGCACCTCCTGCACGGTCATCTGATTCAACGTCAGTGTGCCCGTCTTGTCCGAACAGATGACCGTCACCGCACCGAGGGTTTCCACCGCGGGCAAACGCCGCACGATAGCGTTACGCTTGGCCAAGCGTTGCACGCCAAACGCAAGTGTAATGGTCACGATGGCCGGCAGCCCCTGCGGAATGGCGGCTACCGCGAGACCCACCGCCGCCATGAACATCTCGAGCACGGAAAAGCCGTGCAACAGGATCCCGGCAAGGGCCGTGAGGATACTGCCCGCGACAATCAGCACGGCCAGTTTCCTGCTGAGTTGGTTCAGATGCCGCAGTAGCGGCGTAGTGACCTGCTCGACCTCCGCGAGCATTTCCGTGACCTGCCCCAGCTGCGTGACCAGACCCGTCGCCGCCACAACGCCAACGCCCTCTCCCCGGGTGACCAGCGTTCCCGCAAAGGCCATGGAGTGCTGATCGGCGAGATTGGCGCCCGCGGGCACCGACGCCGGCGCCTTTTCCGCCGGAACCGATTCGCCGGTGAGGGAGGATTCGTCGACCTCGAGCCCTCGGGCACTCAGAATCCGTACATCTGCCGTAATCTTGTTGCCTGGCTCGAGAATGAGAATATCGCCGGGCACCAGGCGAGCCGCTTCAATTGTTCGACGTCGCCGACCGCGGCGGACAACGGCTTGAGGCGCCAGTAGCCCACGAATCGCGTCCATCGCATTTTCCGCTTTCCCCTCCTGGATATAGCCGATCAACGCATTGATCAGCACGACAGCGACGATGGCGCCGGTATCAATCCAGTGACCTAACAAGGCGGTTACAACGGCCGCCCCGAGCAATATGTAGATCAGCAGGTTGCGGAACTGGGCAAGGAAGCGCATCAGTCGCGAGCGCTTTTCAGGCGGCCGCTGCCGGTTCTCACCGTAGGTTTGTAGACGCGCCTGCGCCTCCGCCTCGGTCAGGCCCTCTAGGGTGGTGTCGAGCACCTCCAAGACTTCGTCGGTTTCGAGTGCGTGCCACGCACGAGGATGCTGTGCCATGCCTAACCGACCGGAAAAACGGATGCCGAGTTCGAATCGTCAGTAAAGGGGGCGAAGAAATGGTGGGCCGTGAAGGACTCGAACCTTCAACCAACTGATTAAGAGTCAGCTGCTCTACCAATTGAGCTAACGGCCCATTCAAGCGATATGGGGTGAGCGATGGGACTTGAACCCACGACCACCGGAGCCACAATCCGGAGCTCTACCAACTGAGCTACGCCCACCATTGAACGGACCCCTACAGCATACTGGTCGGGGTGGAGGGATTCGAACCCCCGACATCCTGCTCCCAAAGCAGGCGCGCTACCAGACTGCGCTACACCCCGCCTCGATACCGCAGGCGCTCTCGCGGTGAGACCGCAAAGAGACGCGAGATAATACTCAGCGCCCGCTCGGCGGTCAATGTGCGTATACTCCGCCGCAGTCCAAGGAGTAAAGACTACATGACATTTGCTGATTTCGGCCTGCGCGCCGAGCTGCTCGAGGCCGTACAGGCGTCGGGCTACACCACCCCGACCCCCATACAAGACCAGGCAATTCCCGCCATATTGAACGGCGATGACCTGCTCGCTGCAGCCCAGACCGGAACCGGCAAGACCGCTGCATTCACCCTGCCCCTGCTGCATCGACTGGCAGCCTCCGAACCGGCTGCCAAGCGCCGCCCGGTCCGGCTACTCGTGATTGCGCCGACCCGAGAGCTGGCCGCGCAGATCCATGAGAGCGTCAAATCCTATGGCGGCAGCCTCCCGCTGCGATCCGGCGTTATCTTTGGCGGCGTCGGCATGCAGCCCCAGATCGACCGGTTACGCAAGGGCGTTGATGTCCTGATCGCGACCCCGGGTCGGCTACTGGACCATCTCCAGCGCGGCAACGCGCGGTTGGATGGCGTGGAAACGGTTGTATTGGATGAAGCGGATCGCATGCTGGACATGGGATTCATTCACGACATCCGCAAGATCCTGAAGATGCTGCCCGCCAAACGGCAGACGCTGCTGTTTTCAGCGACCTTCTCTGCGGAAATTCGCCGGCTTGCCTCGGGCATGCTCACCCAGCCCACCGAGATCGACGTCGCACCTCGCAACAGTGCCGCTGAAACGGTTGCTCAGCGCGTCTACCGGCTTGAAAAGGCCGAAAAGCGCCGCGTTCTCAGCCGTCTGATCCGGGATGGCGACTGGCAGCAGGTTCTCGTGTTCACGCGAACCAAACACGGCGCCAACAACCTGAGCCGGCAACTCGATCAGGATGGCCTCAGCGCTGAGGCCATTCATGGTAACAAGAGCCAGGCAGCCCGCACTCGGGCACTGGACGGGTTTAAACGCGGCAAGGTCCGAGTGCTGGTCGCCACCGATATCGCGGCCCGTGGCCTCGATATCGACCACCTGCCCCATGTGGTCAACTACGACCTGCCCCATGTTGCCGAGGACTATGTCCACCGCATTGGCCGCACCGGCCGGGCGGGCAATGCGGGTGAGGCCATTTCCCTGGTCGCTCCGGATGAGGCCAGGCTGCTGAAAGGCATCGAGCGGCTGTTGAAACGGCCGCTCGAGCGCGCTGACGCAAACGCCTAACGGGCGCGAGCCAGCGGTCGGCGCGTCAGTCAATCTGGCGCGCCCGGCAGGACTCGAACCTGCAACCCTCGGCTTAGAAGGCCGATGCTCTATCCGTTGAGCTACGAGCGCACGACCCGGATTGTAACCGAAAGGTGAGGCAAGTTAATGCCGCTCCCTGACTGGATTGGTGTATCGGGCCGGGTTAGAGTGCCGCTTTTTCCAGCGCCCAATTCAGGCATCGGGGAGCATCAATGAGCGCGCGCATCATCGACGGCAAGACTATTGCCGCCTCCATCCGCGACGATATTCGGGAACAGGTGGCTGAGCGAACGGCCTCAGGTCGCGCGGCACCCGGCCTTGCGGTGGTTCTGGTGGGCGACGGGGCCGCTTCGTCCGTTTACGTTCGAATGAAACGCCGTGACTGCGCGGAAGTCGGATTTGTATCCCAGGATTACGACCTCCCGGCCGCCACAACACAGGCGGAACTGCTGGCGCTCATCGACACGCTTAATGCCAATCCGGCAACCCACGGCATCCTTGTTCAGTTGCCCTTGCCCGAGCATATCGACGAAAACGCGGTCATTGAGCGCATTGATCCCGCCAAAGACGTCGATGGTTTTCATCCCCGCAATGTTGGCCGGCTGGTCCTGCGGCTACCGGGGCTGCGCTCCTGCACACCCCATGGCGTTATGACATTACTCAAGCGTGCTGAAGTCCCGCTTGAAGGCGCTCACGCGGTGGTTATCGGGCAATCCAATATTGTCGGCCGACCGATGGCCCTGGAATTACTGAACGCCCGTTGCACCGTTACGATCTGCCATAGCCGCACGCGTGACCTGCAAAGTGAGGTTGAGCGCGCAGATATCCTGGTTGCAGCCGTTGGCCGGACCGAATTCGTTCCGGGCGCATGGATTAAGCCGGGCGCGGCCGTCATCGACGTGGGGATCAACCGCCTCGACGACGGCCGGCTGGTGGGCGATGTCGACTATGCCGGAGCACGAGAGCGGGCTGGCTGGATTACGCCAGTGCCGGGTGGTGTTGGGCCGTTGACACGGGCAACCTTGCTCGAGAACACGATCGAGGCCGCTGAAGCGCTCGATGGTTAGACGTCCGCCTCGCGGATGATCTCAAGGGCGGCATCCAGCCGCTCGACACCCAGTACATCAAGCCCCTTTGGTGCCTGACCGGCGGCTGGGCAATTCTTCATGGGCACGAGCGCTCGACGAAAGCCATGGCGAGCCGCCTCGGCCAGCCGGTCTGCGCCATTGGGCACTGGCCTGATTTCTCCGGCCAGTCCAACTTCACCAAAAATCACCCAGTCCTGCGGGATCGGCCGATCCCGAAGGCTTGAGACCACGGCTAGCAAGGCAGGCAGATCACTGGCCGTCTCCGCTACCCGCACGCCCCCCACGACGTTGACAAACACGTCCTCGCCATAGGTGCTGACCCCGGCGTGACGCTGGAGCACGGCGAGCAACATGCCCAGGCGATTGCCATCCAGGCCCACCGCCAGTCGTCTGGGGTTGGACAACGGACTCTCGGCCACCAGCGCCTGGAGCTCGAGCAGCAACGGGCGCGTGCCCTCACGGGTTACCAGGATGGCACTGCCCGGTACCGGTTGTTCGTGGCGTGACAGAAAGATCGCAGACGGGTTTTTAACCTCTTTCAGTCCCGTATCGAGCATCGCAAACACACCCAGCTCGTTGGCTGCGCCAAAGCGGTTCTTCACGGCGCGCAATAGCCGGTAACGGCTGCCCGAATCGCTTTCGAAGTACAATACGGTGTCGACCATGTGCTCGAGGACGCGGGGACCCGCGAGCTGACCTTCCTTGGTAACATGGCCGACGAGAAACAGCACCGTGCCGCTGCGCTTGGCAAACTGGACGAGCTGAGCGGCGGACTCGCGGACCTGCGCCACCCCCCCGGGCGCCGAGCCCAGGGCATCGCTATGAATGGTCTGGATCGAATCCACGACGAGCACCTCAGGCCGCTCCCGCGCCGCCATCTCGATAATCGCCTCAACCCGCGTCTCGGCCAGCAGCTTGAGGCCATCATCCTCAACGCCCAGGCGTTCTGCGCGCATCCCGACCTGCCGGAGTGACTCCTCACCAGTGACATACAGGGCGCCATGCCGCCCTGCCACGCGCGCGACAGCCTCAAGCAGCAGCGTCGACTTGCCGATGCCGGGATCACCCCCGAGCAGGACCACGCCCCCGGCAACAAGCCCACCGCCAAGCACCCGATCAAACTCGCCAATGCCCGTCGGAAAGCGCGTCTCCGCATCCCTGGGCACCTCAGATAGGCTGACGACCCCACTGTCGCCCGCATACTGACTACCACCACGAGCCGACCCCCGACTGGTTGCAGCCGTCGGTGCCTGAACCTGCTCCTCCAGCGTGTTCCATTCACCACACTCGGCACACTGCCCGGCCCACTGGGGCGAGCTCGCCCCACAGGCGGTACACACAAACAGGGTTTTGACACGACTTTTAGCCATCGGCGCCTCCATGGCGATACACCCGCTGCACCCGCGGGGTCAGCCGGCAGAAAAGCTCATAGCTGATGGTATCGCAGGCCTCAGCGACCTCCCCGGCATGCGGATGCTCACCCCAGAGAATAACGGGCTCCCCCACGCTCGCCTGCGGCACCGTGCGCAAATCCACCGCGATCATATCCATCGAGACCTTGCCGATGAGCGGCACGCGCTGGCCATGGATCCAGACGGGCGTGCCATCGGGCGCATGACGGGGATAGCCATCGCCGTAACCGATCGAGACCACACCCACGGGCATGGCCTCCGGGCACACAAAACGGCTGCCATAACCCACCCCGTGGCCGGCCGGTAGCTGTTTAACGGAAATCAGCCGTGCCTCCAGCTGCATCACGGGCTGCAATGGTCCATGCCGACTGCTGTCGCTGAACGGCGAGGCGCCGTAGAGCATGATGCCCGGGCGGACCCACTGGGCATGCGCCTGCGGCCAGGAAAGGGTGGCCGCTGAGTTGGCGGCAGTGGCCTCGGTGCTCACGCTGGCCGCGCTGGTCGTGCTGGCCAACTCGCCAAACCGCATGAGCTGGGTCTCGGTCTCCGCGCGATCCGGCTCATCCGCACTAGCCAGATGGGTCATCCAGCGGACCGTCCCCACAGACGGCAACGCGGCAAGGCGCTGTGCGGCTGCCTTGGCGTCTGCCGGTGCGAACCCCAGCCGTCCCATGCCGGTATCCACCTTGAGCCAGCAGTCGATCGGGTGCGGGAGGTCCGCAGCGGCCAGCGCCTCGATCTGCCAGGGCTGGTGAACGACCGCATCCAGACGCCGGGCGCTAAACAGGGCGAGCTCCGTGGCGTCAAAAAAGCCTTCCAACAGGATGATTCGATGCTGCAGACCGGCCTCGCGAAGCGGCAGGGCCTCTTCGGTGCAGCTAACAGCAAAGGCTTGAATACCAGGGGCCAGTGTATGCGCCACCGGGAGCAAGCCATGGCCATAGGCATTGGCCTTGAGAACGGCCATCACATTCGTGTCAGGCGCCGAGCGCCGCACAACCGCCAAGTTGTGACCAAGGGCATCGAGATTGATCGTCGCGCGGGCGACCCGGCTCACTGCCAGCCCCCGCCCCCATAACCGGCATCGGCAATGAAGTTCTCAAAGCGTGTGTAGTGGCCAAGGAAGGTCAACCGTAGCGTTCCCACCGGGCCATTACGCTGTTTGCCGATGATGATCTCTGCGGTGCCCGCATCCGGGCTGTCCTCGTTGTAAACCTCATCACGGTAAATGAACACGATGACGTCGGCATCCTGTTCTATCGCGCCCGATTCACGAAGATCAGACATGATCGGCCGCTTGTTGGGACGCTGTTCGAGACTGCGGTTGAGCTGGGAGAGGACCATCACGGGCACCCCGAGCTCCTTCGCCATCCCCTTCAGTGAACGAGAGATTTCCGAGATCTCAGCCGCCCGGTTTTCCTTAAACCCGGGGAGCTGCATGAGCTGCAGGTAGTCCACCAGGACTAAGCCCAGGCCGTGCTCGCGTTTGAGCCGCCGGCACCGTGCCCGCATTTCAGTCGGTGTGAGGCCGGGCGTATCGTCAATGAAAAGCTGCGCCTGCGAGAGCAGGTTCATGGTGCTGGTCAGCCGCGGCCAGTCGTCATCATTCAAACGCCCCGAGCGAATCTTCTGCAATTCAACCCGCCCGAGCGAGGCCAGCATGCGCATCGCCAACGCATCGGCCGGCATTTCCATGCTGAATACAGCGGTCGGCGGGCCCTGCTGTAGCGCCGCTGTCTCGGCAATGTTCATCGCAAAGGTCGTCTTACCCATGGACGGGCGCCCGGCCACGATGACCAGGTCCCCGTTCTGCAGGCCAGACGTCATGCGATCCAGGTCGGTGAAGCCCGTTGCGAGCCCCGTAATATCACTGTCCTGGTGGTAGAGGGTATCGATGCGATCAACCACATCCGGAAGCACATCCCGCACACCCACAAAGCCCCGGCGGTTGCGCCCGGATTGTTCTGCAATCTCGAAGATCCGCCGCTCTGCGTGATCAAGGAGGTCGGCAGAGGACTGCCCCTCGGGATTGAAACCCGTGTTTGCGACCTCCGTGCCAGCGGCGATCAACTGCCGCAGCACAGACTGCTCACGAACGATGTCTGCATAAGCGCGGATATTGGCGGAGCTTGGGGTATCGCGCGCGAGCAGGCCGAGATAGGCAAGGCCACCCGCATTATCCAGCTCATCGTGCGACTTCAGCCACTCCGAGAGCGTTACGGCATCCATGGGCTGGCCGGTCTCGGCCAGGGACTCGAGGGCACGGAAAATCAGGCGATGATCACGCCGATAAAAATCGTCCTCAGAAACCCGATCACCCACCTGGTCCCAGGCACTGTTATCGAGCATGAGGCCGCCAAGCACCGCCTGCTCTGCTTCGAGCGAATGGGGCGGTACTTTAAGGGCATCCGTCTGCGCAGAAGCGCCGCGAACCTCAGCCATGGTGGGCTTGCGTGACGGCCGATGACCGCCCGCCTCAGGCCTCGCCAGTGACGTTCACATGCACCGCGGCATTAACGTCGGCATGCAGATGCAGCTCAACCGAGTACTCGCCCAGCGCCCGAATCGGCCCGTCTGGCATGCGCACTTCGTGACGCCCCACCTCGACGCCGGCTGCAGTCACGGCATCCGCGATGTCCTGCGGACCCACGGAACCGAACAATTTGCCCTCGTCACCGGCATTGGCAGTGATGCTTACCGTCAATGCCTCAAGTTGTTCCGCCCGTTTATTGGCTGTCGCCAGGTCTTCAGCCGCCTTGCGCTCAAGCTCAGCCCGCTGCGCCTCGAAATAGGCAACGTTCTCTGCCGTCGCCGGCTTTGCTTTACCCTGCGGAATTAGGTAGTTACGGCCATAGCCGTTGCGCACTTTAACCGTGTCGCCCAACCCGCCGAGATTGGCCACTTTTTCAAGCAGAATGACGTCCATCTTTACTATCCCCGACTGTCTGTCTTTTCGATTTTACGTTGCGGGCGCAAAGCGCGCCCGGAAATCTACAAATGTATCGACCAACCCAAGCATCGCGGCCGGTCGAAGCATCAATGGCAGGATCAGGTAAAACCCGATCAGCCAGCCTGTATGCCAGCCCCGCCGCGCGACGAGCGCGTGGGCGACGGCCAGCGCCTGAAGCAAAAAGATGGCCCCCAGGATCAGCCCGACATCGGCCAGTAAACCCGGGCCCGTGATCCATCCACCCAGGACCGCGATCAATGCGACACCCGCGAACCATGCAGCAAAACGCAGCGAATGAAACTCGCTGCGAAACCCGCCTGGATTGTACAGCAGGGCCTGCCACCAGCGCCCGAGCAACAAACAGACTGTTGCGATCGCCAGCATATTGCTCACCCATAGCCCCGTGAGGCGGGGGGCAAGCTGCGCTGCGGCCTGTTCCCACTCCGCGCCCGGTTGACCGCCGCTCAGCATCTGCGCCAGAGACTGAAGCGTGCCCTGCCAAAACGCCGCTGGATCACCATGCAGCGCGTAAAAACTGACGACACCCACGGCCGCTAAACCAGCGCCGGTCTGTAGTGTGGTCGGCAACGACACGGTCTGGCGCAGGATCTGCGCCAACGCAATCACGGGCATCCAGATCAGCGCCAGGGGCTGGAGGATCGCCATGGGTGTGCCGAGCAGCACGGCATACAGGGGTAGCAACACCGCGCTGGCTCCGGCCAGGACGATCAACGCCTCGGCGAGACCCCGGCGCAGCGTGATGAGTGCCAATATCCCGCCGCTCACCCAGAAGAGCAGCGGGAGCGCTGCACCCAGGGCGACCACACCAATGGCACCCAGACGGGTGCGCATGACAAAGCCAAGAAAGGCGCTCATCGTTGGCCGTGCTGGCGCCTGCCTAGTGGCTGTCGGTGTAAGGCAACAGCGCGAGATACCGCGCCCGCTTGATCGCGGTCGAGAGCTGGCGCTGGTATTTCGCACGCGTACCCGTGATGCGGCTGGGCACAATCTTGCCAGTTTCGGTGACGTACTGACGCAGCGTGTTGAGATCCTTGTAGTCGATCTCTTTCACGCCTTCCGCTGTAAAGCGGCAATATTTCCGACGTCGAAAAAAGCGGGCCATGGTCTACATCCTCTAAGCTGTTTCCGTCAGGCGCGTCAGGCGCTTGACACTAATAATAAGGGGGTCCGTTTCTGCGTTTCGCTGACGGGCGCGGAGCATTAATCCGGCCACGCTGACCAACTCACCCACGGTGAGTTCGCTCAGCGTCTCGGCGATGGGCGACCCGGCAGCACGAAGGCCCACCCGAAATCGCACCCATCGCTCCACACCGGCCTCAAGCTGTGATGACTCGTGCTCGAGGAGCGCTCTGGCGATCGGCACACCCGCCGGGGAGTGCCGCAGATCCGCTGGATCGACCAGCCGACCTGTCAGCTCGACCTGATTGGTCACTCGTCCTCTTCGGCTCCGATCGGCTCAAGATCATCGTCAGCGGCGTCCTCGAGCTCATCGGCCTCGTCAGCCTCATCGGCGTGATCGTGACGATCCGCCTCCTCGTCCCGACGCGATGAACGCTCGCGCTCTTCCTCCTGGCTTTTTACCAGGTGGGACGGATCAGTCTCTGCCTGATCCCGGGCGAGTACCATGTTACGAATCACCGCATCGTTGAAGCGGAACATCGACTCGAGCTCTTCGATGTCGCTCGGCTCACACTCGACGTTCATCAGAACGTAGTGGGCCTTGATGAGCTTATTAATGGGATAAGCGAGCTGGCGCCGGCCCCAATCCTCGAGCCGATGGATGTGTCCACCGTTGCCCTCGATCAGGCCTCGATAGCGCTCGATCATGGCCGGGACCTGGTCGCTCTGGTCCGGATGGACCATAAAGACAATTTCATAATGCCGCATTGTGGCTCCTTTCGGATGATCCGGAATGATTCCGGGATAAGCCACCCGCCATTCGCGGGCAGCAAGGAGTAGCCGGATTACACTGGCTAGCCGTGCAGTATAGTCAACCGGGCGCAGCCATGAAAGCGCTGCGTTGCCGCACGGCCTCGAACAGCAGGACGCCCGCCGCAACCGAAACATTCAAACTCTCAACATGACCCGCCATGGGAATGGCGACAAGGGTGTCGCAGTGCTCGCGCGTGAGGCGTCGGAGTCCCTTCCCCTCCGCGCCCAATGCCAGGGCCAACGGTCCGGTAAAATTCGCGCGACTCAGTGGCTCAGCCGCTTCATCGGCAGCACCCGTTAGCCAGATCCCGCGATCCTTCAACCCGCGCAGACATCGGGCGAGATTGGTGACCTGATAAAACGGCATCGCCTCCGCCGCGCCCGCTGCGACACGATGAACCACCGGCGTCAGACCGACAGCGCGGTCTCGCGGTGCAATCACCGCATCAACACCCGCAGCATCCGCCGTGCGCAGACAGGCCCCCAAATTATGCGGGTCCTGAACTTGGTCAAGAATGAGCAGAAACGGGGCATGGCTCAGCCGATCGAGATGCGCGGCGAGATCCGCATCGCCACGCGGCGAGGCCCCCTGATAGGCCAGGACGACCCCCTGATGAGAGACATCCGGGAGCAGCCGCGCGAGCGCTTTTGCATCGCTCTCCTGTACGGGGCAGCCGGCTCCCTCAAGCTGTTCCCGCAACTTTACAAGCCGTGCGTCACGGCGGCGCCGATCGACCCAGGCCTCAATGGCGCGGGTCGGGTCGTAGCGCAGCGCAGACTGAACCGCCTGCAGGCCGCCGATCAGCGTACGCTGGCTCATCGCCGTCGGCGTCGACGGCCCTTGCGACGCGGCTGCTCCGACTGTGGCAGCGGCTCACCGTCGGGACCCAGCGGATGGGCAACAGGATCAAAGTCCAGCTTGCCGTCATCCACATTCACCTTCATCAGCCGCACACGGATGCGGTCTGTCAGCCGGTATTCCTTTCCGGTCCGCTCACCCACCAGGCGGTGGCCAATCGGGTCAAAATGGAAGAAATCCTGCTCGAGATTGGTGATATGGATGAGTCCATCGACAAACAACTCATCGAGCTCAACAAACAGCCCGAACGAGGTCACACCACTGATGACGCCGGTGAACTCGCCACCTACCCGATCCGCCATGAACCGGCATTTCAGCGTCATGATGGCATCCCGGCTCGCCTCCTCGGCACGCCGATCGGTCATGGAGCAATGCTCCCCGACGGTGACCAACTGATCCTCGGTGTACTGGAATGACGTCACCGGCTCCCCGCTCAGTATGTGTTTGATGGCGCGATGCACGATCAGGTCGGGGTAACGCCGGATGGGGGAGGTGAAGTGCGCGTACGCATCCAGGGCCAGGCCAAAGTGGCCGGCATTGTCGGGGCGGTACTCCGCGGCCATCATCGAGCGCAGCATGATGGTCTCGACCAGATGCCGGTCTGAGCGCTGGCGGATTTCCGAGATCAGCGCCGCATAGTCCGCCGGCGTTGGCTCATCGCCACCGCCTAGTTTCAGCCCCGTCTGCTCAAGGAACTGACGCAGATTCTGAAGGCGCTCGAGCGCTGGTGGCTCGTGGACACGATAAAGTGCGGGAATACGGTGCCGGCGCAGATAACGTGCCGTGGCCACATTCGCCTTGACCATGCACTCCTCGATCAGCCGGTGGGCGTCGGTACGCTCCGCCGGGTGGATATCGGCAACCTGCCCTTCCTCAGTGAACTCAAGCACGGACTCGCTCGAGTCAAAATCGATGGCACCGCGTTTTTCGCGATCACGACGCATGGCATGAAAGGCGCCGTACAAATGCTCAAGATGCGGAAGGAGATCGGCATGCTCACGCCGAAGCGACGGGTCACGATGCTGCTCGATGGCATCAACTTCCTCGTAAGTCAGGCGCGCAGCCGAGTTCATCACGCCTTCAAAGAACTCGGCATCCTTGAGATCGCCGTCCTGATCAATGTGCATTTCACAGACCATGCACAGCCGGTCGACTTTCGGGTTGAGTGAGCACAGACCGTTGGAGAGCACTTCGGGGAGCATGGGGACGACGTTACGAGGGAAATAAACCGAGTTACCGCGCTCAGCGGCCTCGGTATCCAGAGGCGAACCCACCGTGACGTAGGCTGCAACATCAGCGATTGCAACCAGTAGCTTCCAGCCGTCTTTCAACGGCTCGCAGTAGACGGCATCGTCAAAGTCGCGGGCATCCGCGCCATCGATGGTCACCAAGGGCAGGTCGCGCAGATCTCTGCGTCCCTTTTTATTGGCCTCGGGTACTTCCGTGCCGAACTGCTCACTCTCAGCCAGTACCTCCTCAGGCCACTCCACCGGGATCCCATGGGTCCGCGCGGCCACCGTGATCTCATCCCCCTCGGCGATCTCGGTGCCGAACACCTCAATGATTCGGCCAATCGGCTGACGACGCTGCGAGGGCTGATTGACCACCTCAGCTGTCACCAACTCACCATGGCGCGCATTGGCGCGGCCATCGGCAGGGATAATCAGATCCTGATGCAAGCGCTTGTTGTTGGGCACCACAAACCCGATACCCGACTCCTCGTAGTACCGACCGGCAATCTCGCGATTGGCATGCTCAATGATTTCAACCAGCTCACCGGTGGGGCGGCCCTGCTTATCCTGGCCGGCTAACCGAACCACGACTCGGTCACCGTTGAGCAGCTGTTGCATCTCCCGGGGGGCCAGGTAGACATCCGAGCCGGGCCGATCCGGATGCACAACGCCCGAGCCGTCCGGTGCCGACCGGATTCGGCCGCGCACCAGCTCCTCGTTGTCCACCACGACATAACCGTTACGTCGGTTTCTTACGAGCTGGCCATCGCGCTCCATCGCCTTGAGTCGGCGGCGCAGCCCTTCGAGGGCATCTTCGTCATCGCCCAGGCCAAAGATTTCGGCGAGGTCTTTACGCGAGAGGGGGCGCGCCTGGGCCTCCAGCTGCTCAGTGATATATTCCCGACTGGGAACGGGGGCACCGTATTTCTCGCGCTCACGTTCAAGGTAGGGGTCGTTGCCGGGATCGGCACCATCAGAGGTTCGTTTAGACATGCCGCGCAGGATACGGCATGCGCGCCACAGTGCCTACACGCCGGGGCAGATTCGATTGACACCACCAAGGCCGGGCAGTATTCTCTGCCGCGCTGTCGGCCAGTTCTGGCCTGCACGGTAAAGCCCAGGTGGCGGAATTGGTAGACGCGCTAGCTTCAGGTGCTAGTGGGGGAAACCCCGTGGAGGTTCAAGTCCTCTCCTGGGCACCACCATCCCGATTGGCTAATTGCGGAAGACACGACGATTTCACCCGCGATCACTGCGCCCGATTGAAGCTCCATGGAAGCGCAGGTGACCCGGCCATCAATCGTTGCGGTATGTGTGGCCTGAAACACACGACAGTGCAAATCGCCATCAAACTGTCCGCTTAGCTTGACGGAATCAGCATACAGCTCACCATTTAACCTGCCGGGCTCACCAATCGTGACGCCGGCGGCCTGAACTTTGCCGTTGACATGTCCCTGAAGATGCAGACCGCCCGAACAAACGAGGTCCCCCGTCATAGCGGTCCCCTCACTAATGACCGACGGCTTTGCAGCTGAGGTTTTATTGAACATTGCGGGCCACCCGAAAGACGGCGAGCGGATCAATATGCCGATCGTTCACCCGAACCTCATAATGCAAATGGGCCCCGTCGCTGCGCCCGGTATTACCCATCAATCCAAGCCACTGGCCGCGCTCAAGCCAATCTCCCTCTTTGACGTCAATCTCCGAGAGATGAGCATAGACCGTTTGGATGCCCATCCCATGGTCGACCACGACCCGTTTGCCTGATAACCCATCGGTGCCGGCGAACACGACCTGCCCCCCACCAGCTGCTCGGATTCGAGGGTCATCCCAGGAGACCAGGTCGATGCCTTGATGGGCGACGTGCTCGCCCGTTACAGGATGCTCACGCAGACCAAAGGCCGAAGTCATCCGTCCGCCTTGCATGGGATTCAGATCCGGCAGATAGTCCCGAAAATGTTCGCTGCGCGCTACGGTCTGTAGCGAGCTCGGCAAATCTTCGGGAACATAGAGGTTCAAGAGCGCACCAACCCCTGCCGTATTCGACATCCCTCCCCCCCAGGACACTTCATCACCCAGGGCGAGATCGAGTGCCTTGAGGGGATCCGTATCAATGGTCGCGAACTCCTCATCGAGCGACCGGGTGTAGTGATCGACGGCTCGGCGGGTAAATTCGACGTACAAACGAAACGCGGAGGCCGTATCGCCAATGAGATTGTCCACCGAGTCCAGCCCGGCCACCGGATCCGCCTGATCAGGCGCGACTTGGCCCTCAGTGACGCGATTAGCCGTTGCAAAAACGCCGTCAATGGCCGTTCCAAGCGTTTCTGCGCGTGCCTCAAGCGCTGCGAGCTCGCCATCAAGCGATGCGTTCACCGTCTCCAAGTGCAGGCTGCGGCCTAAGAACCCCAATGCCACCAAGGCAATCACCACCGCCAGTAGAGACAATCCACGCCGCTGTCGATTGAGCGCTTGAGCCTGTCCCGATAGCCACTCATTCATATCTTCGCGGGCCAGTTCGATGTGCTCGACACCGTCATCAGTGAGCACAATGACCTGGCTTGAGCCACGCTCGCCAAGCCCGGCATGCAATTGCTGCAGCTCCGGGCTCAGCGTCGCTGGCTTAGCCATCCTGCTCACCCGAGGTCACTTCCTCCGAGCGATCCTGAACAGCGGTGAGATAGGCCAGGGAGCCGTCAGCATGGGTGGTCTCTCGGGGCTCGGCTTTGTTGAGCGTACCCTCGATCTGCGCCCCCGCCTCGATCTCCAGCGTCTCGTACTCGACCGAGCCGCTAACGGACGCACTCGAGCGTAGCGCCAGCGTCTTTGCAACGATGCGCTCGCTAACATGCCCCTCAAGGTCGACGTTGCGGCCATCGAGACTGCCTTCGATCCGTCCGCCCGGCCCGACACGAACGTCATCACCTCGCACATCGCCCTCGATGGTCCCGTGCAGCCGAAGCAGTCCGGGGGCGTGCACCTCGCCGACCAGGCGCACACCCTCACCGACGATCAAATCATTTTTATCTGACGAGTCCATTGCTATCCCTCACATAAACTCACTTTTTCTGACTACTCGAAAAGAGTGACGCCAAAAAAAGCTGGCGACAAGTCCTCACTCGCTCAGAGGACATGCGTTATGACAGGACAGTAAGGAACTCAGACTTCGAAAGGATGACGCCGGATGATGGTGTCCTTGCGATCAGCGCCCGTTGAAACAATATCAACGGGTACACCGCAGAGCGTCTCGATGCGCTCGAGATAATCGCGGGCAGCGCTCGGCAATTCGTCATAGTTCTGAATGCCAAGCGTTGAGCATTGCCAACCGGGCATCTCGACATACTCCGGTTCGCACTCGGCGAGGGCCTCTGCGCCGGTAGGCAACACATCACTGCGTTGAGCACCACAACGATAGCCCGTGCAAATTCTGAGCGTGTCCAGCTCATCGAGGACATCGAGTTTGGTCATGCACAGTCCGGAAAGACTGCTGATCTGAACCGCCCGGCGCATGGCCACGGCATCAAACCAACCACAACGCCGCGGCCGACCGGTTGTCGAGCCAAACTCGTGCCCGCGCCGGGCCAGATGCTCTCCGAGATCATCCAGGAGTTCTGTCGGGAACGGACCCGCGCCCACCCGCGTTGTATAGGCCTTGGTGATACCCAGCACGTAATCGAGATCAAGCGGACCCACACCCGTGCCCGTCGCTGCCGCACCCGCCGTGGTATTCGACGAGGTCACAAACGGGTAAGTGCCCTGATCAATATCGAGGAGCGTTCCTTGCGCTCCCTCGAAAAGCAGATGATCGCCCTGCTGCCGGTGGACATGCAGTAAATGGCTCACATCCGCCACCATCGGCTCAAGCTGCTCAGCCAGCGCAAGACACTGTTCCTGAATCGCCTGGAAATCCTGGCCGACCTCGCCGTAAAACTGCTTGAGGATGAAATTGTGGTAGTCGAGAAGCTCGCCAAGCTTGGCAGCCAGACGTTCGCGGTGAAACAGATCGCCGACGCGCAGCCCACGCCGAGCCACTTTGTCCTCGTACGCGGGGCCAATCCCCCGCCCGGTTGTACCGATGGCGGCCTTCCCCCGTGCCTTCTCCCGCGCCTGATCGAGGGCGACATGTGAGGGCAGAATAACGGGGCAAGCCGGGCTGATCCTGAGCCGTTCCCGGGCCGGTACCCCCGACGCCTCCAGTGTGGTGATCTCCTCGAGCAGCGCTTCGGGAGAGAGCACAACACCGTTCCCGATCAGGCAGAGCACATCGGCGCGGAGCACGCCCGACGGAATCAAGTGAAGCACCGTTTTGACGCCATCAATCACCAGCGTGTGCCCGGCGTTATGCCCCCCCTGAAAACGCGCGACGGCAGAAACGCGATCCGTCAGCAGATCCACGATCTTGCCCTTGCCCTCGTCGCCCCACTGAGAGCCGATCACTACCACGCTTCTTGCCATTGGATTCCCCGTCGTTCCTAGAGCGGCTCGACCCGCCATTGCCCGCTATCGTCCTCGACCAACCGCCGATCACACCCCATCGCCGCCGCCGCGTGCTCATGACCAGGCAGCAACCAGACCACCACGTCACCAGCTTGCCGATGCGCGCGAATCGCTGCTCTGAGCGCCTCGTTGGCACTCCATGGCGCCCCGATCGCCCCCTCAACGAACGACTGACTCCCCTTCGTCGGCCCAATCGCCTTCAGCAATGCCTTTAAGTCGGTACTAAAGCCGGTGGCTGGCCGAGCCCGGCCGAATACCGCACCGATGTCGTCGTAGCGCCCGCCGCGTGCAAGCTCAAGCGACTCCCCCGGCGTATAGGCCGCAAACACGACCCCTGTGTGGTAGCGATAACCACGCAGCTCGCCCAGATCAAAATGCAGCGTCAATGTCGGCGACCAGCGCTGGAGTGACTGCGCAATCGTGCTCAGGGCATCGAGCGCCTCCATCACCGAAGACGGCGCGCCCGCCAATACCCGCCGCGCCTCATCCATCGTCTCGGACCCGCCGCTGAGCGTGGCCAGGGCAGAGAGGCGGTCACGGTGCACGGCGTCAACTTGCAGGGTATCCATCAAGGCCTGGATATCCGCTGTCGCCTTGCGCTGCAGCGCATCCCACAGCCGGGCCTCATCGTCCGCTTCCAGGCCGGCGTCACGGGCTAGTGCACGAAAAATACCCACATGCCCCAGGTCCAGGTGGAGGCTCTCGATCCCGGATGCATAGAGCACCTCGGCCATTAACGAGATCACCTCAATGTCACTCTCAACGCCGGCATGGCCATACAGCTCGGCGCCCATCTGAAGCGGGTTACGCGAACCCGCCGGTTCGTCGGGCCGAGTCCGTAAAACGGTTCCGGTGTAGCACAAACGCACCGGGCCCTCTTGTCGAAGCTGATGCGCATCGATGCGGGCCGCTTGCGGCGTAATGTCCGCCCGTACGCCCATCATGCGGCCACTTAACTGATCCGTCAGTTTGAACGTTTGCAGATCAAGGTCGTGGGCGGCGCCGGATAGCAGCGACTCCAGATATTCAATCGTCGGTGGCATGATCAGCGCGTAACCCCACCGGTTGCTGATCTCAAGAGCCGTCCGGCGAAGCGCCTCCAGCTCGCTGGCGGCTGGCGGTAGCAGCTCTTCAACCGAATCCGGCAGGAGCCAGGGAATATCCACGCCACCTGGCTTATTGCTCATCCCCAACTCCTTCAGCGCACCCAATAGAGCAGCAGCAGACCAGCCGCCATGCTCACCATGCCTCCGTATCGAAGGCGACGATCGTTATTCTGAACAATGGAGAATAGCGCTTTTCGCAGGGTTCGCGGGCTCAAGAAGGGTAAAATACCCTCGATAATCAGCACCAGCGCCAGTGCTGTAACCAAATCCTGCGTCATGACAGCCCCACTGACGAAAGGAGGCCCGGGACGCGACGCCTTTCAGCACCTCGCCCCGGGCCCAGGTTCAAGTCAGTCCTGCGGACCACCTTGGTCGAAATATCGGAAAAAGTCCGAATCCGGTGAGAGCACCATGACATCGTCTTCGTCCTGGAAAGCACTCTCGTAAGCGTTCAGGCTTCGGTAGAACCGGTAGAACTCTTCGTCCGCCTCGTAGGCATTGGCGTAGATCGCCGTCGCGTCCGCATCCGCGCTACCGCGAAGCTCCTCTGCATCACGCCGGGCTTCGGCAAGAATCTCCGAACGCCGCCGGTCAGCGGCAGACCGGATGCGCTCAGCCTCTTCCTGACCCTCAGCACGGAACTCACGGGCGACCCGCTCACGCGCGGCGACCATGCGATTAAAGACCGACTCACTTACGCCCTCTGGCAAATCCACGCGCTGAATGCGCACATCCACCACTTCAATGCCGAGGGAGCGGCCCGCCTCAAGGGCATCCTCTGTCAGGATGTTCATAATCTCAGCGCGATCACCCGAGATCACATCCTGCACCGTGCGCTTACCGAACTCGTTACGCAGCCCGTCACGGATGATCTCCGAGAGCCGAAGGTTCGCCCGGGTTGGGTTGGCCTGCACGGTGACGTAGTACTGCTCCACGTCATCGACCCGCCATTTCACGAACGCATCGACGATCACGTTTTTCTGCTCACTGGTCAGAAACCGTTGTGGATCCTCATCGAGGGTCTGCACCCGCGCATCAACCTTGCGGACGTTGTTAACGAAGGGAATCTGAAAGTACAGGCCTGGCTCAAAGTCGACATTGACGACCTCACCCAGCCGGAACTTCAGCGCTCGCTGTGTCTCATGGACAGTGAAGGTCCCGAAGGTGATGCCAACGATGAGCAGCACCAAGATAACGGCACCCAGAGTAGAAATACGATTCATCAGCGTGTCTCCCGCATCCGCAGCTGACGGCTGGACGAGCTGCTCGAAGAGCCGCTCGATGAAGAATTCTGAGCCGTTTCACCGCTACTGCTTGGGCCATCGGCATTGCCAGTGGAACCCTGAGTATTGGCGTTACGCATCATTCGATCGAGCGGGAGGTACATCAACGGCTGGCTGGATTCCACATCGATCAGCACCTTGCCGCTGCGCTGCAGGACCCGCTCCATGGTGTCGATATACAGCCGATCCCGCGTCACACCCGGGGCCTTGGCATACTCGGCCAATTGCTGAGAAAAACGACTGGCTTCACCCTCGGCGCGCTGGACAATCTGCGCTACGTACGCGCCAGCCTCTTCCCGAACTCGGGCAGCCTCACCCTCAGCCCGCGGAATGACCTCGTTGCGATAGGCCTGTGCCTGATTGATCACACGCTCACGGTCCTCACGCGCCTTGATGGCATCCTCGAAGGCGTCCTGCACCTGCTCGGGTGGCTGGACGTCCTGGATGACGACCTCGAGCACCTCGATACCAGGCTCGTACACCCGCAACGCCTCATTGATCAGATCGCGGGTGGACTGGGCAACCTCCGCCCGGCCCTGTGTGAGCACGAAATCCATGGCCCGCTTACCCACGACTTCGCGCAGCGCGCTCTCCGTGAGCTCTTTCAACGTTTGCTGAGGATTAACGAAGTTGAATATGAAATCCGCCGCATCCGAGACCTGATACTGCACCGCGAGCTGAACATTCACGATGTTCTCGTCCTCAGTCAGCATCAATGCCTCGTCCAGAACGGCCCGGGTCTGCTGGGGCGATGTCGCCTGATAACCCACCGTAATACGCCGACGGGACGACACATCGACCACTTCCACCGAGTCGACTGGATACGGAACGTGCCAGTGCGGCCCGGGCATCGCCGTGCTGTGATACGCGCCAAACCGCGTCACAACGCCTCGCGTCCCCTCGTCAACGATGTAGATGCCCGAGAGGGCCCAACCGGCAAGCACCAGCCCGACGATGATGCCGATGCCCTTTTTGGACGGCCCCTTCGGCCCATCGCCACCACTCCGACTGCTCCCACCACTGCTGCGGCCGCCGCTTCCACCGAACAGACCCTCAATACGGGATCGGACTTTACGGATCGCTTCATCGAGGTCGGGCGGGCCTTGTTTGCCGCCGTTACCCCCGCTTCCGCCGCCGCTCCATGGGTCGCGGTTGCCACCACCGGGTTCATTCCAGGCCATGCAATTCTCTCCAGTCTCGGAGTAATACCGGTGTGACAGCTGCCCCGCCGGCGATGAAATTCGACTGATGCTCATTCTGTCGCATCAGCCGCATGATTCTAATGAGCCACGCGCCCTGCCGGCAAGGCGCTGGACGATAGCGGCACCCACTCGGCCTCAAGGCCCTCGTGTCGATAAAGGCGATTTAACGCCCGCTGCGGCATCTCAACGGTCAGCCGCACATGGCCCGCCTCGGTGTATTCCTCTTCAAGGACATCGCCGAGGGCGTAGAACTTCGCGCGCAAGCGGCCCTCCGCCGGGCTCAACTCGATCACGCCTTTTGCCTGTTCGACGGCCACGCGCTCAGCGATCGCCTCGCGCAGCAGGTCCAGCCCTTCATTGGTGGCGGCCGACAGCCACACCGCCCGAGCAACGCCCTCATCGTCGCGCTCGAGGCGCGGTGCAAGACCCCGTAAGTCAATCTTGTTGTAAACCAGCAGCTGCGGTACAGCGTCGGCCCCCAACGCGTCGAGAACCGAATTCACCTCGCGCGCATTATCCTCGCGCAGCGGATCCGAGGCATCGATCACATGGACCAGCAATTGCGCCTCGACCACCTCTTCCAGAGTGGATCGGAATGCGGCGACCAGTTGCGGTGGCAAATCACGAATAAAGCCCACGGTATCGGCGATCACCGCCGCCTCGCCGCCCGAGAGCTCAATCCGCCGCATTGTGGTATCGAGCGTGGCGAACAGCTGATTAGCGGAATACACCTGCGAGCCAGCGACCCGATTAAACAGCGTGGACTTGCCCGCATTGGTGTAACCCACCATTGACACGGCCGGCAAATCCTTGCGTCGGCGGGCCTGGCGCCCCTGGTCCCGCTGCTGCCTTACCCGCCCGAGCCGGCGCTCAAGCTGTTTGATGCGCACACCAAGCATGCGCCGGTCCATCTCAAGCTGCGTTTCACCAGGCCCCCGCAGGCCGATGCCGCCCTTCTGGCGCTCCAGATGAGACCACCCGCGGACGAGTCGACTGGCGATATGGCGGAGCTGCGCGAGCTCAACCTGTAGCTTGCCCTCATGCGAGCGCGCCCGCTGAGCAAAAATATCCAGAATCAGGCCCGTTCGGTCGAGGACCCGACATTGTAATTCACGCTCGAGATTACGCTCCTGGACCGGAGAGAGCGGATGGTTGATGAGGACCAGATCAGCCTGCTCGGCGCTCTTTAGGGCCTGGAGTTCAGCCACCTTCCCGGGGCCAAGGTAGGTCTTGGCATCCGGCCGCCGACCTCGACCGGTTTGATAACCGCAGACGTCGGCCCCGGCAGAGACGGCCAGCGCCTCAAACTCCCGCAGCGCCTCATCGGCATCCAGAAAGCCATCATCAATCTGAACCAGCAACGCCCGCTCTCCGCCGCCAGGCCGCTCAAAAAGCTGGGCCGGCGCGGTCTCTACGGGGGCCGTTGGCTCATTCGTCCTCGGCTTCGGGATTCCGCTCCTCCTGCAGCAGCGTGCTGACATTACGAGACGGCACGATCGTTGAAATCGCGTGCTTGTATACCATCTGACTAATGGAATTGCGCAGCAGAATCACGAACTGGTCGAAGGAATCCACCTGCCCCTGCAGTTTGATCCCGTTTACCAGGTAAATGGACACCGGCACTTTCTCTTTGCGAAGTGCGTTAAGAAATGGTTCCTGCAATGACTGCCCCTTCGACATGCCGTCGAGACTCCTTGATCGCTTTGGCGATTTTTCTTGTGCGTTGCCTTCGATTCAATCTATCACGTCAGCCAGTTGAGCCCTAAGCGTGTTTTGCACTGCGGCATCATCAGCGCTCACCCAGCGAATCCCGGTCTCCCGCCGAAGCCACGTTAACTGCCGACGGGCAAACTGCCGGGTGGCGACCACGCCGCGGTAGATCACGTCATCCTCAGGCAGGTTGCCCTCCAGCCAGTCCCAGACTTGGCGGTAGCCCACGGCCCGCATGGCCGGCAAATCACGGTGCAAGTCACCGCGTGCTCGCAACGCTGCGACTTCCTCAACCAGGCCACCATCCATCATGGCGGCAAAGCGCCGGGCAATTCGATCATGTAGCCAATCCCGGCGCTCAGGCGCAATACCTACTCGGACTACCGGGCCCGGCAAGGGTTCCGTTGCCGAGCCGATTTGCTGCTCACCCAGCGGGCGGCCGGTTAGCTGATAGACCTCAAGGGCACGCTGGATACGCTGGGCGTCATTTGGATGCAGCCGCTCGGCGATGACCGGGTCCACTGCGCCCAGTCGCTCATGCAAGGCAGGCCAACCCTTCTGCGCGGCCTCTGCCTCCAGCGCGGCCCGAAAAGCCGGATCGGCGGCGGGCAGCGATGAGAAGCCCTGCAACAGGGCCCGGTAATACAGCATGGTCCCGCCCACCAGAAGCGGAATACGACCCGCGGCTCGGGAATCGGCAATCAAGGCTCGGGCATCGCTGGCAAAATCCGCGGCCGAATAGGCTTCGGCCGGATCGCGAATATCCACCAGCGCATGGGGTACGCGTGCCCTGACCGCAGGATCCGGCTTCGCCGTTCCGATATCCATTCCCCGATACACCATCGCAGAGTCCACACTGATGATATCCAGGCGGGATGAGCTACGCGCATGAAGATCAAGGGCCAGGTCCGTCTTGCCGGTCGCCGTTGGGCCCATCAAGCAAATCACCGCCGGTAGATCGTCCTGCCGCGGCATCAGCGCCCTCGCAAAAAGAGCCGATCAAGATCCGCCATGCCCAGCTCTACCCAGGTGGGCCGTCCGTGATTACATTGATCGATGTTCGGCGTTTGCTCCATTTCCCGCAGCAAAGCGGTCTGCTCAGCCAATGTCAGACGCCGGTTCGCACGAACCGACCCATGACAACCCATGGTGCCGAGCAACTGCGCGACCCGACCTTCCACCACGTGACCCGCGCTACCCTGCTCAAGCTCACCGAGGACATCCCGAAGCAGGGCCTCCGGATCGGCATCAGTCAGTAACGCCGGCACCGCACGCACACGCAATTGCTCGGGGCCTGCGCGATCAACCTCCAGACCCACCTCCGCCAATACCGCCTGACCGTCTTCCGCGCGGTCGGCCTCGGCGGGCGTCACGGTGACCGGCACGGGCACCAGCAACGGCTGGCGGGCAATCTCGGCGCTCGCATACTGTGCCTTCAGCCGCTCATAGACGATGCGCTCATGGGCTGCGTGCATATCAACCAGCACAAGTCCATTGGCCGATTCCGCCAGAATGTAAACACCATGGATCTGAGCGATGGCCTGACCCAGGCGCGACGCGTGTGCCTGGCCATACACCCGCTCGGCCTCAGCCAGGGGTAACGCGGAGCCTGGTGAGGTGGGCGGCGGTGCCGGGGCCCCCAGAGCAAGCCGGCCTGAGTAACTCGAGGGGCCCGAGGAGGCGAATGACACCGTCGGTGTGGCCTCGGGAGTGCTGACCGGAGCGTGGCTGCCATCGCCGTCCATCGGTGCCGCTGCACCGCCGTGCGCGAGTGCCTGCGCGACCTGACGCTGAATGAAATCAAACACGAGCCCACTCTCGCGGAACCGGACTTCATGCTTGGTCGGATGGACATTCACATCCACCTGGGCGGGATCGATCTGAAGATGCAGCAGATAGGCCGGGAAGCGGTCCTTGAACAGCACATCGGCGTACGCCCGGCGAAGGGCCTGCGTTACCAGCCGATCCCGGATCATGCGGCCATTGAGATAGATATACTGCAGATCGGGTTGCCCGCGGGAGGCGGTTGGCAGGCCGAGCCAGCCGCTCAAGCGCATCCCCGCACCCTCGGCATCGAGCTGTAGGGCCGCGTCAGTAAACCCCTCCCCCATCATGGCGGTCACCCGCTGCCCAGCCGCCTCAGCGGGCAGCGCGGGCAGCTGCATCAAGGCCCGGCCATTATGGGTGAGCTGGAACCCCACCTCCGGGCGCCCCAGCGCGACCCGCCGGACCAATTCCTGAAGGTGTCGTAGCTCCGTGCGCTCAGTACGCAAAAATTTGCGCCGAGCCGGCACCTGATGAAACAGATCACGAACTTCAACCGTTGTGCCGACCGGATGCGGCGCCGGCGCAAGCTCAGCCTCCGCTGCCACCGTCAGCACATGGCCATGAGGCGCCTCCTCGCTACGCGAAGTGACCCGCATTGTGGCGACTGACGCAATGCTTGGGAGCGCCTCACCGCGAAAGCCGAGCGTTGCAATATGCTCCAGATCGTCCAGTGACCCAATTTTGCTCGTCGCATGGCTCGCCACCGCCAGCACAAGATCGTCGGGCGTCATCCCGCGGCCGTCGTCACGGACCCGAATCAGGGACTTACCTCCCGCTTCCAGATCCACCTGAATGGCCCGAGCACCCGCATCGAGGGCGTTTTCCAATAACTCTTTGAGAACCGAGGCGGGACGCTCGATGATCTCGCCCGCCGCGATCTGGTTGACGAGTTCCGGGGGTAGACGCTGGATAGCCATGCGTCAATTATGCGGGCAGGTGCCCGGGATGTGAACGCGCGATCAGGGAAGTTGCAGCGTCCGCCCGGCGTGCAACTGATTGCCAGGTAAGTTATTCACACTTCGCAGAGACTGCACGGACACCGAGTGGCGAGCCGCGATTTCCGATAGGGTATCGCCGCGTTCCACCGTGTATTCGCCGCCGGCGAGTCGAAGATCGGGGCGCTCGCTGCCGGCGTACTCACGAATGCCATTGAGGATGCCGCCAGCCAGCTGGCGCTGATAATCCGCGGATTTCAAGCGTCGCTCCTCTTCCGGATTGGACAGAAAGGCAAGCTCGACCAGTACCGAGGGCATATCGAGGCTTTTCAGCACCGCAAAGCCCGCCTGCTCAACGCCTTTTCCATGAACGTCGCCCACCGCCGAGAGCTCGGATTTGACTACTTTGCCAAAGGCCAGACTCTCCTCGACGGTGTGCGCGCGAGACAGATCGACCAGAACAGAGGCCACCTGAGGATCCTTGTCCCCTAGCGACACCCCGCCGATACGATCGGCGGCATTTTCGCTACGGGCGAGCATGCGCGCCATCTCACTGGATGCACCATTGCGCGACAAAACGAAGACCGAGGAGCCTTTCACCCGTCGATCGGTAAAGGCATCGGCATGAAGTGAAACAAAGAGATCAGCATTCGCCGCCCGCGCCTTGCGCGTCCGGTCACGCAACCCGACATAGTAGTCACCATCCCGGATGAGCACTGGACGCAATCCGTCCACCGCATCAACACGCCGCGCCAGTCGCTTGGCGACACTGAGCACGATGTCTTTTTCGTAGGTCCCGGCTGGGCCAATGGCGCCAGGATCTTCGCCCCCGTGGCCGGCATCGATGGCCACGACAAAATCACCCCGGGGCGTCCCATTGCTGGTCTTCACCGGTGTCCGCTCGCGCTCCCGTTGCACAAGCAAACCCTCGGTTGAACCCTCGCCCGTTAGTAGATCGACGACGAGCCGGTCGCCGTATTGGCTATTCGGTGCAACCGCGAACCCCTCAGCCTTCAGCGCACGATCCAGGTCAAAAACAATGCGGACACCATCGTCGCGCTGACCGGTGCGCACCCGCTCAATCGGCCCCTCGCTACGAATCCCGTCAACGAGCTCATCGCTGAGCTGGGTGTTCGCCAGATCGACAACCGCCCGATCCGGGTCGTCGAGCACGAACAGCTCGTGCCTCACCGGCTCGGAGAGATCGAACACCACCCGCGTGTGCTCAGGGCCCTGCCACGTCCTGATCGCTTCGACGACGACCTCAGCCATCGCAGCGGCTGGGGTCAGCAACAGGGTTAAAGACAGGATCGCGGCGCGCATCGGGTAGCCTCAAAACTCGAATCTGGCGGGAGTAATGCCATAAAGCCGGCGAGGTTTCAAGGAAAACCTTGCGTGAATAACAAGATAGGGCCGTCTTTTAGCTCAAAGTCTCACTGAATCGCCAACGTGGCCTGGCGGCCTTGCCCGTCAGCCGCTAAATCGATCGTCCAGTCCGGTGCCGGCAACACGCCACGCCCTTGCGCTGGCCATTCCACCAGCAACAAACCCTGCCCGAGCAGCTCACGTAGCCCGATGAACTCGAGCTCTTCGGGATCACCCAGGCGGTATAAGTCGAGGTGAAAGACCTGTCGGCCCGCCAGTTCATAGGGCTCAATCAACGTATACGTTGGGCTACGAACCGCGCCGTCGTGGCCTGCAGCACGCAGCAGACCCCGCACCAACGTGGTTTTCCCGGCGCCAAGATCGCCAGAGAGATAGACACAGCCAGTGACGGGCAGCTGCGGCCACAAGGCTGCCCCCAGCGCCAGCGTGGCCGATTCGTCTGGCAACGAAACGCAACGGCTCTTCACGGGTTCACCACGCCGCGCAATTGATCCACAAGATCACCCGCCAGCAATCCGCGCTCGCCATCGCGCGCGGCCCGATCGCCGGCCTCAGCATGCACCCGAGCACCAACCGCAGCAGCCTCCCACGCTGATAGCCCCTGAGCGCGTAAGCCCAGGACAACCCCCGTCAGCGCATCACCCATCCCGCCGCTGGCCATGCCCGGATTACCGCCTTCAATCACGCGGCATCGCTGTCCATCGCTCACGAGCGTCCCAGCACCCTTGAGCACCACGACGCCCCCGTAGCGCTCCGCAAGGGCTGTGACGGCGGCGAACCGATCGGCCTCGACGGCATCGGTTGAGCAGCCAAGCAGTCGTGCCGCTTCCCCCGGATGGGGCGTAAGCACCCAGTCTGGTCGAGCCACCGGCGACTGTGCGAGCCAATTCAATGCATCCGCATCCACGACCAACGGCCGCCCAGCCGCTAAAGCGGCCCCAAATAACCGCCGCCCCCAGGCCTTGTCCTGCCCCAGCCCCGGCCCAATAGCCACCACGGATGCCTTCTCCAGCAGCGGCGCGATCAACTCCGGCTGATCGATGCCTTGCACCATCAACTCCGGTCGGGCCGCCAGGCACGGCGCGACATGCTCAGACCGCGTAGCCACTGAGACCAGACCGGCACCTGAACGGGCGCTCGCCTCGCCGGCAATCCGCACAGCACCCCCCAGCCCGCGGTCGCCACCGATCACAAGCGCGTGGCCAAACGCCCCCTTATGAGCACCCCGCGGGCGGACCGGCAGATAACGGGACAATGCGGTCGCGGGAAAACGCTGAGCCGCGGGGGTAATGCCTTGATAAACCCCAGCAGGGACGCCGAGATCATCGAATAGGACCTCTCCGGCATAATCGGCGGCATCGCCCGTGAAAAGGCCGCGTTTAAGGCCAATAAATGTCGGGGTAACAGCGGCTCGAACCGCGGTGCCAAGGACCTTTCCCGTGGCCGCACTCAGGCCGGAGGGCACATCCACGGCCATCACCGGCTGACCCGCGGCATTTACCGCATCAATTACCTCGGCAAAGCGACCGGTCACCGGACGATCCAGGCCGGTACCTAACAGGGCATCCACGATGACATCCGCCTGAGCGGCAAGCTCAGGTGTAAACGCTCTTGGCGTCAGGCACTCGCAGGCCTGCTGGGCCGCCAGACCCGCATCTCCCTCGAGCGCCTGCAGATCGGTCAAGACACACAGATCGACTCGGTGACCCGCCTCCGCGGCCAGTCGGGCGATCACAAACCCATCACCGCCGTTATGCCCCCCGCCGCATAGGACCAGGATGCGCCGAGCGTGCGGGTACCGGCTCGCCAGGAGAAGCCATGCGCATCGCCCGGCCCGATGCATCAGGACCCGACCGGGGACACCGCTGTCATGGATCGCCGCGTGATCCAGCGCACGGACCTGCTCCGGGGTGTAAAGGGCGTCGGGCAATGCATCCATACTCGTCAGTATACCTCTGCCACCTATAGCTACTGAGTCGTTAAACTGGCCCCCTATTCTGAGCCGGAGTCTGTTTTGGCCGAGACCGCACAACCTGCGATGCCGGATATGGAACGTCTCGCCGTGGCACTCCGTCAATGGGCGGAGGCGCTCGGTTTTGATAGCGTGGGCATTGCCAAACCGGCGCTGGCCGAGGACGAGGCGCATCTGCTGCGCTGGCTAAAGGCGGGCCGTCACGGCACGATGCGCTGGATGGGCCGGCACGGTGTCAAGCGCGCGCGCCCTGACCAGCTCATCCCGGGCACAGCGCGCATTATCAGCGTGCGCATGGACTACCGCCCACCGGACCTGGAGGCGGACGATGCGATCCTTGCCGATCGCCGACGGGCCTTTGTCGCCCGATACGCCCTGGGCCGGGATTATCACAAACTGATGCGCCGCCGCCTCCAGCAACTCGCTGAGCAGATCGAGACAACGGTGGGACCGTTCGGCTATCGCGCGTTCGTCGACAGCGGCCCGGTGCTGGAAAAGGCACTCGGGCGCAACGCCGGCCTGGGCTGGATCGGCAAAAACACCCTTTTGCTCAATCGTGAGGCCGGCTCTTACTTCTTCCTTGGTGAGCTCTTCACCGATCTCCCCCTCCCTGAGGATGCACCGGTTGAAGACCTCTGCGGCAGCTGCCGGGCGTGTATTGATGTCTGTCCCACCCAGGCCATCACCGGGCCCCGGCAGCTGGACGCCCGGCGCTGTATCTCCTATTTGACGATCGAGCATGAGGGCAGCATTCCGGAAGCGCTACGGCCCAGCATTGGCAACCGGGTGTTCGGTTGCGATGACTGCCAAGCCGTTTGCCCCTGGAATCGCTATGCGCAGCCCACGGATGAGGCGGATTTTCATCCACGCCATGGCCTGGAACACGCCTCACTGATCGAGCTGTTCCGCTGGGATGAGGCGACCTTTCTCAAGCGCACCGAGGGCTCAGCAATCCGCCGGCTCGGCCACGAACGCTGGCTGCGCAATCTCGCGGTTGCGCTCGGCAATGGCCCGGCTGACCCTGAGGCCATTCAGGCGCTGAGTGAGCGCCTCGAGCATCCATCCGACCTGGTGCGAGAGCATGTGGACTGGGCGCTCCGCCAGCTCCAATCAGCGACGCTACCCTCGGTAACGAGCGATCAACCCCGCGGTTGATCCATCCAGCGGCGTTTCCGGTGTTGCCCCGCCTAGCAGCGGTTTAAGGTCAGCCGCCAGCCCCTTGCCCAGTTCCACGCCGAATTGATCAAAGGGATTGATCCCCCACACCGCCGCCTCAGCAAAAGTGCGATGCTCATACAGCGCAATCAGCGCACCCAGCCGTTCGGGCGTCAATGCATCAATCAACACCGTGTTACTGGGCCGATTCCCCGGACAGGCTCGCGCGGCCGGCACATCGGCTCCGCCACGGCCCTGCATGAGCGCCTGGCTCTGGGCAAAAAGATGAGCCGTCAGCTCGAGGGGATCCCCGCGCTCACCCGCCACCGGGCGGATCACGCCAATGAAATCCACCGGCACCACGTCTGTGCCCTGGTGCAGCGCCTGGAAAAACGCGTGCTGACCCGGGGTACCGGTCTGGCCCCAAATCGCACCTGCGGTTGGCACCGCCACCGGGTTGCCGAGCCGATCCACGGACTTGCCATTGCTCTCCATAACCAGTTGCTGGAGATAGGCCGACAGCCGCCCCAGGCGCTCGGTATAAGGCACGACGGCCTGGCTACGCCGACCCAGCAACGTGCCATTGAATACCGACAGCAAGCCAAGGATGACAGGCATATTGGCGTCGAGGGGTGCCCGCCTGAAGTGTTGATCCATGCCATGCGCACCGGCGAGCAACGCCTCAAGGCAGTCGGACCCGATCCCCAATTGGATGGCGAACCCCACTGCCGACCAGAGCGAGTAGCGCCCACCGACCCAGTCGCGCATCGGCAGGGCCAGGGCGGGATCCAGCCCCAGGGCCCGAACCCGCTCGAGATTGGCCGTAATAGCCAACACCTGGCGCTCGATGACCGCATCAGACGGGACTCGCCGGCGCAGCCAGGCCATCGCCTCATGAGCATTGGCCATCGTCTCCACGGTGCCAAAACTCTTCGAGACAACCAGCACCAGCGTCGTTTCGGGATCACAAACCGCCAGCGCGCGCTCAAGCTCCACGCCATCCACATTGGCGACAAAATGCACCGCGGGCCCATCCACCATCGGCGCCAGGGCCTCAAGCACTAAGCGCGGACCCAGGTCCGAGCCACCAATACCGATGTTGATCACATGGCGAATCGGCTTGCCCGTTGCGCCCATGTACTCGCCCGACCGTATACGCTCAGCCAGCTCAGCCATCCGCGTCCGGGTATCCATTACCTCTCGGTGGATGGCCTCACCCGCCGGACCCGGTTCCGCCGCTGGCTGGCGCAACGCCGTGTGCAGCGCGGCGCGGTCTTCGGTGCTATTCACCGCCGTGCCATTGAACATGGCCTCACGCTGCGCGGGCAGATCACATGCCTCAGCGAGGGCCAGCAGGGCCTGCCAGGTCGCCGCGTCTATGGGCTGTTTGCTGTAATCCAGCAGCAACCCCTCGGTCTCCAGTGAAAACTGATCGAAGCGCGTCGGATCCGCATCGAACAGATCGACCAGCCGCGTTGCGCGGATGGCCTCACGGCGGTCAACCAGCGTCTGCCATGCCGGTAGCGTCTCGAGTGATGGCATTCAACCTCCTCGCTTCACGATGCCGGGCGGCGAACCTGCACGTTATCAATCAACCGTGCCCGGCCCAGATAGGCGGCTGCCGGTATGACGAGATCACAGTCGCTGGGCGCGGGTCGCCCCAGATCACTCGCCCGACGAATCTCAAGGTAATCCGGTGTCAGACCGGCATGCTGCAAACGCGCCAGACCCTCGGCCTCCAGGCCTGCGAGATCGCCATCGCCCTCGGCGAGGCGCTTCGCCACATCACGCAATGTCTGGTAGAGGACCGGGGCCTGGGCCCGTTGAGCCTCACTCAGATAGGCGTTTCGGCTGCTTAATGCCAGGCCGCTCGGTTCCCGGGCCACCGCGCCGCCAACGATCTCCACGGGCAGACTGAGATCTCGCACCAGATGCTTGATCACCAGCAACTGCTGATAGTCCTTCAGCCCAAACACGGCCAGATCCGGCTGGACGATGTTGAGTAGCTTGGTCACCACCGTTGCCACCCCCACGAAATGGCCAGGCCGCGACGCGCCGCACAGGATATCGTTGAGCACCGGCACGCTGACCGCTGTGCGCAGGACAGGGCCATCCGGGTAAATCGCCTCAACCGGCGGTGTGAATACTAAATCAGTCGCATGCTGTTTGAGCGCGGCGCAGTCGGCCGCTAGCGTGCGCGGATAACCCTCGAAGTCCTCACCCGGCGCGAACTGGGTCGGGTTAACGAAAATGCTGACCACGACGCGATCGCTTCGCGCCCGCGCCTCATCCACCAGCGCCAGATGCCCGCCATGGAGATTACCCATCGTCGGCACAAAACCAATGCGCTCGCCGGCCCGTCGCCAGGCCGCCACCTGCTCACGCAGCGCGGCAATGGACGTGATCTCCTGCATGCTTACTGAAAACCGTGTTCCGGCCTGGGGAACGTGCGGGCTCGAACAGCTTGAGTGTAGCCGGCGAGGGCGTCAGGGATACTGCCGGCATCAGCCAGAAAGTCATGACTGAACGTCGGCGGCCGGCCAGGCGTGATACCAAGAATATCCTGCAGCACCAGAATCTGGCCATCGCAGTCAACACCCGCGCCAATACCAATCAGCGGCACACTGACGGCCGCCTGAACCTGTGCCGCTACGCTCGCTGAGAGGCATTCGACCAGGAGCAGATCCGCACCCGCCGCCTCGAGCGCCCGGGCATCGGCCAGCACCGCCTGCGCCTCAGCGTCGCTGCGGCCCTGGACGCGATAGCCGCCCATCTGCCCCACCCGTTGTGGGCGCAGCCCAAAGTGTGCACAGACGGGCACGCCAGCAGCGGACAGCGCCGCCACAATCGGGGCCTGCTCGGCTGTCGCCTCGATCTTGACCATATCCGCCCGGCCCTCTTTCATCAGCACACTGGAACTCGTCAATGCGCTGGCGGCGTCATGGTCACTGAGAAAGGGTAAATCGACCATCAGATAGGCGCGCTCGAGCCCCCTGGCTACACAGCGGGTGTGATAGGCCATTTCTTGCAGGGTGACCGGCACGGTGTCCGGATGGCCCTGCATGACCATGCCCAGGGAATCGCCCACAAGAACCACATCCACCCCGGCGGCATCCACCGCACGAGCGAAACTGTAGTCGTAGGCCGTCAGGGCGACGATCGGCTCGCGGTCGGCTTTCATCCGCCGCAGTGTCGAGAGCGTTATCCGTTGCGTCATGCCCTTCAGAGTACGCTCATGTCCGGGTTGAAGTAATGGCGGCCTGTGCGGGCACGGCTCATTTCCTCAATCAGCAAATCCAGGTGTCGCTCATCACCCGCAGGATCAATCCCCGCGCTGTTAACGATCAACACCGGGGATTCGCTGTAGTGGTGGAAAAAGTCCACATAGGCACCCGCTAGGCGCTCAAGATAGTCCGTTTCAAGCCGGGCCTCCGGGCCAACGGCATGCTTGCGCAGTCTTGCTTGCAACACCTCAACGGGCGCCTGCAAGTAAATGACCAGATCCGGTGCCGGCACGCCGGGAGAGAGGCTTTGCCAGACACGATCGTAGAGATCGAATTCGTGGGCATCCAGATTGAGCTCGGCGAAGAGCCGGTCCTTGGCAAAAAGGAAATCCCCGACCACACGAGGCTGGAACAAATCACTCTGGCGCAGATGCGAGAGGAGCTCGGCACGCTGCATCAAGAAAAATAACTGGGTAGGAAAGGCCCCTTCCCGAGGGTTGCGGTAGAAACGCTCAAGAAAAGGATTTTCCTGACTGCGCTCAAGCAGGGCCTCAGCCCCCAGGCGCTCGGCGAGCTTTTCTGTGAGCCGCGATTTACCGACCCCGATGGGGCCTTCGACCACTACGTAATTCAGTCCGCCCTGTGTCATGCCCTTATCCGAGTCTTATGAGATCACTGCCATCAACGCCCACTAGCAGGTCTCGGAGCGGCCCGAGCCCCGGGATGTCCAGGCTCGGGGTAATTTCTGTCAGAGGATACAGGACGAACGCGCGCCTCGGCAGGCCGACGTGCGGAATCGTGAGATCGGCCTCATCAATCTGCTCACGGCCGTGTAACAGAATATCGAGATCAAGCAATCGAGGCCCCCAGCGCTGACCATCGCGGAGGCGGCCCGCCTCCGCCTCCAAATGGTGGAGTTCGGCCAGCAGCGCCCGGGCATCGAGCTCCGTTTCCAGCTCGGCTACCGCATTCACGTAATCCGGCTGATCTGCCGGGCCCATCGGCGGGTTGCGATACAGCGAGGACACCTGTTCGACGCGCGTCAGCGGTATCCCAGCCAGCGCCGCGAGTGCCCAGCGAACCTGCGCAACCGGATCACCCAGATTACTGCCGATACCGATGTAGCTGCGCATGCCCGGCGACTAATCGCTACCCGCACGCTCAGGCGCTGGCGAGCCACCGCCGCGCCGACGCCCCCCACGCCGTCGCCGGCGAGCCGGTGTCGGCGGTGGCGCATCCGCGCTCTCGGTGGTGAACGCCCGCCACCATTCGGCCAAATCCCGGTCAGCGAGTCCCGCTTCGGCACGCAGCAGCAGGAAATCGTAGGCGGCGCGAAATCGGGGGTGAGAGAACAAGCGTGTGGCTTTCTTCTCCGAGCGCGTGTCGAATCGTGGCTGCATGGCCCAGATCTCGCGCATGGGTAGTCCAAAGCGCTTGGGAATAGCGACCTGGCGAAGCTGGCGCTCCAGGGCTTCGGTAATGGACTGCTCGAATAACTCCCGATCAATACCGCTCACCATTTTGCCGCGGGGCAACTGAGCGAGTATGGCCGGCCAGAGCAGTGCCGCAAACAAAAAGGCGGGCGTCACGGGGCGGTCTGCATTGACGCGCTGGTCGGTGCTCTCGAGGGCTCTGGCCAGGAACGTGATGAACTGCCCATGCTCGTCGTCATCCAGCGCCGTGTCGGTGGCGGGGAACAGATAGCGAAACAGCCCGTGCTGGCGCAGCGACTCAAAGGTCTCTACACCCTGCCCGGCCATGAGCAGCTTAAGCACCTCATCGAAGAGCCGCGCGGGCGGAATGTCATCAAGCGAATCCGCCATGCGGGGAATGGGCTGGGCCGTCGCCTCGTCAATGACAAAGCCAAGCTTTGCCGCAAAGCGCACCGCTCGCAGCATGCGCACCGGGTCTTCACGATAACGAACCTCAGGGTCTCCGATCAGCCGCAACCGACCGGCCTTGAGATCCGCCATACCACCGGCGTAGTCCACGACCGAGAACGTCGCGATGTCGTAGTACAGGGCGTTGATCGTGAAATCGCGGCGCAGCGCGTCTTCCTCGATCGTGCCATAGACGTTGTCGCGCAGGATCATCCCGTCCTCAAGCACCCGATCGCCGTCGTCCTCCGCCTCTGGCGGGTGCAGCGCCCGAAATGTGGCCACCTCGATAATCTCAGGGCCCCAGTGGACATGGGCCAGGCGAAAGCGTCGGCCGATCAGTCGGCAGTTGCGAAACAGGGCTTTCACCTCATCCGGTGTGGCATCTGTCGCGACATCAAAATCTTTGGGCTCGCGGCCCAATGAGAGATCGCGGACGCCACCACCGACCAGGTAGGCGCCATAGCCCGCGTTCTTGAGCCGATACAGGACCGTCAACGCGCGCTCGCTGATGTGGCTTCGCGAGATCACATGCTCATCGCGGGGGACAATGGTGGGTTCAATGGAGGGGCTTTGGGAAACAGTCACGGAGCGAAACACGCCTCTTGTACCAGGACTTTGAGACCGTATAATACCAGCCCTCGCCGACCGGGCCGATCACAATCGTCTCGCAGGTGAATGCCAGAAACCGTGCTCCCATCGTCTAGCGGTTAGGACGCTGCCCTCTCAAGGCGGAAACCGGGGTTCAAGTCCCCGTGGGAGCGCCATCTCTCCTGACGTTCAGCCATTCGATCGGCTGATCAATTCGCCAGCCCGCCTCATGCGCATTGGCGACCATTAGCCGAAGCACTTCGTGAGCATGCACCCGTGTTAGCGCGAGCCCACCGATCGGCTCGGCACGCATGCGCTCCTCCGGCTCGCCCGGTCGCGGCTGTCCAAGCAATGCCAGCACGATGTGGCTGTCTTGCGCCTCTACTTGCGCTTCGGTCACCAGATGATGCGTCCACTCGATCGGCGGTTCAGCACCCGGGTCTTCGTCGCCCGTCTCCAAAGATCGCTCATGATCGCGCTGCGCGGCGAGTTCAGCTCGGGCACCGATGTGCTCTAGCGCCATGATGGTGTCGTGAGCCATCCCGCCCTCGCCAGCGGGATGGCTCTCTTTTAATACGTGATTCAAGTGCTGGGTCAACGACATCAGCGCACGCCTGGAGAGCCAAGCGATATGACCGCCCCCCGCCACCATGGTCAAGTGCATGGCGATGCGGTCCTCAAGACTCGAGTAGGCAAACCGAATCTGGTGAACCCGTGGAAAGCTCTGTTCTGTACTCATCCGATGCACTATCCCAGCGCCTGATCAAAAACAACCCACATCATGCCACGACAGCGGCGGGGAGGTGCCGGCCAGCGCAAATTCGAATAAACTTTTGGCCAAGATGAGTATGGACCCTGATCAGCGCCCCAGCCTCCTTCGCCGTCTCGCCGCCGTGCTGTACGACGGCATGTTGCTTATTGCCATCTGGATGGGTGCCGCCGCGCTGTGGATTGGCCTCCAGGGTGGTGAGGCAGCGACGGCAGGGGACGGTCTGTTTCGCGTCTATCTGCTCGGCGTCGCCTATCTGTTCTTTGTGGGCTTCTGGGTCATCGGTGGGCGGACGCTGGGCATGCAGGCGTGGCGGCTCCGGTTGGTTGATGCACACGGCCAGCGCATTTCAACACGGGCGGCGACCCACCGCTTTGTCACCGCCATTGTGTCTTGGCTACCGGCGGGCGGCGGCTTTCTCTGGGCCCTCATCGACCGCGAGGGATTGACCTGGCACGACCGCCTCTCGCGGACGTACCTCTCCCTCGAACCCAAACGCCGTTAACGGGTGCGGCGCAGCGCCAGCCATGCCAGCAGACCAAACAACACCGTCGGCGCAAGCGCGCTGACCGGCGCCGGCAACCCGTACACCAGACCGGCATTCCCGAGAAACCGGTTGAGCAGGAAAAACGCCAGGCCAATCAACACACCCAGAAAGATCTGCTGGCCCACACCGGCACTGCGTTGCGACCCGAATACCAGCGGCACCGTGAGCAGCAGCATGACCACGGTGGACAAGGGAGTCGCCACTTTCACCCAAAGCGCGAGCTGATAGCGCCCGCTGTCCAGGCTGTTGGTCTCCAGGTAACCGATGTAGCGCAGGATCTCGCTGATTGCGAGCGTGCTGGCATCGACGACAACCACCTCCAACGTTCGCGGACGCAGCTCGCCACCCAGCTCGAGCGAGGCCATCGGACTGACTGACACGCGATCCTCACCCAGCCGGGTCACTTCCGCGTCGTCAAGTTGCCAAGCGCCATCGACGTAGCGCCCACCCGCGGCCGTGATCACCCGCGTGAGCTGATTACCCTCGATTTCATAGGCAGTCACACCGGCCAGCAAGTCGGGCTGCAATACCCGGTCAATCCGCAGCATGTAAGCGCCGTCCCGCGCCCAGAGATCGCCGCCGGCTGTTGCGACCCCGCCATCGCTGCCTTGGGCCTGCAGGCTCTGCGCCAGTCGGGTGGCAGGCGGCGCTGCCCACTCCCCTATGGCAGCGGCAAGAACCGCCAGGGCCACGCCGGCGAGGACCACCGGTCGCGCGATACGCCCAATCGACAATCCCATGGCCCGCATGACGACAAGCTCGCTGCGCGCCGCCAGGGCGCCAAGACTCACCAGCGCACCAATCAGCGTTGCCATCGGGAACGCCTCATATGCCCGCTGGACCATCGACAAACCCACCGCCAACATGGCGTCAGGCAGCCCGTAGCCGCCCTGGCCAATATTATCCGCCTCGTCGATGAACTCGAATACGAAACTCAGGCATACAATGACAAACAGGCCAGCCAAGGCCCCGGCCACCACCGTGACCGCAACATAGCGATCGATGCGGGTGAGGATCATTGCGGTGCCCATCCCCGCCAGCGGATTCCGAGCCGAACGCTAAGCCCGGCAAGCACAACCGCCAACGCGACGAGGTGCACTCCACCGACACCCGCCCACACGGGGATTGCGCTGCGAACCGCCCAGTCAGACACCGCAATCAGCAAATTGAAATAAATCATGAAGATGAGTACCGCAATGACGACTCGTCCATACCGTCCGCTGCGGGGACCCGTGCGCGCCAGCGGAAGGGCGCCAAGCGCCAGGACAAAAACCATCAATGGATAAGACAGGCGCTGCGCCAGCTCAGCCCTCGCCCTCGGATCTGCAGCATCGAGCACCTCACCCAGCGGCCGGGCATCCAAGCCAACACCAGGCTCTATCGGGTCCGGCTCGGACAGCCGCACGCCGTACTCATCATAAGCCAGCAGCTGCCAGTCGCTCTGTCCCGGCTCACCGCGATAGCGGTGCCCATCACTGAGCACCAGGAATTCGCCAGGCGCGACCTCATCGACCGCGCGTCGCCCCGCTGTCGCTACCCAGATCTCCCGGCCATCCGCTGTCTGGCGCTCAGCAAAAACCTGATTCATCCGGCCTTCCTCAGTGATCGTCGCAACGTAGACCGTGGTATCGCCACCCAGCCCCAGGAACCGACCTGGTTGCAAACCCCGGAATTGCACCGTCTGCTCAGCGTTGGCGACAACACGATCCGCCTGGCGCTCGGCAGCCGGCCCAAGGGTCAGCGTCAGTGCACCCACCAGCAGCGCGAGTGGCAGCGCGACCGCCAAGATCCCGCGATAAATGGGCCACGGTCCAATGCCGCAACCGGCCATGGCGGTCATTTCCGAGTCGCGATAAAGCCGGCCCAGTGCCAGCACAACACCCAGGAAGAAACTGCCGGGCAGCACCACGCCCAGATTAGCGGTCGCTTTAAGCCCGAGGAGGGTAAAAATGACCTCCGCCGGGATATCGCCACTGGCCGCATCCGCCATGAACTGCACCAGCCGGTTGGTCAGTAGCACCACAAACAGCACGACTGTCACCGCGAGCCAGGCCAGCAGGACCTCACGCAGCAGATAGCGACTGAGACGGGTCAGCCCCACGACAGCAACCCACCGGCTGGGGTAGTCTTATAGCGTTTATGCAATGCGATCTTCCTCGATCAGGCAGTGCGCCAGGGGACCATGGTACAGCCGCAGGGCCGATGATGCCGCGGGTCGATTTCTACATACTGGCACTTGAGGGCACCGAGGCCAGAGAGCACTTCTGTTGCCGGCTTGCGACCCGGGCCTGGCGCGAGGGGCATACGGTCCAGGTGCGTGTGGCCGACGAGGCGGCGGCCGAGCGGCTGGATAACGCGCTGTGGACTTTTGATGAAGTGAGCTTCATCCCTCACGGCCGCGAGTCGCTCGATGGCGACAACCCGATTGTCATCAGCCCGGCGCCGGCGCCTGGTGACCTGATGATCAACCTGACCGACGCCCTGCCCGACGACTGGACCACATGCACGCGCATTGCCG
This sequence comes from Spiribacter salinus M19-40, assembly GCF_000319575.2. NCBI lineage: Bacteria > Pseudomonadati > Pseudomonadota > Gammaproteobacteria > Chromatiales > Ectothiorhodospiraceae > Spiribacter > Spiribacter salinus. The sequence goes on along the minus strand of NC_021291.1, from coordinate 532,488 downwards.
AAATTATCAGCGCCGAGGAGCCGATACGCCAGACCGGCCGAACGCGCTATCGAGACTACCAGCAGGCAGGGGCAACCCCCCAGACCCACCGCATCGAGTCCTAGGAGCAGCCAGAGACCATGGAGAAGACCTACAACCCCGGTCAGATCGAACCCAAGTGGTATGAGACCTGGGAGCGCAACGGCGATTTTCAGCCGAGCGGTGAGGGCAATCCCTACTGCATCATGATCCCGCCACCCAACGTGACTGGCACCCTGCATATGGGACACGCATTCCAGGACACGCTGATGGATGTGCTCACGCGGTATCACCGGATGAAGGGCAACAACACCCTCTGGCAGCCAGGCACTGATCATGCGGGGATCGCTACCCAGATGGTCGTGGAGCGTCAGCTCAATGCCGAAGGCACCACACGCCAGGCGCTGGGGCGCGAGGCCTTCGTCGAGAAAATCTGGGAGTGGAAGGATCAGTCCGGCGGGACGATCCAGAACCAGATGCGCCGATTGGGCGCCTCCGTGGACTGGTCGCGTGAGCGATTCACGATGGACGAAGGCCTCTCTCACGCCGTGCGCGAGGTCTTTGTTCGCCTGCATGAACAAGGTCTGATTTACCGAGGCCAGCGCCTGGTGAACTGGGACCCCGTTCTGCAGACCGCGGTCTCGGACCTCGAGGTCGAATCGGCTGAGGAGCAAGGCTCGATCTGGAAGCTCCGCTATCCGCTGGCCGATAGCGATGAATCCGTGGTCGTGGCCACCACGCGGCCAGAGACCATGCTCGGTGATACCGCGGTGGCCGTGAATCCCGAGGACGATCGCTTCAGCCATCTCGTCGGCCGGCGGATCCGCCTGCCGCTGGTCGGCCGGGAGATTCCGATCGTGGCCGATGAGTATGTGGATCCGGCCTTTGGCACCGGCTGCCTCAAGATCACCCCGGCCCACGACTTCAACGACTATCAGGTCGGTCTGCGGCATGGCTGTGAGCCAATCAACATCTTCACCGAGGACGCCCGCGTCAACGATCATGCGCCGGTCACCTACCGCGGACTTGATCGCTACGAGGCCCGAGAGCGCATCGTGGCTGACTTCGAGGCAGCGGGCCTGCTTGAGGCCGTCGAGCCTCATCGCCTGATGGTGCCCCGCTGTGACCGCACGGGTGTGGTGGTTGAGCCGTATCTGACCTACCAGTGGTTTGTGGACCTGACCCGCGAGACGCAGACCGACGGCCGACCCGGCGGCTGGAGCGAGATCACCCGACCCGCCATTCAGGCCGTCCGTCAGGGCGATATCCGCTTTGTCCCGGAGAACTGGACCAAGACCTATTACAACTGGCTTGAGGAGATTCAGGACTGGTGCATTAGCCGGCAGCTGTGGTGGGGCCATCGCATCCCTGCCTGGTATGATGCCGACGGCCATGTCTATGTGGGTCGTGATGAGGCAGAAATCCGCGAGCGTCACGGCCTCGGCGCGGACATCACCCTGCATCAGGATGAGGATGTTCTCGACACCTGGTTTTCCAGCGCCCTCTGGCCTTTCTCCACCCTCGGTTGGCCCGAGCGCACCCCCGAGTTGAACACGTTCTACCCCACCAGCGTGCTGGTCACCGGATTCGACATCATCTTCTTCTGGGTGGCCCGCATGATCATGATGGGGCTCAAGTTCGAAGACCAGGTTCCCTTTCATGAGGTCTATATCCACGGCCTGGTGCGAGACGCCGATGGCGCGAAGATGTCGAAATCGAAAGGCAATGTGCTCGACCCCATCGACATTATTGACGGGATCGATCTGGAGTCGCTGGTCGCCAAGCGCACAACCGGGCTCATGCAGCCGCAGCTTGCACCAACCATTGAGCGCCAGACCCGCACGGCCTACCCCGACGGAATTGCCGCCCATGGCACCGATGCGCTGCGCTTTACCTTCGCCAGTCTTGCCACCACGGGTCGGGATGTCGTCTTTGACATGGGCCGTGTCGATGGCTACCGCAACTTCTGCAACAAGCTCTGGAATGCGGCGCGCTTTGTGCTCATGAACACAGAAGGCGAGGACTGCGGCACCCAGGGCGGTGATATCGAACTTGGCGCGGCCGAGCGGTGGATTATCTCCCGGTTGCAACGCACCGAGCGCACCGTGATAGACGCCATCGACGGCTATCGTATGGATCAGGCCGCTCAGGCGATCTACGAGTTCATCTGGGATGAGTACTGCGACTGGTATCTCGAACTCGCCAAACCGGTACTCCAGGGCGAGGCGAGCGATGCAGCCCGCCGCGGGACCCGTCAGACCCTGGTGCGCGTCCTCGAGGCCACGCTGCGCCTGACCCACCCAATCATGCCCTTCATTACCGAGGAGATCTGGCAGCGGATCGCGCCGCTTGCCGGCGATGCCACCGGCACCCTAATCCGCCAGCGCTTCCCGGTACCAGAACCCGGGCGCGAGGACACGGAGGCGGAGAAAGAGATCGCCTGGCTACAGCGTTTCATCCTCGGCATCCGCCGCATTCGCGGCGAAATGGATATCGCACCCGGCCGCCCCCTGCCTGTGCTCTTGCAAAACGCGGGCGCCGTCGACGAGGAGCGAGTGGCGCGCCATCGTCAGGCGCTCGATTTCCTGGCCCGGCTGGAGTCGATCACTGTGCTCCCAACCGGAGAGGAAGCGCCGGAGTCGGCGCTAGCGCTGGTGGATCATCTGGAGATTCGGGTGCCGATGGCCGGACTCATCGACAAGGAGGCTGAGCTCGCGCGCCTTGACAAGGAGCGCAAGCGCCTCGCCGATGAACTCAGCCGAACCGAGGGCAAGCTTGCGAATGACAATTTCCTGAATCGCGCACCGGCTGACGTCGTTCAACGCGAGCGCGACAAACTCAGCGAGGCACGCTCGGCGCTGGAGCGGCTGAATGAGCAGCGAGTCCGAATAGAGCAGCTCTAAGCGCAGGGGCTTTGCCGAGGTCTAGCTCGCACGGCATACTGGGTATGTTCTACAATTTGTCATCGTCGCCAGGGGAGTCCGCTGGACTGAGAGTGCGTTCTCGCGCAGACCCTGGAACCTGATCCGGTTTATGCCGGCGGAGGAAGCGCGACATGCCCCTGCTTAACCTGGCGGCGATTGCCGTCATTCTGCTGATTTTCGTGGCCATTGGGTCTCAAGCCCGTTCCATCGGTGGCCTTGACGATTACCTTACCGCCCGCCAGAGCCAATCTGGACTCACCCTGGGCCTATCCTTCCTCGCCTCCGGCATGGGGGCATGGATCCTGTTCGCGCCACCCGAGGTGGGCGCCTTTGTTGGGCCAGTCGCTGTGGCAGGTTACGCCCTGGGCTCCGCCCTTCCGTTCGTCGTGCTGGGCGTGATTGGGCCCACCATTCGGCGCCAGTTGCCCGCCGGGCGCAGCCTCACGGAGTTTGCCGCCAGCCGTTTTGGTGGTGCGATGCGGCGCTGGGTGTCGATTCTGTCGGTGCTCTACATGCTCTGCTTCCTCGCGGCGGAGCTCACCGCCATCGGCGCGATCACCACCCTCCTCTCCGGGCTCGACGGGCGCTACGTCATCGTGGGGGTCGCGCTTGCCACGCTGATCTACACCGCCATTGGCGGCCTGCGGGCCAGTCTGCTCACCGACCGCTGGCAGGCCTGGCTGTTGGTCGGCCTTGTTGGGCTGGTCGCCTTTGCCGCGTTGGCACTGGCACCTGCGAGACCCGGTGAGGCGGCACCGACAAGCACGCTGCCCAATACGGGACTCGCTGCATCGCTGGGTGTGGCCCTGACACTGATCATCGCGGTGACGGCCGCCAACCTGTTCCACCAAGGCTATTGGCAGCGGGTGTGGGCGGCGCGGGATGACCGCGCTCTGAAAACAGCGGCGCTCGTCGGCGGCGCCTCAACGGTCGGCGTTGTCGCTGTGCTCGGCGGTGCGGGCATCCTCGCCGGCCTGCGCGGGTTACCCCTCGGATCACCACCGATCCCGTTTTTTGCGCTACTGAGTGAAGCCCCGCAATGGCTCGCCTTACCCGCGCTTGTTCTCGCGATTACGCTGGTCGCCTCGTCAGTCGATACGCTACAAAACGCACTGGTCTCGCTTGGCGTCACGGAGTCACAGGCGATGGGCCTCACTGGGGCACGCTGGCTTTCCGCCCTGCTCATGCTGCCGGTGGTGGGGCTGGCGCTTCAGGAAATCTCGGTCCTGCGCTTGTTTCTCATCGCTGATTTGCTGTGTGCGACCGCGGTTGTCCCACTCTTGAGTGGCTTGTCTGAGCGGGTACCCACCCGGGCTGCCATCCTCGGCGCCGGGGCGGGGCTGATCGGCGCGGTGCTCCCCGGCACCGTTATGGGCGGGAGCATCGCAGCAGGCCTGGTGGCGGCCAGTTTTCCGGCTGCGGTACCCACGCTTGGACCATTCCTCGGCGCCCTGGTGGCCTCATCACTGATCACCGGGCTGGTGAGCGCCGGATGGCCGGTCAAGCGACCTGACTGAGCACCAGGCTGACAATGAGCACCAGCAGCGCGACGAATACCGCGGTAAACACAAACCCGGCGATAATAAAGGTACTGGCATTGCCCTGACTAAAATCCCGCTGCCTGGCCTCTTCGGTCTGGACACCAAACGCCGCCGCGATGGTGCTTTTCATCACCTGCCAAACGCTGGGGGGCCGCCGAGCCGGCCCCTGATCGGACACGGACGGATCAGGCTCGCTCATCATGACCTCCTTGGGTGTCGACGCGCATCAGCAACAGCGCCCCGGCCACAAACAATAAAATTAGCGCCAGCATCGAGTAGCGCACGTCACCGAACCACACGCCGAACAGCCCGAATAGCGGTGGACCAATGAGCGCCGCAAACTTGCCGAGCAGATTATAGAAGCCAAAAAACTCCCCCGCACGCTCGGGTGGGATCAAACCCGCGTAGAACGAGCGGCTCAACGCCTGCACGCCGCCCTGCACCAGACCAATCAACCCGGCAATCACGTAAAACTCCCAGGGCGAGGTGATCAACGCCCCCCAGATACAAATGCCGACATAACCAGCCAGCCCCACCAGAATGCCCGTCCGCGCGCCTGCCCACTCCCCCAGCCGTCCCATGGCGATGGCTGCGGGAAAACCCACGAACTGCGTGATCAGCAACGCAACGATCAAGTCGTTTTGCTCAAAACCAAGCGATCGCCCGTAGGAGACCGCCATTCGAATGGTGGTCCCCAGCCCGTCGATATAAAGCCAGTAGGCAATAAGAAAAATCCAGACGGGCCGGTAGGCCCGCAGATGCGTCAGGGTGCCGCGAAGCTGTCGCAGACCGCCGGTCATCACGGCCCCGTCCCCTGCCAGTGGCGCACGCTCGGGCACATCCCACGCCAAGGGCAAACTGAAAATCACCCACCACAAACCCGTGACCACAAACGCCGCCAGCGCCGCGTTCAATTCACTGGCCAAACCGAACCAGGGCGGATTGAGCACCGCCAGTACGCAACCGAGGTAAAGCAGCCCACCACCCAGATAGCCCAGGGCAAAACCGTATCCAGATACCCGATGCCACAGAGACGGCGGCGCAACACTGATCAGCAAGGCGTCGTAGAACAGATTAGCGGCCATGAAGCACACGGTGCCGAGCACAAACAGGGTAGCCGCAGGCGCCCAGGCATTTTCCGGCACAAACGCCAGGCTGGCGGTGGCCCCGGCCCCGATCAGGGCAAAGCTCAGCAAGGCGCGCTTATGAATCCCCGCGCGATCCGCCATGGCGCCAATAAGCGGCGCGATGATGATCAACAAGAGGCTGGCCAGCCCATTTGCCCAGCCGAGGCGTAAACTCGCCACGGCCGACGAGGCCCCCTGATTCCAGAAGTCCTGAAAAAGGATGGGAAAAAACCCGGCCAGAACGACAGTGGCAAACGCCGAGTTTGCCCAATCGTACAGCGCCCACGATCGAACGATCCGCTGGGAGGGCGCGGTCGTCATCGCCGGCCCGCCGGCGCCACCTCACGCAAATCGTGACGCAGGACCATGGCATCCTCCCGACCCGTTTCCGTGGGGTAATAATCCCGACGTCGACCGACACGGCGAAACCCCTCACTGTGGTAGAGGTGCACGGCGGGGGTATTGCTCGGGCGCACTTCCAGAAAGACCGACTCAGCGCCGAGCCGCTCACCCCGCTCTAGCGCGCGTTGCAACAGAGCCCGTCCCAGGCCTCGGTTATGCCACTCGGGATGAACAGCGAGGTTGAGCACATGGGCCTCGCCCGGCCCCATCGCCAGAACAAAATGACCGACAATACGATCGGTGGCGAGCTGCACCCAGCACTCATAGCCCATACGCAGGCAGTCGCGAAAGATATTCAGTGTCCAGGGGTAGTCGTAGGCGCTGGACTCCACCGCATACACCGACTCAAGGTCAGCCGGGCGCATGGGCCGGATGACGGGAAGAAAGCCAGCCGGATCGGCCGTCATGCCACAGCTCCCTGTAGCGCGCGCTTAACGGCCAGTAAATCCTCCCATGCCGCGGCTTTCTCGCCGGGGTATCGGAGCAGATAAGCCGGATGGTAAGTCACCCGAAGCGGAATCGTAGCCTCTCCCCATGCCATCCATTGGCCTCGCAATGTCCCAAGCCCGTCGCGCGTCCCAGTGAGTGTTTCAGCGGACACCTTACCCACCGCCAAAATACACGCGGGCGCTAGCAACCGGATCTGCGCCTCCAGCCACCCCTGGCAGGCCTGGACCTCACCACGCCGGGGATCCCGATCCCCGGGTGGGTGACATTTCGCTACGTTGGTGATGAACACATCATGCGTCCGGTCTAGCCCGATGGCCGCAAGCATGGCATCCAGCAGCTGGCCCGAGCGACCAACAAACGGCTCACCGCGGGCATCCTCGGTCTTCCCGGGCGCCTCGCCAACAATGAGCAGACGCGCCTGCCGATCACCGGATCCAGGAACAGCCTGGGTGCGGCCCTGGTGCAATTCACAGGCCTCACACCGGGTAATTTCGCGCTCGAGCCGAGCCCAGGCCTGACCCGTACCCGCCGATGAGGGCGGCGATCGCCAGACGGTCACGCCCATCTCGTAGAGCAGGCGTTTACGACGGACATCGAGCTCAGTCATGGCTGGTAAACCGCCGTCAGACGCCTTCTGTTTGCGGATGGGTCCGCGAGGCACCTCGGCGCAGCCGATTGAGCGCGTTCAGGTAGGCCTTCGCGGAGGCAATCACGATGTCCGTATCCGAGCCCTGCCCGTTCACGGTTCGCCCGCCACGCTCAAGTCGCACCGTCACTTCCCCCTGCGCGTCCGTTCCGGTCGTGATGTTGTTCACCGAGTACAACAACAGTTCCACATCCAGCTGCAGGATGCCCTGAATCGCACTGAAAGCCGCGTCCACCGGCCCATCGCCCGCCGCACTGTTGCGCTGCTCTTCGCCATCCACCAGCAACGTGACATCGGCTGTCGGTGTCTCGCCGGTCTCTGAGCAGCAACGAAAGGCCACCAGGCTGACCGTTTGTTCTTCCTCAAGGGCCGCCACAGCCTCGGTGGCGAGCGCCTGCAGATCTTCATCAAAGATCTCGTGTTTCTTGTCGGCCAGCTCCTTGAAGCGCTGGAAGGCCTCGTTGAGCTGCCCCGCCGTCTCGAAGCTGATGCCGAGCTCCTCACAGCGACTCCGAAACGCATTTCGGCCCGAGTGCTTGCCCAGCACCATCCGATTGGTACCCCAGCCCACGTCCTCGGCACGCATGATCTCGTAGGTCTCGCGGTGTTTGAGCACGCCGTCCTGATGAATACCCGACTCGTGGGCAAAGGCATTGATACCCACGATCGCCTTGTTTGGCTGCACCTGAAAGCCCGTGATGTTGGCCACTAGCCGGGAAGTCGGCAGGATTTCCCGCGTCTCGATGCGGGTGTCGCAGGGAAAATCGTCTCGCCGAGTCCGAAGGGCCATCACAACCTCTTCGAGCGCGGCATTGCCAGCACGCTCGCCGAGGCCATTGATCGTGCATTCGATTTGCCGGGCACCTTCCCGCACGGCGGCAAGCGAGTTGGCAACCGCAAGCCCAAGATCGTTGTGGCAGTGCACCGACCACACCGCCTGATCAGCATTCGGAATCCGTCCGCGAAGATCCCCGATCAGACCGGCAAACTGCCCAGGCAGGTTGTACCCGACGGTATCCGGCACATTGATCGTGGTCGCTCCCGCGTCAATCGCCGCTTCGATAATTCGGCACAGAAAATCCGGCTCGGAACGCCCCGCATCCTCTGGCGAGAACTCGATGTCATCACACAGATTGCGAGCCCGGGCAACGGCATTGACGGCGCGCTCAACCACCTCATCGGGCGTGAGCTGGAGCTTTTTCTCCATATGCACCGGCGAGGTGGCAATAAAGGTATGGATGCGCCCGGCCGCCGCCGGCGCAATGGCCTCCCCCGCCCGATCGATATCGGCCTCGTTCGCGCGCGCGAGACCACAGACCCGGGCGTCTTTGATCGTCTCCGCGACGGCACGGACCGACTCGAAATCGCCCTGACTGGCCGCGGGAAACCCCGCTTCAATGACATCGACGCGAAGGCGCTCGAGCGCCCGCGCGATGCGGACTTTCTCCTCGCGGGTCATCGATGCGCCGGGGCTCTGCTCACCGTCGCGCAGCGTGGTGTCGAAAATGGTGATCTGGTTCGCGTTGTTCATACGTTTATTCTACCCGGCATGACGCCGTTTGCGACGCCGACGACGGCGCAGGATGGTCAGTACGGGGCCAGAGCCCATGTAAGTCACCGCCATCGCGAATAACACGGTTGGTGGGTGAACCGACATCAAAGCCACCCCCAGCACACCGAGCACCATCACCACAAACGGCACTCGATAGCGGAAGTCCAGCTCTTTGAAGCTGTCATACCGAACGTTGCTGACCATCAGGATGCCCGCTACCAGGGTGATCACCAGTGCCGGGATACCCGCAGGCCAGCCGCCGAATTCCAGTCGGTCGCCGGCCCAGACTAACCCCGCCAGCGTGGCGGCAGCCGCGGGACTCGGCAGCCCCTGGAAATAGCGTTTATCCGCAACCCCCACCTGGGTGTTGAAGCGCGAGAGCCGCAAACCGGCACAAGCCGTGTAGATAAAAGCGCCCAGCCACCCAAGCTTGTTCCAGACTTCGCCCAGCTCACCCAGATCCGCCAGCGCCCACGAATAGATGACCAGCGCCGGCGCCACCCCAAAGGACACCATGTCGGCGATGCTGTCGTACTGCACCCCGAAGTCGCTTTGGGTATTCGTCAGTCGAGCCACTCGGCCATCCAGGCCATCCATCACCATGGCGACGAAAATCGCAATGGCGGCCAGCTCATAGGCACCCGCCTGGGCGGAGACGACGGCATAGAAGCCGAAGAAAAGCGCCAGGGTGGTGATCAGGTTCGGCAGGAGATAAATGCCCCGGCGCCGTGGCCGGCGCTCGGGGCGATCGTGATCGGTCATGCGCACCTCGATCGGGTGGCTGGATGACCGCTAGTTACGGCTGCGGTCCACCAGCTGGTTGGCCTTGATCCACGGCATCATGTCACGCAGCTTGGAGCCCACCTCCTCGATGGGGTGCTCAAAGGCGCGGCGACGCATGGCCTTGAGTCGGGGTGCCCCGGCCTGGTTCTCAAGGACGAACTCTTTGGCGAACTCGCCGTTGCGAATTTCCTCGAGGATCTGCTTCATCGCCTCGCGGGATTCCTCGTTGATCACCCGCGGGCCGCGCGTGAAGTCGCCGTACTCGGCGGTGTTGGAGATCGAGTAGCGCATATTGGCGATACCGCCCTGATAGAGCAGATCGACAATGAGCTTCGTCTCGTGGAGCACCTCGAAGTACGCCATCTCCGGCGCATAACCGGCATCCACCAGGGTCTCGAAGCCCGCCTCGATCAGCGAGGTGATGCCGCCACACAGCACGACCTGTTCGCCGAAGAGATCCGTCTCCGTCTCTTCCTGGAAGCTCGTCTCGATCACACCGGAGCGCCCGCCCCCGTTTGCCGAGGCATACGACAGGGCAATCTCCCGCGCACGACCGCTGGCGTCCTGATGGACAGCGATCAGACTCGGCACACCATTGCCTTCTACATAGGTCGAGCGCACCAGGTGTCCAGGGCCCTTCGGCGCGATCATCAGCACGTCCATGTCCGGCCGCGGCTCGATCTGCTGGTAGTGGATATTAAACCCATGGGCGAAGGCGATCGCGCCACCCTGGCGCAGGTTCGGGGCTACGAACTGTTCGTAGACAGCCGGCTGATGCTCATCTGGCAGCGTCATCATGACGAGGTCGGCCGCAGCGACTGCATCGGCTACCTCAGCGACCTCAAGCCCGGCCGAGCGGGCCTTCTCCGCGCTCGCGGAGCCCGCCCGTAAGCCAACCACAACCGGAACGCCGGATTCCTTGAGGTTATTGGCATGGGCATGGCCCTGAGAGCCATAACCCAGAATGGCCACCTTCATACCCTGAATGATGGAAAGATCAGCGTCCTTATCGTAGTAAACCTTCATGACTCCCCCGAGTGGTTGTTTCAGATACGCATTTGCTTCTCGCCGCGGGCGATGCCGATGACCCCCGACCGGACCACTTCCATCGGCGTTTTGCGATCGAGCAGCTCAAGAAAGGCATCCAGCTTGCTGCTGCGACCAATCACCTCGATGGTGAAGGTCTTGTCGGTGACATCCACAACCCGGGCCTCGAAAATATCGGCCAGGCGCTTGAACTCCTCGCGCGTCTCGCCAGACGTTGCCTGGACCTTGACCAGCATCAGTTCGCGCTCGATGTGCGTGGCCTCAGTGATGTCCAGCACTTTGACCACGTCGAGCAGTTTGTTGAGCTGCTTGAGGATCTGGTCAACGATTCGTTCATCACCCTGGGTGACCAGCGTCATGCGCGAGAGGGTCGGGTCATCGGTGGGCGCCACAGTCAGCGAGTCAATGTTGTAGCCCCGCGCTGTAAAAAGCCCGGCGATCCGCCCGAGTGCACCGAACTCGTTCTCCACGAGAATGGAAATGATGTGTCGCATAGCGTTTCGACCGGCGCCCGGCGTGACCCAATCTGATGATGTAAAGCCGGTCAACTTACGGGGCGCTGCAAAGGGCGTCAAGCAGGCGGGGGTGGGCGGCCGGGGCCGGGTCGGCTAACCTGTGGCGCATTCTTGCAACGCATAGGTCATCACTCGCATGCGCGCTAGCCAGTTTCCGCTCTTCACCAGCCGCGAGACCCCGGCAGACGCCGAGATCGTCAGCCATCAGCTCATGTTGCGAGCCGGTTTGATCGAAAAGATCGGCGCCGGGCTCTACACTTGGCAGCCGCTGGGCCTGCGAGTCATGCGCCGGGTCGAGCAGATCGTCCGCGAGGAGATGGACCGCATTGGCGCAATGGAAGTCCTCATGCCCGCGGTGCAGCCGGCCGAGCTGTGGGAGGAATCCGGGCGCTGGTCACTTTATGGACCGGAACTGCTGCGACTGACAGACCGTCATGAACGCGACTTCTGCATTGGGCCAACGCACGAAGAGGTGATCACGGATTACCTGCGTCGGGAGCTCCGAAGCTACCGGCAGCTGCCGCTGAGGTATTACCAGATCCAGACCAAGTTCCGCGACGAGATCCGTCCGCGCTTTGGTGTCATGCGGGCGCGGGAATTCGTGATGAAAGACGCCTATTCCTTCCACCTGGACCAGGCGTCACTGGAAGCCACCTACGCGGACATGCACAACGCCTACACCCGGATTTTTGAGCGCCTCGGCCTGCACTTTCGATCAGTGGGCGCCGACAGCGGCGCGATTGGTGGCAGCGTTTCCGAGGAGTTCATGGTCCTTGCCGACTCGGGCGAGGACGAGATTGCGAGTTGCACAGCCTGCGGCTATGCAGCGAATACGGAGCTGGCGACCAGCCGGCCAGTCGCCCCCACCGCGGACACCCCCTTGCCAGCGGAGGAGCGCGAGACACCCGATGTGCACACCGTCGCCGAGCAGTGCGCCTACCTCGACATCAGCCCCATGCAGGTGGTCAAGAGCGTTGTCGTGATGGCCGATGAGACACCCGCGGTGCTCTTTATCGCCGGCGACGACGAACTCAACCTGGTCAAGGTGGCGCATGCGCTCGATGCCGAGGATGTCCGACTGGCAGAGCCCGATGAGGCCCTGGCCGCAACCGGCGTGCCTCGGGGGTTCATTGGCCCCAAGGGCCTGCCCGAAGGTCTCACTCAGCGGGTCGACCACCGTGCGGCCGCACTGGTGAACTTCTCTAGTGGCGCCGGCCGCGCTGACTGGCACTGGATCAATCTGAACTGGGATCGGGATCTCCCGCTACCGCCTTGCGCCGACCTGCGCACGGCGGCTGCAGGCGAAGGCTGCCCATGCTGCGATGAGGGCCATCTCGTGATCGATCGCGGCATTGAGGTTGGCCACATCTTTCAGCTTGGTACCAAGTACAGCGAGTCGATGGACGCCCGGGTGCTCGACGAGGACGGCCATAAACAGCCTCTGATTATGGGCTGTTACGGCATCGGCGTCTCCCGTGTCGTTGCGGCTGCCATTGAGCAAAACCACGACGACCAGGGCATTATCTGGCCCGCGCCCCTCGCCCCCTTTGACGTGGCGATTGTCACGATCGGCGCAGACCGCTCGCCAGACGTCGCGGAGACGGCTGAACGGCTCTACAGCGAGCTTCGCGCAGCCGGGTATGACCCACTGCTGGACGACCGCGATGCCCGGCCCGGGGTTAAGTTTGCGGACATCGAACTGATCGGCATTCCCCATCGCCTCGTGGTCGGCGCCCGAGGCCTGGAGAACGGGGCGGTGGAGTACCGCGACCGCACCCAACCGGAGAACGAACAACTCCCAGTCGCTGACCTCCCTCAGGCGCTTGGTGAGCGAATGGGGTCGCCCGCTTCGTCCAGGGCTGGATAAGGCTCACCACGAGTGCGGCAGTGCTCGGCGATACGCGGATGCAGCCACTCAAACAGCGTGCGCTGATAGACCTCGGGCGTAAGCCGGGGCTGGTCGTAGAAACCGGCAACCTGCCGCTGGCGCTGGGCCTCGAACAGGATCACGGCGGCAGCCACCGAGACGTTCAGCGATTCCACGAGACCCGCCATCGGCACGGTAATGTGACCGTCAGCGAGCGCCGCGGCGCGCTCACTCACGCCCCATCGCTCCGCGCCCATGAGAATGGCACAAGGCGCCGAGTAGTCCACGGTGCGGAAATCGACCGCCGTTGGCGATAAATGCGCGGCATACACGGCCAGGCCCTCGGCCTGCAGCGCCACAATCGCCGTTTCAATATCCGCATGGGTCTGCATGTGAACCCACTGTCCGGCCCCGGCCGAGCAGTGGCGGTGGATTTCGAAAGCGGCATCCGGCAAGACCGCGTGCGCCTGGAAAACCCCCGTCGCATCACAGGTACGCAGGATGGCGCTCAAATTATGCGGTTTGTGCACCTGATCGAGCAGGACCCGAAGATCCGGCTGCCGCTGATCAAGCGTCGCCTTGAAACGAGCCAGACGGCTGGCACTCACAAGTTGTCCTCCCCCAGGGTTTGCCGGCTATTCTAATGCGATGACAGGCAAGCGAATACTGATCGCCGGTTGTGGGCGCCTTGGGACACGGCTTGGCACGGCATTGAACCAGGCCGGCGCGGAGGTGCATGGGCTGCGGCGCCACCCCCGGCATCTGCCTGCAGGCATTACCCCGCTAGCCGCTGACCTGCTGGCGGACCCGGATCTCAGCGACCGCCTTCCCCCCGGCCTCGATCAGGTGTACTACATCCTCACACCCCAAACCACCGACGATGCGGGTTACAAAGCCGCCTTCGTCACGGGCCTAACACGACTGCTTGAGGCCCTTTCGGCATCCGGGAATGCGCATGCCCGCGTCATTTTCGTCTCCAGTACCGGTGTCTACGGGCAGGATCAGGGCGAATGGGTCGACGAAGCCAGCGTGACCGAGCCGACCCGCTTTTCCGGCAGGCGCCTCCTTGAGGCCGAAACGTGCCTTCGGCGTCATCCCGGCGTATCCGTTGTCGTACGATTTGCCGGTATCTACGGACCAGAGCGTGACAGCCTCGTCCGCCGGGTTCGCTCGGGTCGCCCCTGCACAGACCCACCGCCGCGCTATACCAACCGAATTCACGAAGACGATTGCATTGGAGTCCTGAGGCACGTCGGACAGCTCGCCGCACCGGCCCCGCTCTATATTGGTGTGGACGACGCGCCTTGCACGCAGTGCGAAGTGATGGACTGGTTGGCATCTGCACTGGGCCAACAGCCACCCCGTCGCACGCCCGGCGGGACGCAGTCCGGTCGCCGCTGTCTTAATCAGCGCCTGCGCGCCAGCGGTTATCGATTCCGCTATCCGAGCTATCGACAGGGCTATCAGCGGCTGGTGCGTGCGGGGGTATAAACCTCAGGATCCTGCGAGGAGTAATAGGCGGCAAGATCGCGCATATCTTCCGTGCTCAGGTCAGCGGCCTGACCATTCATCAGCGCGTTTTGTCGATCGCCCGATTTGTAGGCCTGCAAAGCGTGGACGATGTAGTCCGGGTGCTGGCCGGCCAGGTTAGGCCACTCAGGATTGCTGGAGACACCGACCTCGCCGTGACAGGCCACGCAGGAGGCTGACTTCTCACGCCCCGCTTCACGGTCTCCGATGGGCTGTGCCACCACCGTGCCGGCCATCAGCATGGCGATCATCACAAGGGCATTCTGGATTACACGCATCATTCCGACTCTTCCTGTCCGGCTGAGGCAAAGTACGCCGCGATATCTTCCATGTCCTGTTCACTCAGCGTCGAGGCGAGCGCCTGCATGGTGCCGTGTTGGCGATCGCCGGCTTTATAGGCCTTCAGCGCCAGCACAATGTACTCGGCATGCTGGCCACCCAGTTTCGGGACGCGGTATGACGGATAGGCGTTGCGGTACCCATCAACGGCATGGCAGCCCATGCAGGTATACGCCTTATCCCGCCCGGCCGAGATATCCCCCTCGGCGGTAGCCAGGCCAGGCAACCCCAGCATGAGCAAGGCAAGCGCGGTCAGTGCCGCTGATCGCGTAATCTTCATCGTACTCCTCTTGGCCCCGTCGGCAGTGGCGCCTATATTTCCATGGATCGACACGGCGGTAAAGTTGCACAGGACGGGCGCCAGCCGTCGTCAAATAATCTCGAATCCGCTCATACCGAGATCATCCGCCGGCTCCGAGGTCACCGACGCGACCACGGCTCTGGGTGGGCCGTCATGCAACCAGGTTTCCAGCGCATCAAGGCCCGCGTTCGATCCGCAGGCCAGCACCTCCACACGGCCGTCGTCGCGATTGCGGACCCAGCCCGTCAGGTCATGTTGCGCGGCCTCTGCCTGCGTGCTGGCCCGATAGAAAACGCCTTGAACCTGCCCCTGGACGAGGAAACGCCGACACTGAATGGATGCTTTCGTCATCAGACTTTCTCTTGCATGCCGCGGATGCAGCCATGATGATCACACCATGAACTGCGAAATCATGATCCTCTATTATAGTCGCCACGGGGCCACGCATGACATGGCTCGTCAGATTGCGCACGGCGTGGAGTCGATTGACGGCGCCACGGCCCTGCTGAGAACCGTTCCGCCCGTCTCGGAGGTTAGCGAAGCAACCGCTCCCGCCGTACCCGAGTCCGGCGCGCCCTATGCCACCATTGAAGAACTCGGGAACAGTGACGGACTGGTGCTCGGCAGCCCAACCCGATTCGGCAACATGGCCGCTCCCTTAAAGCATTTTCTCGATCAGACCTCCGGGCTTTGGATCAGCGGGGCGCTCGATGGCCGACCGGCTGCCGTGTTCACCTCCACCGGCAGCCTGCATGGCGGCCAGGAATCCACCCTGTTATCGATGATGCTGCCATTGCTCCATCACGGGATGTATCTGATCGGATTGCCCTACAGCGAGCCCGGCCTCTCGGCGACCACGACGGGTGGCACACCGTACGGTGCCAGTCACCTCGCCGGTGGCGATGCAGATCGCGCCGTCGACGACACGGAATCGCAGCTCTGCCGGTGCCTGGGCGCCCGCGTTGCCCGCGCAGCCCGGCGTCTGAAACACGCAGAGTCGAGCGATGGCGCAGACTGAACCAGGGGGCGACACGGCCACGCATGTCGCCTCAACACCGCTCTATCGAGTGGCAGTCGGTTGCTACATCGGTCTGATTGTTTTGCTGGGCGCCTGGCTGGTCTGGCTGGCACCGCCACCGCCCGGGCTACTCAGCCCCCTTCTGATCGTCTTTTTATTGCCGCTACTCCTCGGGCTGCGTGGCGTGCTGTATCGGCGCCGCTACACATTGCAATGGACGGGTATGCTCAGCCTTGCCTACTTTATGCACGGCCTAGTCGCTGCCACGGGTCCTGCCTCACAGCGCTGGCTTGGCAGCGCCGAGGTCATTCTGACCATCGGTTATTTTGGCGCCGCCCTCATGGTTCTGCGCCGCGGGAAGATCGCGCACAAGGCCCGCCAGAAAGCCTGACCTGCTTAAGCGGGTGGCGGCGCCCCGAGGATCGTTTTGATGAACGGCACCGTCAGGCGTCGGCCGCTTTGCAGAGAGGCCGCATCCAGCCGGTCCAGCCACGCGAGCAAATGACGCAGGTCGCGGGCCTCATGGCGCAACAAGTAGTCGGCGCTGGCCTGAGGAAGCGCCAGCCCGCGCTGTCCGGCGGCCCGGGAGAGAATTTGACGGCGGCGGGCATCATCCGGCGGGGATAGACGAAACTGCAGCAGCGCCTGCAATCGCGAAACCAGATCGGCCAGCCCCAGCCCCAGGGAATCGGGCCCAACCGCTGCCGCCACAATCAGTTGGCCACCGGCATCCCGAAGTCGATTATGCAAGTGAAACACCGCCTCTTCCCACGCCGCTTTGCCGGCGATGCAGTGCAGATCATCCAAGACCACCAGCGTCACGCGCTCAAGGCCCTCAAGCAGATCCGGCGTGGCGCGGGGGTAATCCGCCAGCGGCACATAAACCGCCGTCGCGCCGGTTCGGCCCGCCTCACCGCACGCCGCCTGCATTAAATGGCTTTTGCCCGTCCCCGGCTGCCCCCACACATACATCCAGGGTGATGCCGGCACGCCCACCGTTCGCAGTGCACTCACCGCTTCGGTATTGCCGTCGGCAACGAAACTCGCAAAGTCCGCACGGGTATCCCAGCGGAAATCAAGCGCCAGCTGTGGCGAAGTCGAGGCGCTGTCCGTCATTCCCAGCGGTATTCCGCATCACTGCCAGCGAGCCGGCCATCCCGCTCTAGGGCATCCATTACCCGGGCTTCGGTGGTGCTGATGGCCAGTTCAAATTGCACAACGTCTTCCTGGACGCGGACCGGGTTGACCCGCTCCACGCCACTCATCTCGGTCAGTCGCTCAGTCACGCGTTCATGGACACCCAAATCGACAATGCCTGCGACCTCGATTTGCATCCGGCCACGCGCCTGGAGATCAGGTAGATAGGCAAACGTTTCCCGCAGCCGGGTGACCAGGCTGTCTAGCGTGCGATCAAGTAGGGCCGCGGGATCAGATGCCTGCTCGCGCCACCGCTCCACATCGCCCTGACCCGAGAGCACCATCCAACGCCCATCGATGCGCCCCCCGTCAGTATCGGCGATACGGCCTGCCAGAATCTGATCGGCCCCATATCGCTCCGAGGCCTCCGCTACCGGCTCCGAAAAGCCACCCGCCAGGTCGACGAAGCGGACGGCGGAGAGATCTTGCAAGTCCATGATGGGGAAAAACAGATTGATGCCGAGGTCTTTGGCAGCCGCTACCCATTCAGCCCGCAGTGGCTCGTCATCACCCGCGCCAACGATTTCGCGCTCCCCCTCCAGATCGCGGCCAAGCCACACAAGTACCGTGGGCGGGCGATCCGGCCAGATGGGCACCTCGGCCTCGACCAGGGCCTCGCGAAGCCGCTGAATATCAAAGCGGGCGATTAAACGCAGCCCGCCTGAACCCGACTCGGTATCCTCCGCTTCCCGGTAGGCATAGCCCTGCAAATACCGATCCGCGTTGCGCTGCAATTCAGCCGCCAGATCGGACGTCAGCACAGACGGATCACCGCTCAAGCGCAGGATCACCTGATCCACCGCCTCCGCCACCGCCTCGGTGCGGGCGGCTTCAGACCCGTCCGTCACAGGCACTTCAGCCCGCCCTGGAGAATCCACCGTCTGCGCCACGGCCAACGGGGCCAGCAGACTGGCAAAAACAAGACAAAAGACAGCCACTAATCGGTATCGCATCAGGTTGCTCGGCTCACCCACACCGTGATGACAGGGGGATTTAAGGTACCATGCCGATCTCATCGGCACGACGCGGCGAGCGGCAAGGGAGCAGGCATTGACGAAGCGCAATGAAACCCAGGGACTCACTTATCGTGATGCAGGGGTCGACATCGACGCCGGCGCCACACTGGTAGAGCGTATCGGCGAGGATGTCGCGCGCACACACCGCCCTGGCATGCTCGGCGGACTGGGCGGTTTCGGTGGGCTATTTGAACTGCCGATGGATCGCTACACCCATCCGGTGCTTGTCTCGGGGACTGATGGTGTCGGCACCAAATTGCGCTTGGCCCTGGATACCGGACAGCACGACGGGATTGGGATCGATCTGGTGGCCATGTGCGTCAACGATGTCATCGTCACCGGGGCCGAACCGCTTTTCTTCCTCGATTACTATGCGACAGGCCGGCTCGATGTGGATATTGCCGAACAGGTTATCCGCGGAATCGCTGCTGGCTGCCGTGAAGCGGGCGCTGGACTCATCGGCGGTGAGACCGCCGAGATGCCCGGCATGTACGCCGACGGCGATTATGACCTTGCCGGCTTCTGCGTGGGTGTCGTGGAGCGCGAGGCGCTGATTGATGGCCAATCAATTCAACCCGGCGACCAGCTGATTGGGCTCGCGAGCGCGGGCGTGCATGCCAACGGCTACTCTCTGGTGCGTCGCATCCTGGCGCGGGATCCCGAGGCCCTGGAAACGACACTGGATGGACGCAACCTCGGTGAATGGCTGCTCACGCCCACCCGAATCTACGCGCGGGCCATTCGCCATTTGATCGCCAACAGCCCAGTGCACGGAATCTGCCATATCACCGGTGGCGGGCTGACAGACAATCTGCCCCGCATTCTGCCAAACGGCCTTGCCGCCGCTGTCGATGTCACCAGCTGGAAATGGCCCGCTTTGTTCGACTGGCTGCAGCGAACGGGCGATGTCAGCACGCCCGAAATGCGGCGCACTTTTAACTGTGGGGTCGGGATGGTGGTCGTGGTGCCTGCGGATCAAGCCGATGCGGCGATCGCCTGCCTGCAGGAGGCGGGCGAGACGGCCTGGCGTCTGGGAGAGATCAGCGCCGCCAATCATGGGCCAGCGGTTGTGTTTGCGGAGGGGCCGTGAGCGTACCCGCCTTTCGGATCGCCGTTCTTATCTCGGGCAGTGGCAGTAACCTCCAGGCCATCATGGATGCCACGGCAACCGGGTCGATATCCGGTGAGATTGAACAGGTCCTGAGCAATCGCCCGGACGCTGGTGGCCTGGAGCGAGCACGTCAGGCGGGTATCCCCGCCGAGGTCATTGACCATCGCCACTTTGACACCCGAGAGGCGTATGACGAAGCGCTCGGCCAACGCCTGACCGCCCTCCGGCCGGATCTCATCGTGCTCGCCGGCTTCATGCGCATCCTCACCGATCCGCTGGTGCGCACGTTCGCCGGTCAGATGATTAACATTCACCCCTCGCTTCTGCCGGCCTATCGCGGGCTGCACACCCATGCGCGCGCTATCGCCGCCGGTGAGCGCCAACATGGGTGCAGCGTTCACTACGTCATTCCCGAGCTCGACGCAGGCCCGGTGATTGCGCAGGCGCCCGTCACCATCAAACCCGACGACACGCCTGCCAGCCTGCAGACCCGCGTTCAGGCGATGGAGCACACCCTGTACCCGCAGGTTGTCAGCTGGATCGCTGATGGCCGCGTCTCACTGCACGACGACCAAGTGTGGATGGATGGCCAGCCCATCAGCCGTCCCCCCCGCATCACCGCCGAGACCGAGCATTGATCCATCGACCGCTCACCCGTTTAATCGGCATCGCCCTCGCGATCTATCTTGGGCCCGGCCTGGGGGCCGTCGCGGCGGAGGGGTTTGAGCCGCCACCCGACTTCAAGGCGCGCTACGAGGTTCGTAAGGCGGGCATCACGCTGGGGCGTGCCGACCTGCGGTTTGCACAACCCGTCCCAGGCCGCTATCGCTACAGTCTGCATACCCGCGCCAGTGGACTGGCCCGGCTGCTATTCAGTAGCGAGGTCTATGAGCAGAGCCATGGACGGATCCTCGACGATGGCTTTCGACCCGATTTTTATCGCTATAAACGCAGTGGTGATGACAAAGCCCGCGTGGCGGAGCTGCGCTTTGACTGGCTGGATCTTGAGGTCGTCAACGACGTCGCGGATTACCCCTGGCGCATGGATATCACCCACGACACGATCGATCGGGTGATTGGGCCACTCCAGCTCATGCATGACCTTGCAGAACGCGACGGCGATGACGATCAGCTCGTCTACCGCATTGCCGATGGTGGCCAGCTCAAGACCTACCTGCTCACCATCGAGGGCACCGAGATGATCGATACACCGATGGGAGCGTTCGAGGCGATTCGGATTCGCCGGCGCGATACCGACAGCAACCGGGAGACACGCCTGTGGTGCGCACCCGAGCTTGATTACCTGGCCGTTCGCGTCGAGCAGCACGAGGATGGCGATCAAAACTTCCGCCTCAGTCTTGCGGCCCTCGACGGCCTCGACTCATCCCGCTGAGGACCTCAGGGTCGGGGCAGGGTCACACCGCGCTGGCCCATGTACTTCCCGGAGCGATCCTTGTACGACTGCTCGCAGACCTCGTCCGACTCAAGGAAGAGCATCTGCGCAACGCCCTCATTGGCGTAAATTTTCGCGGGCAGCGTCGTGGTATTGGAAAACTCTAGGGTCACATGCCCTTCCCACTCCGGTTCGAGCGGAGTGACGTTAACGATGATGCCGCACCGAGCGTAAGTGGACTTGCCAAGGCAGATCGTCAGCACATTTCGCGGGATACGGAAATACTCCACGGTGCTCGCGAGCGCGAAGCTGTTCGGCGGAATAATGCAAACGTCCGCGCGCACGTCGACGAATGAGGATTCGTCAAAGTTCTTTGGATCGACCACCGCGGAGTTGATGTTGGTGAAGATCTTGAAGTGGTCTGCGCAGCGCACATCGTAGCCGTAACTCGACGTCCCGTATGAAATCATGCGGCCGCTGCCAGCGTCTCGCACCTGCCCGGGCTCGTAAGGCTCGATCATGCCCTCGGCAGCCATCTGCCGTATCCAGCGGTCGGATTTGATTGCCATTGGCGTCTTCCTGTCTAGGTGTCGTCGACAACGATATTGGGAAAGCGGCTGGCCCCTGCCGAGTCCTGCCGCGAGAGAATGGCCGCCGTTCGCCGCGCTGCCTCACGATAAAGCTCGGCGACCCGCGAGTGCGGATCCGCCACCACCGTGGGGCGGCCCGCGTCCGCCTGCTCTCGGATTTTCAGGTCAAGAGGCATGGAACCGAGCAGCTCGACCCCCTCCTGATCCGCAAGCCGCTGTCCGCCGCCAGAACCAAAAATCGGCTCCTCGTGGCCACACTGCGAGCAGATATGCAGGCTCATGTTCTCGAGAATGCCCAGTACGGGAACCTTCACTTTCTCGAACATCTTCACGCCCTTACGCGCATCGAGTGTGGCGATATCCTGCGGCGTGGTGATGACCACCGCACCGGCGACTGGCACTTTCTGAGACAGCGTCAGCTGAATGTCGCCTGTCCCCGGGGGCAAATCGATGATGAGGTAGTCCAGCGACTCCCATCGTGTTTCATTCAACAACTGCGTGAGCGCCTGGGTGACCATCGGGCCGCGCCAGACCATCGGGGTATCTTCCTCGATCAGGAAACCGATCGACATCACCTGCACGCCGTAGTTATCCAGCGGTGTAATGGTCTTGCCATCGGGACTGTCCGGCTTGCGCCCCGCCACACCCATCATGCGCGGCTGGCTTGGCCCATAGATATCCGCATCAAGCAGGCCAACCCGGGCGCCCTCGTCCGCCAGGGCCAGTGCCAGATTGGCCGCACAAGTAGACTTGCCGACACCGCCCTTCGCCGACGCCACGGCGATGATGTTGCGAATCCCCTCCAGAGGTTTCAGGGCGGCCTGAACCTGATGCGCGGCAATCGACCAGTCCACTTCCACCGTCACGGCGGTGGCATCGGTCGCCTCGGTGATCTGCTCAGCCACCGCTGCCTTCAACGTTTTTTGGTACTCATCAACCGGAAAGCCAAGCGACAGTCGAACAGTGACTGCGCCCTCGTCGACACTGATGGCCTCAATCGCGCCGGCGCTGATCAGATCCAAGCCCAGGCAGGGCTCAGTCCAATTGGCGAGGGCCTGCTCGACAGCGTCTTGAGTCACGGCTGGCATAATGGCTCCTTGTTCGCCCGGTCCAGAAATAATGAAGCGAAAGTCTACCCCGCGGGGGAGGTGCATTAAACACGCCACGAGCGGGGTTGGCAGACAAGCTTGCCCAGGCCCTCGGGGTGGGGCAGATTGAGCACCATGCGCACACCACCGGAAAACGTCATCCTGATCGGTATGCCAGGGGCGGGTAAAAGCACGGTCGGGGTATTACTCGCCCGTGCGCTTGGGCTGGATTTCACGGATACCGATCTGCTGATTCAGCGCCGTGAGGGCATGAGTCTTCAGGATCTGGTTGACACCCGAGGCCACCAGGCCCTCCGCCACATCGAAGCGGAGGTGCTGCGCCAGGTCAGCCTGCGCGGGCATGTAATTGCGACCGGCGGCAGCGCCGTCTACAGCGAGGCGGCCATGACCGCCTTGCGGACCACCGGTGTGATCGTGCACCTGCATGTCGATCTGCCCGTCATCCGTGCGCGTGTGACCGATTTCGATACGCGCGGGATTGCCCGCGCCGCTGGCCAGAGCATCGAGGATCTTTATCGCGAGCGGGAGGCGCTCTACCACCAACATGCCGACGTTGGCGTCGATGTCAGCACAACCGACCAGGCCGGCGCCGTTAAAGCCGTCATCGCGGCCCTTCAGAAGATTAATGCCCTGCCGGCCGGCTCTGGCATAATGCCGCGTTCCTGATTGTCACCGCGCGGAGCGTTCATGACCCGCAAGCTACTGGTCACCAGTGCCCTGCCGTACGCCAACGGGCCAATTCACCTTGGCCACCTCGTCGAATACATCCAGACCGATATCTGGGTGCGCTTCCAGAAGCTACAGGGCAACGAGGCGTGGTATGTCTGCGCCGACGACGCCCATGGCACGCCGATCATGCTCAAGGCCCGGGAGCGCGGGATCACGCCAGAGGCACTCATCGAGCAGGTGGGCGCTGAACATCGGCGGGATTTTGCCGGTTTCCAGATTGGCTTTGACAACTACTACACGACGCACTCCGCAGAAAACCGCCATTTCTCCGAACTGATCTATACGCGGCTGCGCGATCGGGGCGCCATCGACCGGCAAATCATTACCCAGGCCTTTGATGCCCAGGAGGGCCTCTTCCTGCCCGATCGCTACATCAAGGGGACGTGCCCGCGCTGCGGCGCCGACGATCAGTATGGCGACAACTGCGAAGCCTGTGGCGCCAGCTACTCGCCCGATGAGCTGAAAAACCCGGTCTCGGTACTCTCCGGCGAAACACCGGTGCAAAAAGAATCCGAGCACTACTTTTTCCGGCTGCAGGACTTCGAGCCCATGCTGCGGGAGTGGGCGGCCAGCGAAGGGCTGCAGGACGAAGTCTCGAACAAGCTCCAGGAATGGTTTGATGCCGGCCTGCGTGCCTGGGACATCTCGCGTGACGCCCCGTACTTCGGCTTCGAAATACCGGATGCCCCCGATAAGTACTTCTACGTATGGCTTGATGCCCCGATTGGCTACATGGCGAGCTTTCAGGATTTATGCCACCGCACTGGCGTGGATTTCGACGCGTTCTGGCAACCCGATTCTGACGCCGAGCTTTATCACTTCATCGGCAAGGACATCGTCTATTTTCACGCCCTGTTCTGGCCCGCCATGCTCAGCGGCGCGGGTTTTCGCACGCCCACCCGGGTTTGTGCCCACGGATTTCTGACCGTCGATGGCCAGAAAATGTCGAAATCCCGTGGCACGTTCATCATGGCGGAGACCTATCTGCGCCACCTCAACCCGGAATATCTACGCTACTACTTCGCCGCCAAACTCGGCAGCGGCGTGCACGATATCGACCTCAATCTCGACGACTTCACACAACGCGTAAATGCCGATTTGGTCGGCAAACTCGTCAACATTGCGAGCCGTTGCGCGGGATTCATCCACAAACGCTTCGATGGTCAGTTGGGCCCACGCCTGGACAGCCCTGAGCTGTTCCGGCGCTTCAGCGCCCGGGCAGAGACCATTGGCGGGCTCTATGAGGATCGCGAGTTCGCCCGGGTCGTCCGCGAAGTCATGGCACTCGCCGATGAGGCCAACCAGTACATCGACGAACAAAAGCCCTGGGTCCACATCAAAGACCCTGACCGACAAGCGGATGTCCAGGCGGTCTGCACCACCGGCATCAACCTGTTTCGCGTGCTGATGCTCTACCTCAAACCTGTGCTGCCCAAAACCACGGAAGCCGCCGAGGGCTTTCTCAATGTCAGCGCCATGCGCTGGGCGGATGCAGGACAGCCTTTGCTCGACCACGATCTGCAAGCGTTCAAGCCGCTCATTACCCGCGTAGACACCGATGCCATCGCGGCCATGGTCGAGGAATCGCGGGAGAACCTGAAGCCGACATGAGTCTGATTGAGGCCATCGACCGATGTCTCCCCCAGACCCAGTGTGCCCAATGCGGCCACCCGGGCTGTCGCCCCTATGCTGAGGCCATTGCCCGCGGCGAGGCGGACATCAACCAGTGCCCACCGGGGGGTCAGGCCGGCATTGATGCCCTTGCGGCGCTACTAGGTCGTGACAGCAAGCCCCTGGACCCGGCACATGGCACCTATACACCGCCCCGTGTCGCCTGGATCGATGAAGCGGTCTGCATCGGATGCACCAAATGCATTCAGGCCTGCCCCGTCGATGCCATTGTGGGGGCCCGCAAGCTGATGCACACGGTGATTGCTGAGGAATGCACCGGCTGCGACCTATGCGTTGAACCCTGCCCCGTGGACTGTATTCACATGCTCCCGACCGATCGCGAAGCGGAGTCCGATGCCCTGCGCCAGGCCCGCCGGGATACCGCAAGACAACGCTTTGAGCAGCGCAATGCCCGCGTGGCGGCACGTCAAGCCGAAACCGAGCAACGACGCCAAACCCGTCGCGCCACCCGCCAGCAGCCCACGCTGCCTGATCGGGCAACGCGGCAGGCAGCGGCGCAAGCGGCGTTGGAGCGGGCACGGGCCCGACGCGCGCGACAGCGCTCGGAGCGCCAATGAACGCCAGCAAACGCCAGGCCATCTTCGAGCGGTTGTGCGCCGCCAACCCGCATCCAACCACCGAGCTCGAGTACCGCAATGCCTTCGAGTTGCTGATCGCGGTCATCCTCTCGGCGCAGGCCACCGACCGCGGCGTGAACATCGCCACGCGCAAGCTCTTCGCTGCGGCCAATACCCCGGAAGGCATTCTGAGGCTAGGCGAAGCGGGCTTGCGTCAACACATCCGAACCATTGGGCTTTTCAATAGCAAGGCCAAAAACATCATGGCCACGTGCGAGGCCCTCGTGGAGCGTCATGGCGGCGAAGTCCCTGACCGTCGCGAGGCCCTTGAGGCCCTGCCGGGTGTGGGCCGCAAAACCGCGAATGTCGTGCTCAATACCGCCTTTGGCTATCCCACCATGGCCGTCGATACGCACATCTATCGGGTGGCGAACCGCACGGGTATCGCCAAAGGGAAAACGGTGCGTGAGGTTGAAGACCGCCTGATGCGCTGGGTACCGCGCGCATTCCTGCAGGATGCCCATCACTGGCTGATCCTGCATGGCCGGTATGTGTGTACCGCCCGCAAACCGCGCTGCGGAGCCTGTCCGATCTATGACTTTTGTGAGTTCAAGGACAAGGCCCGTTATGCTGACGAGGCGCCGTCAGCCGGCTGATCCGCCAACCGGCGCCGACGCGCTTGTCGAGCCAGCAGGCCATGCCGCGGGCCGAGCGTAAGCGCCAGTATCAAAAACCCGCCCGTTGCCAGCGCCATCATGCCGGCAATGGAAACGTTGAGCGCGACGGCAGCGACGTAGCCTAGGGGCGCGCTGGCCATCGCCATCGCCACGGCCAGAAACAACATGACCGCCAACCGGTCCGTGAGCAGATACGCCGCGCCCGGCGGGACAATCACAAAGCAGATAAACAGCACCACGCCCACCGCATCAAAAGCAGCGACTGCTGTGCCACTGACCAAACTCAATAATCCGTAAAACAGCAGCGTGGGCTTGAAGCCCAGGGTCCGTGCGAGCTCCGGATCAAAGGTCGCCAGCTTAAGGGCTTTGTAGAACAGCGCGATGAAAAGGCCATCGATGGCCAGCACCACGGCCAAGGTCGCTAAGGACTGCGGCAGCACCCAACCCGCAACGGTGATCTGGTCAAGCCAGACAAAACCGATCTCACCAAGCAGAACCGTGTGCTCATCGAGATGCACATCGCGGGCAAAGACGTTCAGCAAAACGACGCCGAGCGAGAACAGGGCGGGAAACACGAGGCCGATCGCCGCATCCTGACGCACTCGCCGGGTACGAACGACGCTCTCAATGAGGAACACGGCCAGCACACCACTTAAAGCCGCGCCAACGATCTGCACCGGGCCACTCGTGGCGCCGGTCAGCAACCAGACGACTGCAATACCAAAGAGGATCGCATGGCTAATGGCATCGGATAGCATGCTGTTGCCACGCAGCACCAGAAACACGCCCAGCAGCGAGCCCGCGGCCCCCACGAGCATGCCGGTCAGGACAATGGCAATGGTCGGTTCGACAAACAGCTCAGTCACACGCCAATCGCCTCGTCCGGGCGGCCGGCGCGGGCCGCTGCATAGGACATGCCCTCATTGGTCAGGCGCCAATGTCGCCCCTCATCCGGCATGTGCTCCACGGCCTCGAGCAGCCCCCGCTCACGCAGCGACACCAGAATGGCGGCCGTCGCGATGCCGTGATACGCATCCACCGCCCCTTCTTCAACGCGATATCGGCCACTGCCATGCTCGCACGCGAGCTGATAGACCGTCTCAAGCACTCGATCTGACGAGGTTCGACTCAGCCGATGCCCCTGTCGCCACCAGGCGGGGATCAGCCCGCGCCGCGGGGCAAAAAACAGGGAGCCAAGGGCGATCACACTGGCCACCAGGACGATAACCGGCCCGGTGGAGAGCCCGGGGATCAATGCGCTCAGGCCACCGCCCAGCACCCCGGCTGTAGCGCCTAGCAACGCCGCCAGGATGACCATGCCGTGCAGGCTGCAACACCATTGTCGGGCAGCAGCTGCCGGGGCGATGACCATGGCGGTCATCAGCACCACGCCCACGAGCTGCAGGCCGACCACCACCGTCAGGGCGACGAGCAGGGTGATGAGCAATTCAAGCGACCGGACGGGTAGGCCAATCACTGCTGCGTATTCCGGATCGAACGTCAGAAGCTTGAGCGGTTTCCACAAAAGCACCACAAGCCCGACCGCGACCAGCCCCACACTGCTCATCGGCAACAGATCGGCTCGTGACAGGGCAGCCGCCTGACCAAACAAGAACGCATCGAGCCCCGCCTGTGCCGCACCCCCTGTCGCCTGAATATGCGTCAGCAGGACAACACCGAGGGCGAAGAACAACCCCAGGGCGATCCCCAGGGCGGCATCGGTTTTCAGGCGGGTGTAGCGCACCAGAAAAACCATAGCGAAGGCGGCGAGCATGGCCGTCACCAACGCCCCAGCCATCAAACCTGTCAATGACCGTGCGCCCGTTACCATGAAGCCCAGGCACACGCCGGGCAAAGCGGCATGCGACAGGGTATCGCCCAGCAGACTCTCGCGGCGCAGGACGGCAAAGCTGCCGAGCACACCGCTCATCACCCCGAGCAGCGCGGTCCCCAGCGCAACCGTGTGAAGCGTGGGATCAGAGAGCAGCGGGATCATGCCCGGTATCCAGCAAGGCGACCTGCCCGCCATAGGTGCGACGGAGGTTGTCAGCGGTGTAGACCTTTTCGACGGGGCCTTGTGCGATCACACGCCGATTCATGAGGATGAGCCAGTCGAAATAGCTGCGCACCGTCTGGAGGTCATGGTGGACCACGATGGCCGTGCGACCGGCATCCCGGAGCTCGCGCAGCAGATCGATGATCGCGCGCTCGGTGGTGGCGTCCACTCCGGCCATCGGCTCATCAAGGAAATAAATATCCGCCTGCTGGACCAGCGCCCGGGCAATGAAGACGCGCTGCTGCTGACCACCCGAAAGCTCACTGATCTGGCGATCGGCCAGGCCTTCCAACCCGACTTGCTCGAGGGCACGCAGGGCCCGATCGCGCTCGGACCGACCCGGTCGCCGCCACCACCCCAATTCCCCATAGAGGCCCATGGTCACCACATCAAGCGCACTGGTCGGAAATTCCCAATCGACACTACTGCGTTGAGGCACATACCCCACGCGCAGGCGCTGCGCCCGATACGGGTGCCCAAATAGGCGAACATGGCCCGCGGAGCGACGAACCAGGTCCAGAATGGCGCGAATCAGGGTGCTTTTGCCCGCACCATTCGGCCCAATGATCCCGGCCAGCACGCCAGGCGGGATATCCAGATCGATGTCCCACAACGCCGGGCGCTCGCCATAGGTAACGGTCAGATCCTCCACGTGAAGGGCAAGATCCGGCTCGTGCAGCGGCGGACGATTGGCCGACTTATCCCTCATCAACCACGCGGCCTCCCAGCGCCTCGACGATGCGGCGGGTATTGGTGCGCATCATCCCCAGGTAGTCTCCCGCTGGCCCGTCGGCTTCGCCGAGCGCATCACCATAAAGACGGCCGCCCAGGGCAATCTCATGGCCGTCACTCGCCGCTGCCGAGCGTACGGCCTGGACGGTTCGCGGGTTAATCGTGCTTTCAATAAAAATAGCGGGCACATCGCGCTCAACCAGCAATGCTGCGGTGTCGCGGATGTCCGCCACACCGGCCTCGGCGGTGGTGCTCACGCCCTGAATTCCACGCACGTCGATAGCATAGGCACGCCCATAATAGGCAAACGCATCATGGGCTGTGACGAGTACTCGGCGCGGCTCCGGGATGCTGCGCACGGCTTGCCTGATCCACTGGTCAAGCGCGCTGAAGCGCTGCTCAAGCACGGCTGCTCGCGTTGCGATGGCATCGCGACAGTCTGGTCGAACCGCCCCAAGTTGGCTGGCCACTGGGTCGATCGCACTCCGCCACAGCCCGACGTCCATCCACAAATGGGGATCGGGCGCGCTACCCTCGTCCCCCGCGCGGATAACTGCCCCAGCGTGGCCTGCAGAGTTCGCCGCCTCCGCTGCTTCCTCTGCGACAGCCAGGGTCGGCATCATGCTGCCAAGCCGCCCAAGCACTGAGCCGAGCTGACCTTCCAGGCCGAAGCCGTTGTAGAGAATCAGTTCGGCGCGCTGGAAGCGCCCAACATCTTGCGCGGCCGGACGATACTGATGCGGATCGACGCCAGGGCCCATCAGCGTGTGCACAGCGAAGCACTCACCGCCCAATCGCTCGGCCAGATCACCAATCATGCCCGTGGTGGCAACCACCTCGGCGGGGCGGCGCTCGGCGGCCTGCCCATCGACAGCCGCCGCGCTGACGACCACGCCAAGCAAGGCGAGGCCGAGCAAGCCAGGCCGGATCTGCCGCCAAGTGCGCATGCCGCTTCCTTCTAGTTTGAAACTATTCCAACGTATGCTCGCGTCAAAGCAGGGTCAACCGGTTTTAGCGGTCTTTGTGCTCCCCGCGCCGAGCCGCGAGGCGCAGTCGCAGGGCATTCAGCTTGATAAAGCCCTCGGCGTCCTGCTGATCGTAGGCACCGGCGTCGTCCTCAAAGGTGGCAATACTGTCGTCAAACAGGCTGTCCGTCTCGGAACGCCGCCCGATGACAATGACATTGCCTTTGTAGAGCTTCAGTCGCACAACGCCATTAACCGGCCCCTGGGTGTTATCGATTAGCGCCTGCAGGGCCTCGCGCTCCGGGCTCCACCAATAACCGTTGTAGATTAATGAGGCGTAGCGGGGCATGAGCTCGTCTTTCAGATGAGCCGACTCGCGGTCGAGTGTTATTGACTCAATGGCTCGACGAGCCCGCAACAAAATGGTCCCACCGGGGGTCTCGTAACAGCCCCGCGACTTCATGCCGACGTACCGGTTCTCGACAATGTCGACCCGGCCAATGCCGTGCTCGCCCCCGAGCTGATTCAACCGGGCGAGCAGGTCGTGGGGCGCGAGTGCTTGACCATTGATGGCCACAGGATCACCACCGCGGAACGCCAGATCGATCACCTCGGGGGCATCGGGCGCGGCCTCCGGCGAGACACTCCAGCGCCACATGGACTCTTCCGCCGGTGTCCAGGTGTCTTCAAGCACACCGCCTTCGTAGGAGATGTGCAGCAGATTGGCATCCATTGAATACGGTGAACCGCCGCCTGCCTGCTTACCCTCGATCGAGATCCCGTGTTCCTCGGCATAGGCCAGCAGGCGCTCACGCGAGTTCAAGTCCCACTCCCGCCAGGGAGCAATCACATGAATGCCCGGCTCAAGGCCGTAATAGCCGAGCTCGAAGCGCACCTGGTCGTTGCCCTTGCCGGTGGCACCGTGACAAACCGCGTCTGCACCCGTTGCCCGAGCGATCTCGATCTGGCGTTTGGCGATTAACGGCCGGGCAATCGACGTGCCGAGCAGGTACTCCCCCTCGTACAGCGCATTGGCGCGAAACATCGGAAAAACGAAATCCCGCACAAACTCCTCGCGCAGGTCATCGATGTAAATCTCTTCAACACCGAGCGCCTGGGCTTTAACCCGGGCAGGCTCCAGCTCCTCGCCCTGTCCCAGATCAGCGGTGAAGGTCACGACCTCGCACTGATAATGATCACGCAGCCATTGCAGGATCACCGAGGTATCCAGCCCGCCAGAATAGGCTAGAACCACCTTTTTGATATCACTCATGAATCGCACTCTCGCATGGTCAGGTTTCGGGGCGTGTTAAACCGGCAATGATCGACGTGCCGGCGGGGATAATCAAGGCGGCGCCCGCGCGAGCGGTGCCCTGCTACAATGCAGACATGGAACGGCTCACAATCACCCGGCCTGATGACTGGCATTTGCATCTGCGCGATGGCCCAGTCCTTGAGCATGTCGTGCCCTGGAGCGCCGAGCGATTCGCCCGGGCCATCATCATGCCGAATCTGACGCCACCGATCACAACGACCGCAGCCGCCGAGGCCTATCGCGACCGCATTCTATTGGCTCGCCCGGCGAATAGCGCGTTCGAACCTCTGATGACGCTCTATCTCACGGATAACACGCCACCGGCTGAAATCGAAAAGGCAGCGGCCAGTGGCTGCATTCATGCCGTGAAGCTTTATCCGGCCGGGGCAACCACGCACTCGGATGCCGGCGTGACCGACCTCAGCCGCTGCGCGGATGCGCTGGCGGCCATCGCCGAGCAGAACCTCACGCTCTGCATTCACGGCGAGGTCACCCACGACCACACGGATATCTTCGATCGAGAGGCCGCATTTCTGAATGAACGGCTTGCACCGCTTCTGGCGGATCATCCCCGTCTGCGAGTCGTCCTTGAGCACCTGACAACGGCAGCCGCGGTTGATTTCGTCCGCGCAGGTCCTGAACGGCTGGGCGCGACCATCACGCCGCAGCATTTGCTAATGAATCGCAACGATCTACTCGTTGGCGGCATTCGGCCCCATTACTATTGCCTGCCGATCCTGAAGCGCGAGCGCGACCGTGAGGCCCTGCTCGAGGCTGCCACCTCCGGGCACCCGCGATTCTTCCTGGGTACAGACAGCGCACCCCATCCCCGAGGCGCCAAGGAAAATGCCTGCGGCTGCGCCGGTATATTCACCGCCCCACTCGCCATCGAGCTGTATGCAGAGGCCTTTGAGAGCGTTAATGCGCTACCCAGCCTGGCGGGTTTTGCCAGCCACCACGGCGCTGATTTCTACGGGCTACCGCGCAATACGGATGTGATCACGCTAGAGCGCCGGCCACGGGACATCCCTGCGGAACTCCCGTATGCGCGCGAGACCATCGTGCCGCTCCGCGCCGGCGGCCAGGTCGCCTGGCAACTCGCCGACACGCCATCCGCCAACTAAAGGACCCTGCCATGGAACCCCGACAGATCAGTCAACGATTCCGCGGGTTTCTGCCCGTGGTGGTGGACATCGAAACCGGCGGTGTCAAAGCCGCCACCGATGCGGTGCTGCAGATCGCCGCCGTCATGGTGCACATGGAAGACAACGGCACGCTCTACGTTGGCGAGACCCATACAAGCCACGTCGAGCCGTTTGAAGGCGCCAACCTGGACCCGAAGTCGCTGGAGTTCAATGGCATCGACCCCGATCACCCGCTGCGCATGGCTATTCCGGAGAGCGAAGCGCTGCCCATGCTCTTCAAGCCCATTAGGGAGGCGATCAAGCAGACCGGCTGCACCCGCGCCGTTCTGGTGGGCCACAACGCCTGGTTTGATCTGGGTTTTCTAAACGCAGCGGTCGAGCGCTGCGGCATCAAGCGCAACCCCTTCCACCCGTTCTCTTGCTTCGATACGGCCACGCTCTCCGGTCTAGCCTACGGCCAGACTGTCCTGGCCCGCGGGGTTGCGGCCGCGGGCCTCGACTGGGATGCCCGAGAGGCCCATTCAGCCATTTATGACGCAGAGAAAACCGCTGAGCTTTTCTGCACCATCGTCAACCGCTGGGACGCCCTGACCGACACTCAGGGCTGATTCAGTCGGACTGACTCGCCTCGCTGCCGGCCGCCTCGGTCACGGCCTTTTGTAAATCGCCGCTTTCATACATCTCCATGATGATGTCGCAGCCGCCCAGCAGCTCCCCGTTCACGTAGAGCTGCGGAATAGTCGGCCAGTTGCCGTAATCCTTGATGCCCTGCCGGATCCCCTCGTCCTCAAGCACGTTGACGTAGGAGAACTCCACACCACAGCCAGCGAGCGCCTGGGCGGCCCGCATGGAAAAACCGCACTGCGGGAACTGCGGTGAGCCTTTCATGTAAAGCAGTACGGGATTGCTCTCGACCTGCTGGCGAATGCTGTCCTGAACGTCGCTCATGGCTGACTCCTTCTCGAAATTGGACCAATAGTGTACGGATTACACCTCGGGCAGACGAGGGGAAAAAACGTGCTTTATCCGGTATCCTCAATGGCTATGGAACAAAATCATCTCTCCGACACCCGCTTTGAATCCCTCAACCTGCACGAGTCGCTGCTGACCGGCCTGAAAGAGGCCGGCTTCGAGCACTGCACGCCGATTCAGGCCGAAGCCCTACCCATCGCGCTAAAAGGCGGCGATGTGGCCGGCCAGGCAAAGACCGGCACAGGCAAATCGGCCGCCTTCCTGCTGGCCTGCATGCATCGGCTGATGACCACGCCGGTCGCCGAGGATAAAACCGGGCCCTGGGCGATCATCCTCGCTCCCACCCGGGAGCTCGCACTGCAGATCCACAAGGACGCGGAGCGCCTCGGCTGGTTCACCGGCATGGATTTCGCCTGCATCTATGGCGGCACCGGCTATGAAAGTCAGCGCAAGGCCCTCGAGCGTGGCACGGATATCCTCATCGGCACGCCCGGGCGGATTATCGATTTCTACAAGCAAGGCGTCTTCAGCCTCGACAACATCGAGGTCTGCATTCTTGATGAGGCAGACCGAATGTTCGACATGGGCTTTATCGCCGATATCCGCTATCTGCTGCGCCGCATGCCGCCGCCAGAGAAGCGGTTGAACATGCTCTTCTCGGCCACGCTATCGGAACGGGTCCGCGAGCTCGCCTACGAGCACATGAACGAGCCCGAATCCATCAAGATCGAGTCGGAAACCATCACCGCCGACCGTGTGCGCCAGACGCTCTATCATGTGGAGAACACCGAGAAAATCGGCCTCCTGCTCGGTGTTCTACAACAGCAGGATCCCACCCGAACCCTGATTTTCGTCAATACCAAACGCGATGCAGATCGCGTCACCGGCTATCTGATGGGCAATGACATCAAGGCAGCCGTCATCTCGGGCGATATCCCACAGAACAAACGCGAGCAATTGCTCGGCAAGTTCCAGTCCGGTGATCTGCCCATCCTGGTCGCGACCGATGTCGCCGCACGGGGGCTGCACATTCCGGAAGTCAGCCATGTCATTAACTATGACCTGCCCCAGGATGCGGAGGATTACGTCCATCGCATTGGCCGCACAGCCCGGGCCGGAGCGGCCGGAGAAGCGATCAGCTTCGCCTGCGAGAGCTACGTCTACTCGTTGCCGGACATCGAGAAGTACATTGACCAGAAAATACCCTCGGAGATGGCGCCACCGGACCTGATCGCCACTGACATCAAAGCCCCGGCACGGATGGACAATCGCCGCAGCACGGGGGGGAATCGGCGCGGCAGCGGGGGCGGAAACAACCGACGCCCGAGTTCGTCCAGTCAGTCGTAGTCGAACGTATAGAAAATATCGAGCGCACTTTCAGTGCCACTGATCGCCTCCAGGTAAAACTGCTGACTGAGGTAGTAGCGCAGACTCAGCGTGTCGTCCGGTTCGAATACGCCCACGCCATAGCGCACGAGCAGGTTGGGGGCGATGTATCCACTCACCGCGACCTGCGCTTGTTCACCCTCACCGCCCGCCTCCAGCTGAAAGCCTTCAATGCCCAGCTCGTCGGCCAAGGCCTGGCCTGCGCTCTCACCCCCCAGCACGCCCAGCGACAACGCTGCTTGCCCCAGCAGGGCCGTCTCACTTGGCGATTCCTCACCAGGCGGTCGGCCAGTGAGCAGGTAGGCCAGAATGTCCACCTGCTCCATCGGTGGCGTCGAAAACAGCGTTATACCTGGACTCCGCGCCGAGCCATCAACGCGGACACCCGCCATCATCTGCTCGCCCTCACGGACCGCCTCGATGTCGAGCCGTGGGTCGCTCAGGGGACCCGAGAAGATGATACGCCCGCGGCGTACCCGCAGATCTTGCCCATAGGCCTGGTAACGGGCGTCAACCAGTTCAATCACCCCCTCACCCTCAACCGTTTCGCCACCGAGCTGTTGCAGGCGCACCTCGCCGTTGAGCCCGCCAGCGGCGCCGAAGCCCTCGAACCGCACATCATCGCCAAGGACCACACGGATTTCGCTCTCCAGCGATCGCGCGCCCATCCCAGCGGCTTCCGCACGAGCCTGCTGCTCACCCACGCCGCCCACGCGCACGGCATCACCCGACACCCGCGTCGCATTTGGGGAGCCCCCCACCAGGCGCAAACGCCCGTAAGGCACATCCACCTCGCCAGACAGCCGGATCACCTCAGGCTCGAGGGCCAGGCGAAGTGATGGATCAACCTGCAAGGCCACCGAGGGCCCCTGCTCAATCTCCAAGCCCTCGCCCACCAAATTGATGGCCCCTTCAGCCTGGCCTGTCGACCAATCGATATCACCGCTCACCGTGGCCTGACCCTCGCCAGCGACAAAGCGGCCATCAATCACAGCCCGACGTCCCTCAATCACCGCCTCCAGGTCAATGGACTCCAACGGCGTGGAAATGGCGGCCGGTCGCAACCGCCCATCACGCAGGGCGATCCGGCCCTGGAAGGCAGGCGAACCCAGCGCCCCGGTTAACTCGCCGTTGGCGCGGAGCGCACCCGCCACACCCCGGACTTGCGGCAGCAGCCCGGCCAGCGGTGTCAACGGGAGGGCATCCAGCCAGACCGTTCCATTGACGGACGTTGCCTCGGCATTCTCCATGGCCACGGTCGGGTCAAACGACACGCTGAATCCGCCGCGACCGAGGTCATCCGCCGCAATCCCGACACGCAAGGTGGCCGATGCCGGGCGTAGATCGGCGTCCACCACCACACGGTCGTAATCAAGGGCCAGTGGCTCAGCACCGGCTGGCTGTGGCAGCCGGACTTGGCTGTTTTCGGTGACCAGGGTCAAACGCGCTTCTGGCGGCTGGCCCGCCCGCCAGTCAAGATCTGCGGTTCCACTGACTTCACCCGGTAGTCCCAGGTCTGCGGGCAGCCACCGTTCCACAACCACCAGGTCGACGGCCTCTGAGGCCAGCCGAAGCTGAGCCTCACTTGGGCTCGCCGTGAGGCGCTCAGCACACACACGGTATGCCTCACGGGCCCAGCAATGTCCTGCAAGCTGCACGGAGCGCTCAGCCGGGTCGAGCTCGAGGGCTGGCTGATCCTCCAGCCGCCAGCGGCCATCCGGCAGCTTGGCCGTTGCCCCGAGCACATGGCCCTGCCATTGCCAGCTATCCGGGGCGATGCCTCCCTCCAGCTGGACCTCGACAGGCACCGGTCCGCCAGCCAGCGCCAGAGTGAACTGATGCGCTGAGGGCTTACCCTCCAACGACGCCTCAAGTTGACCGAGGGCCTGGTCTTCGTACTGCAATCCGTCAACGGCCAGGGTGAGGTCCCCGCCTGCCTCGGCATCCCAGAAACCCGCCAGCGAACCAGTCGTCAGCGCGCTGCCCGCGTACCGGACATCGCGTGCAAGCAGGTCCGCACGTATGCGCGGCGCGTGCACATCACCCGATACATCCATCGTGCCGCTTAGCGCGCCCTCGAGCCCTGGCCAGAAGACCGCCAGGTCAGGTGCCTGAAGATCAGCGGCCACCGTCAGTGACTCCCCAAGGCGGGCGTCTGCTTTTAGCCTGCCGCCCTCTGCTCGGGCCTCAGCCTCGACCACAAGCGGTTGCTCCAGCAAAGCGAGCGACAGCGAGAGATCCACCGGCCCGGTTTCCAGACCGCGCAGGGTGCCCTCCACATCCAGTGCGCCAGCACGGCCGCTGAGCTCAGCGCTTGCCGTCAAAACCCGTCCTTCGGTCAGATGGGCGCTGGGCTCAGCATGCAGGCTTGCCGCAAGCGGCCAGTCATCTTTGAGCAGGAACTCGCCTTCGGCGCTGGCTTGACCCGCCGGGCCGGCAACCGAGAGCGACTCAATCGCCAGTGTCGCGTCCCGCAGACTAAAGCGCGCATCGAGGTGGTCGTAGACGAATTGCCGCCCCGCTGTTCGCAGCACACCCGCCTCGATCGAGAGCGACTGGACATCCACATCGAGGGGCAACCCCAGCCCGCGCGCCGGCGGCGCCGTCGTTATTGTCCCCTCAGGCTGACGGCTGGCAGCTCGCCGATCCACGACCAGGTCCTCAAGGACCAACCGCTCAACACAGAACGTCCACCGCCGCAGGCAGCTCGGCTGCCAGTCCAGCGCCAGTTCGCTGACCGAGTAGGTTCCCTGCGCATCAGTCCATTGCAGATCCGTCAGCTCAAGCTGATCAATCACGCTGCCAGAGACCGATCCTACGGATAGCGCCGGCACGGCGTCATCGGCCTGACCTGCAAGCCAGCGCGCACCCGGCTCGGTACTGACCAGCCAGGCCAGCGCCACGGCAAGCGCGATCAGCAAAGAGAGTGTTAGCCAGATCAGCCCACGCATCAGAACGGCGGCCCGACCGACAGGTGTAATCGGACCGGGATGTCATCGCGGCTCACGCCCCAGGCAATGTCGACTCGCAGTGGACCGACCGGCGAGCCCCAGCGCAGACCAAAGCCCGTGCCGACTTCAGGATCCAGTTCATCCGGGCCATCAAACGCATTACCCGCATCCGCAAACAGTGCTAAGCGCCAGTTGCCACGCACGGCATAACTATATTCCGCACTCCCGGTCGCCAGGTAGCGCCCCCCGGTGACCTCACCGCCCGCATCAGTCGGGCCAAGGCTGCGGTAACTGAATCCGCGGACACTCTGGTCTCCACCGGCGAAGAAACGCAGCGAGGTCGGAACGTCATCAAAATCGTTGGTGGCAATACCCCCCAGATCCGCCCGGAGCTGAAACCGATGCGCACGCCCGATGCTGCGCAGCCAGGTATTACCCAGACGCAACCGCGCGATATCGACATCGGACCCCAGCGCGCGCGCGCTGCCCTCAATAGAATAGTGCTGATAATCGCCACGGAAGGGATCGATGCCCCCGCGCGAGCGGGTGCGGGAGAATGACAGCCCTGGCATGAGCAACGCGCTGCGCCCGCTGTCCTCACCCGCCGAAAAACGCTCATCGAGATACCGGACTGACTGCGTCCGGACCCACCCCGAGGTGAATTCCTGTCGCCGACTCAGGCCGAAGGCGTATCGCTCACTCGCCTGGTCGTCGACCTCTTCATTATCCCAGCCCGCGTTCACGGAGAGATTGTCATTGAGTGGATCGCCCAGCGGTATTCGATAGCGGGCATTAACGCCCTGATTGACCGGGGAGGCGCGTACCTCGCTGGTCAACGAATGCCCACGATTGTTGACGTAATGGCGAGTAAATCCCAGGCGGACTCGCGGACCCTCATCCGTTGAGTAACCAAGGCCCGTCGAGACGGTATTGCGATCCCGCATCCCCACATTGGCCTCGACAGGAATCCTCTTTCCCTCAGCGGCTTCACGCCGTGTATCCACCACCGCGTCATCAAAATAGCCGCTCTCGAGCAGTCGCCGGTTAAGCTCCGCGACCCGCTCGGCGCTGTACGGCGCACCGGGCGCAAACGGCACCAGGCGTTGGAGAAACGACGCACGCAGCGGGACGCTTGAAAAGCCGACCTCCCCCAGCATGTAGCGATCGCCACTATCGAGCTCTAGCGTGACATCGGCCCACCCTTCATCGACATCAATTGCCAGTTCCGCCTGACTAAAGCGATAGTCGAAATACCCCCGCTCGATGGCGAGATTGCGCAGCGCGCGTTTACTCGATTGATAATCTCCGTGGTCGAGCCCCTGGCCGGACTCAAGCGGCAAGCGCTCACGAAGCGCCGCGAATGCTTCATCATCGGCCGCGTCCCCGCTGATCCGAATTGCGACTGCCCTTACCGTGATCCGAGGGCCCGGTTCAATATCGGCCGACAGGACCCAATCGCCCTGCACCGGCTCAAGTTCAAGCGCAATGGCCGCCTGGTAGTAACCGAGCGCTTCGAGGGCCTCCTGCACCTGGCGGCGAGTCCGATCCTGGTAGAAACGCGCCGCCAGCTCGGAGTCCAGATCAACATCCGCGTCGATGAACGCCAGCACATTATCGCGCACCTCGCCCTCAACGCCGTTGACGCTCACCCGCACGCTAGCGTCAGTGCGTGTTGAGGCCATCAACAACGCGAGGCCCAGGCAAACCAGCCAGGGCGTCAGTCTTGAGGCCGCGGTCAAGTCAGGATCACCCCCTAAAGCCGAGGCGGGGGCCCGCCGGCCTTTTCCGTTGCCGCTTGGCAAGTCAGACAACGGGCCGCCGAGGGGTAAGCCTCCAGGCGCTCGAAGGGAATGGGCTCACCACAGTCCACGCAGATCCCATAACCCCCCTGATGCCAGGCCCGTTGCGCCGCCTCATTCGCTCGAAGCTGCTGCACATGACGGTCAATATCGGCGTACTCAATGTCCGCCAGCAAATCGACCACCGATTCATCGCCAGGATCGCGAACCTGGTCCGCCAGATCTTCCGCCCGATGCAGATCAGCCGCCAGTACCTCGCTGCGAATGGCCTCACGGAGATCTTCAGATTCTGTCTCGAGCGCTCGGCGCAGTGTCTCGCGCTGCTCGGTGGTGAGGGGGTCAGTCATCTCATTCTCCTTCTTTGTCAGGTCTTCGCGCTCTGACCCGTTTCACCCCCATGATATCCTTCTGGCCATGAGTGAACACGAGACCAGCGGCGAGGAGCACCGGCTCCGCCTGCGCCACCTCCGGCTCTCCGACCACCCGGATGTTAAGCACATCATGGATCAGGTCTATCCCGATCTGGGCGGCGCCTGGACCCGCAAGCAGTTCAGTGCGCAGATCAACCGCTTCCCGGAAGGCCAAATCTGCATTGAAGACAACGGCCGGGTCGTGGCGGGCGCCATCTCGATGATTGTGGATTACGACCGCTTCGGGGATCGTCACAAATACAACGAGATCACCAGCAACGGCTTTTTAACCCATCATGATCCCAACGGGGATGTGCTCTACGGCGTCGACATTTTCGTCGACCCAGAGTATCGCGGCATGCGGCTGGGCCGGCGACTCTACGACGCCCGCAAAGAGCTCTGCCGCAGCTTGAGCCTGCGCGCCATCGTTGCCGGGGGGCGGATGCCGGGCTACCAGGAGCACGCCGCAGAGATGAAGCCCGAGGAGTACATCGATCTGGTCAAGCGCCGCGAGCTCTACGACCCGATCCTCTCCTTTCAGCTCGCCAATGATTTCCACGTCCGCCGCGTCATCACGGCCTACTTGCCCGAGGACGAGGAGTCCATGGCGTATGCCACGCTCCTGCAATGGGACAATATTTTCTACGAAAGCGCCCGTACGCCGCTCATCGGCGGACGTAAGTCCACGGTTCGAGTCGGCACGGTGCAATGGCAGATGCGCCGCGTAACGAACTTCGAAGACTTGATGAGCAACATCGAGTTCTTTGTCGATGCCATGGCGGGCTACAACTGCGACTTCATCCTGTTCCCTGAGCTGTTCAACGCGCCATTGCTCGCCCAGTTCAATCAGGAAGACCCGGCCGAAGCGATGCGCGGGCTCGCCCAGTACACCGGTGAAATTACCGATGCGATGAGCCGCATGGCCGTGAGCTACAACATCAATATCATCGCCGGCTCCATGCCGGTGTATGACGACAACGTCCTCTATAACGTGGCCTATCTCTGCCGGCGCGATGGCACCGTCGATCAACACTACAAGCTCCACGCCACCCCGGATGAGCGTTTCTACTGGGGCGTACAAGGGGGTGATCAGCTCAAGGCCTTTGACACCGATGTTGGGAAAATCGGCATCCTCGTGTGCTACGACGTGGAATTCCCGGAGGCCTGCCGGCTACTGGCGGATCAAGGCATGCAGATTCTATTCGTGCCGTTCTGGACCGACACCAAAAACGCCTACCTACGGGTCCGGCGCTGCGCCCAGGCCCGGGCAATTGAGAACGAGTGCTACGTCGCCATCACCGGCAGCGTGGGCAACCTGCCGCGTGTCGAAAATATCGAAATTCAGTATGCCCAGGCGGCGGTGTTCTCACCGTCGGATTTCGCCTTCCCCCACGACGGGATTGTCTCGGAGTCCACGCCCAACACCGAGATGACCCTGGTCGTGGACCTGGATATGGACAAGTTAAAGCAACTGCGTGCCGAGGGCTCGGTCCAGAACGCCAAAGACCGGCGTCTGGATCTCTACCGCGTCCAGTGGCTCGACGACTAGAATTTCTGCTGCGCGAGCCAGGGCTGCATGCGCGCGAACGCCTCTTCAATATTTTCCATGGAATTGGAGAAACTGATACGAATCGCATTGCGGCAGGTATCCCCAAAGGCATCACCCGGAATCACGCACACCCCGGTCTCCGCGAGCATCCGCAATGACAGGTCAGTGGCATCCGTGCGCGGTGGCAGTGAGGGGAAGATATAGAACGCCCCCTGTGGCACATACCCCGTCAGATGGGGCGTCTCGCTCACCATCTCCACAATTCGATCACGCCGGCGCCGATACTCGGCATTCATCTCGTCCACGCAGGCCATGTCCCCCTGCAAGGCCGCTACGCCCGCCCACTGCGCTGGCGTGCTTGCCACGGTGGTGGTGAACATGTGGTAGCGCCGCAGCTTTTTAATGGCCCCCTGGCTGGAGATCATCCACCCAATCCGAAAGCCCGCCATGCTGAACGTCTTCGAGAAGCTCGAGATCGACATCACGTGATCCAGATCCGAGGTGCAGTTAATGACACTCGGGAACTCCATGCCCTCCTCAAGGAGGATGTGATCGTAGACTTCGTCAGCGAACACATAGACGCCTCGGTAAGCTGCCTCCTGGACAATGGCCTCGATCGTCTCCCGCGGATAGACGGCCCCACTGGGATTGCTCGGTGAATTGAGCACGATCGCGAAGGTCCGCATGCCAATGGCATCGATCACCTCCTGCGGGTCGATCTGATGGCCATGCTCCGGCCGCGTCGGGATGACCTTCACCTCGCCGCCATTCATTCGGATGAGCGGCGCATACAGCAAGAATGTGGGGTCAGTGACGATGAACTGCCGGCCCGGCGCCGCCGTGGCCGTCAGCGCAAGGTACATCGCCTCGGTGGCTCCCGTGGTGACCAGGAAGTTGTCTTCGGTGAGCTCGCGGTCATAGCGCTTGCTGTAATAGCGCGCAAGCTCGGAGAGCAGCTCCGGCAGCCCCGCATCCATCGTGTAGCCGGTCTTGCCCTCACGCAGCGCGTCGATGTGTGCCTCGACGATATGCGGGGGCGTTGGGAAGTCCGGTTGGCCGATCGACAGATGGATCACGTCATCCATGCCGGCTGCCGTGTTAATCATCCGCCGGATGCCGGGCATCGGAATCGCCTGAAGGGAAGGACTGAACAGCGGTGCCTCAGCCTGATCGCCCTGCTCCATCTCCACCGGATTGACCATGCGTTTCGCCCCTTTGCGCCGCGATGAAAAGAACTGCTGCGTAACACCGCGAAGCTAGCCCTCGGAAGAAAACCGGTCAACCCCCTTGAGAGCCCATTCTGGCGCAGTTGACGGGGTATGGCAGGGGTGGGTACCGTCCGCTCCATTATCAGCGACTCTCTGGGACGCTCAGTCATGGCCGAACAACCGCCAAAAATCGTCATTCTGACGGCCCCTGGCGAAGGACTGCCGGATGGCCTCGAGGCCCTATCCGGCGAGGCAGAACTGCTCGTTGCCGAGAATGGCGCCCAGCTTCGGGCGGCGCTGCCCGGGGCGCAGGTTCTTTGCGTAACCGACTTCCGCACCAACGCGATTTCAGAGGCGTGGTCTGCGGCGGACAGCCTGCAGTGGATTCACGCGACGAGTGCCGGGGTCGATGCCCTGCTAACAGCCGAGGTGCGCGAGAGTTCAATCCCAGTAACGAATGCCCGGGGTATTTTCGACCGCTGCATTGCCGAGTACGTGCTGGGGCAAATCATCGCCTTTTGTAAGGACTTCGCCGAGAACCAGCGTTTGCAGCAGCGCCATGAATGGCACCACCGGGAGACCGAACCCGTGACTGGACGCACGGTACTGGTTGTGGGGGCGGGGTCGATTGGCCGACAGATTGCTCAGATCTGTGGCGCCATGGGTATGGCGGTAGATGGTATCGGCCGCGGTGCTCGACCTGGAGATAACGACTTCGGCGCCATCTATGCCCAGGCCGATCTGATCTCGGTACTTTCCGACTACGACTTCGTTGTGATTGCCGCCCCGCTGACGCCGGACACCGAGGGCTTGTTCGGGGCCGCTGAATTCCAGGCCATGGCCAGCAGCGCGCGTCTGATTAACATTGGCCGTGGCCCGATCGTGCGCACGGCCGATCTGGTGTCAGCGCTGCAGGACGGCGAGATCGACGGTGCCGCGCTGGATGTCTTTGAGCAGGAGCCCCTGCCGGCCCAACACCCCCTTTGGGACCTGCCCAATGTTGCGATTTCTGCGCATATGGCTGGCGACTTCATTGGCTGGAAGCGGGCCTTGTCCGAGCAGTTCATCACCAATTATCGGCGCTGGGCGGCTGGTGACGCGCTCAACAACCTGGTGGACAAGACGCATGGGTTTGTCCCCTCAACAACGAATCGATAGCGAGGCTTGAAATGATCGAATCTCCACTGCTCCCCGCCCTGGGCGGTTACATCAATGGTCAGTGGGTCATGGCCGACAGTGGCAAAACGCTGCCAGTCACCAACCCGGTGGACAACGGTCATCTTGCTGACGTCGCTTCAATGGGCGGCGCTGAGACCGAGCGCGCCATCGCCGCAGCGGAGGCGGCCTTTGAACAACCCGCTGACCTGGACCAGCGCCGCCACTGGCTGGAAGCCATTGCCGACGCCCTGACGACCCATCGTGAGGAAATTGGCCGCATCCTGTGCATGGAGCATGGCAAGCCACTGGCTGAGGCGACGGGCGAGGCTGACTATGCCGCCGGCTTTTTCCGCTACGCGGCCAAA
Source organism: Spiribacter salinus M19-40 (assembly GCF_000319575.2). Classification (NCBI taxonomy): domain Bacteria; kingdom Pseudomonadati; phylum Pseudomonadota; class Gammaproteobacteria; order Chromatiales; family Ectothiorhodospiraceae; genus Spiribacter; species Spiribacter salinus. The sequence goes on along the minus strand of NC_021291.1, from coordinate 488,346 downwards.
AACGTTCATGCCCTTGCACCGCGCACCCTTGAAGAGCATCCGCGGGACTGCACCTGGACCGTGCATCATCGCCCGGCAGGCGTCGTGGGATTGGTCACACCGTGGAACTTCCCGATCGGCATGATCGCCAAGAAACTGTCTGCCGCCATCGCGGCAGACTGCCCCAGTGTGATCAAACCGTCTTCCAAAACGCCATTGACCATGATCGCGCTGTTCGCCCTGCTTGACCGCGAAGTCGGGCTGCCGGCCGGCAAAGTCAACCTGGTCATGGGCTCATCTGCGCCCATCAGCCAGGCCCTGTTCGACGCGCCGAGCGTGCGGGTCATCAGCTTTACGGGCTCAACAGAAATCGGTCGAGAGCTGATCCGCCAAGCCGCACCCGGCATCAAGCGCCTGACCCTGGAGCTGGGCGGTAACGCGCCTTACATCATCTTTGATGACGCGGACCTGGACCATGCCGCTGATCAGCTCATGATCAATAAATTCCGCGGTGGCGGCCAGACCTGCGTGTGCGCCAACCGAATCTTTGTGCAGGCAGGCGTTGCCGAGGCGTTTGCAGAAAAGCTCGCCGAACGCGTCAACGGGCTGGTCGTCGGCGATGGCATGAAGCCAGGCACCCAGCTCGGTCCACTCATTGATGAGAACGCGGTCGCCAAAGTCACCCGCCATGTGGACGATGCTGTTGCCAGGGGCGCTCGCGAGATGGCGCGCGCGGATGCAGAAGGCCTGCCCGGTACCTTCTACCCCCCGACCGTCCTGCTGGATGTGCCTTCGGATGCCGCTTGCTATCGGGAGGAAACATTCGGGCCACTCGTGCCGCTGATCACCTTCGCTGATGAGCCGGAGGTCGTGCGCATGGCCAACGACACCGATTTTGGCCTGGCCTCCTATGTGTTCACTGCAGACCAAGGACGTGGCCAGCGCGTGATCGAGCGCCTGCGCTTTGGGCATGCCGCACTGAACACAGGGACGGGGCCGACCCCCGAAGCGCCTTTCGGGGGCATGAAGCAGTCCGGCTACGGCCGTGAGGGCGGCCTTGAAGGGCTTTTTGAATTTACCGAGGCGCAGACCGTGCCGGTGGGCTAGCGAACGCCACGGGTCGTACCAGCAATATGGCAGCGACCAGGTAGGCGATCATGAGCCAGGCGAGCGACTGGACGGTTAATCCCGCATCCAGTAAAAGGCCAATCAGGACCGGGCCCGCCGCTGTCCCGAGCACCATGGCGCCATGCGCCATGGCGCGGATGCCACCCAAGTGTCGGAGGCCATAGAGTTCTGGCCACAAAGCGCCCATGAGTGTACCGGCGGTGCCAATGGACAGGCCCGCCAGCCCCAGATAAAGCGGCGCAGCCAAAGCACCGGGCACAAACCCCATGACGCCGATCCCCAGCAATAGCGGTAGTAGATAAAAGGCCAGTAATCGGCGCGCGCCCAACCGGTCGACCACCGGGCCGCTGAGCAGTAAAGATAAGACGTGCGTGGTGGCATAAGCGGTAAAGGCCGCTGATACCAGTGTCAGACTCCAGCCTTTCGCCTCAGCAATCGGCACCTGGTGAAAAAACAATGCGGTGATTAGAATCGGTGGGCCAAGCAGCGCTGGCAAAATGCGGTAAAAGCGTCCATCCAGCAGTACTTCGCTCCGGGTCCAGTCACGACCCACGCTCGCCGGCCCAGGCGGCGTTTCGCTCGTCATCGGGGCTGACTCCGCCTTGCGCATCGCGACTCGTGTCTCGATACGCAACAGCATCAGGACCAGCGGTAGCGCTACGGCGACCAGCAGCAAGGCCAGCAGAAACCAGCTCCCGCGCCAGCCCAGCGCCGCAATCAACGCCACCACGCTCATGGGCAGAATCGCTTCGGCAACCGGAAAACCGAGGGTCACCAGGCTCATCGCGGTTCCCCGCCGGTGTTGGACACGTCGGCCCACCGTGGTCTGGGCCACATGCGTCATAAGCCCCTGGCCACAGAGCCGCAACAGCAAGAAGGCCGGCACCAGGACCCACGCAGCCGGTGTTAGTGCCAGCAGCAGGCCGCCCAGTGCGGCACCCAGGATCACCGCAGCGGTGAAGCGATCCAGGCGCAAGCGATCGACACCCCGACCGAGAAAGATGACGAGCAGTCCGCTCATTAACGTCGCAAAGGAGTAAAGCCCTCCGAATTCGGCATTACTCAAATCGAAAGTCGCCCGCAACTCGCCGCCATAGAGCGAGATCAAAAAGGTCTGACCATGCCCTGAGAGGAACACCATCACAAAGCCGAATATCAGTAGATATCGGTGAGCGCCGAGCCCCCGAAGCGCTGGAATCATTGGCAACCCCAGAAGAAAAGGCCCGGGCAAAAGCCCGGGCCTAAGTGCGTGCGCGACATTGCGCCGCCCATCTAGCCGGTGCTGCGCATCCGTGTTTCCTGAGTCCCGCCGCCCGTCTGCACGAGGGCCTCCTCAAAGCGATCCACCGCCCAGTCGATCTCCTCGGCGGTAACAATCAGCGGTGGAATCCAGCGCACCACGTTACCGCCCCAAGGACCACAGCGAATCATCAGCAGCCCGAGGTGCTCGCAGGCCTTGAGCATCTTCGCGCCCCGATCCCCGTCCGGCTTGCCGTGCTCGTCCACCAAATGGGTGCCGATCATCAGGCCTTTACCGGTGATATTGCCGATTTCCGGATGGCGGGACTGCACGTCCTCAAGCCGGGCCCGAAGCTGGGCACCCCGCTCGGCGGCGTTTTCGACCAGCTTTTCATCCCGCATCACATCCAGCGTGGCCAACCCGGCCGCACATGCCACGGCATTGCCCCCGTAGGTGCCACCCTGAGAGCCCGGCAACGCCTTGCTCATCAGCGAGGCTGGCGCGGCCATGAACGAGAGCTGGAAACCACTCGCCACGCCTTTGGCGGACACGACCACATCCGGCTCGACACCGAAGTGCTCATAACCCCACTGCAGTCCCGAGCGACCGTTGCCCGACTGGACCTCATCCATGATCAGCAGAATTCCATGCTTATTGCACCGCTCCTGAAGGCCCTGCATAAACTTGGTGTTTGCCGGGATATAGCCCGCTTCACCCTGGATTGGCTCAATCAGCATGGCCGCGGTTTCCATCGGCACGCTCTGAACCTGAAGGATGTAATCGAGCTCCCGCAGGCAGAACTCCGCTGCGTCGTCTTCGCTCATCCCGTACCAGTTGGTGTCCGGGAATGGCGCAGTGACCACGCCACCCATCAGCGGCTGAACGCCCTGGCGCACGGCAGCGCTGGAGCTGGTGGTGGCGAGCGAGCCCATGGTCCGGCCATGGAAGCAGCCCCGGAAGGCGATGATGTTGGGCTTGCCGGTGGCCTGACGGGCCAGTCGGATCGACGCCTCAACGGCCTCCGTTCCGGCGTTCGAGAAGAACACGCTGTCGATGGCATCGGGAAGCAGCTCAACCAACCGGTCCGAGAGCTCAAGGATCGGCTGGTGTTTCATGATCGCGTACTGCGCATGGACCACACGATCGATCTGCGCCTTGGCCGCTTCAACGACCCGGGGGTGGCAATGGCCGGTGCTCAGCACGCCGATCCCCGAGGCGAAGTCCATGTACTTGCCGCCGTCCTCAGCGTAGACGTACATGCCTTGCGCGCGCTCGACCAGAATGTCGCTGGACTGGCGCAGCAGCGGCGAGAGGTGATGGACGTTATCGCTCATGACATAGCCTCCTGGCTAAAGAATTCCCCACCTAGGATACGTGATCCCATTCGGCATTTCTTCCCATCGGGGCAATTCACTTGAATGCCCGGGTACTGGTTCTGACAACCATCTCAGCGGTGCTATCCTGATGCAACTGTTGCATCGGGACGAGGATGAAAAAATGGCAATGCAGAGCAACGAGCCGGTGGTTTTCGAGCGCGACTGCGAAGCAGCGCTCATCCCGGCCGGCGACACGGGGACGATTCCGCAGGGCGCCGAAGGCATGATCACTCAGGCCCTTGGCGGCAGCTACACGGTCTACATCCAGGGCAATCTCTTTCGCATTGATGGCAAGGATGCGGATGCAATTGGCAAAGAACCCGAACCGACGCCCGAGCTGCCTGACAACGCTTCCGCGGCGGACGTCGAGCAGCTGGTCTGGGATCAGATGCGGCGCTGCTTTGACCCGGAAATTCCCATTAATGTCGTTGAGCTAGGGCTTGTCTACCGGTGTGACATCACCCTGAAAGACGATGGCTCACGGTCGATCGAGATCGATATGACACTCACGGCGCCAGGCTGCGGCATGGGGGATATTCTCGCCTACGACGTACGGGAGAAGGTCAAAATGGTCCCGACGGTGGAAGACGTGAAAGTGGAAATCGTCTTCGATCCGCCCTGGGGCATTGAGATGATGTCGGAAGCCGCAAAACTCCAGACCGGGATGATGTAGCCACTGGGTGGGTTCGCGCGGTTATTAGCGAAGCGCAGCAGGCCCCTCGCAGGGTGCTTCGTCTTCGGACTGGCCCGCCAACGCCCGCAGGGCAGGCAGATCAAGCAGGGAAATCTCCCGGCCCTCGGCTTTGAGCCAACCCTGATCGGAAAACCGCCGAAACAGCCGACTCATGGTCTCGGGGGCCAACCCCAGATAGTTACCCAACTCACTGCGGGCCATTGAAAGCCGGAATCGAGTCGGCGATAGACCGCGGCGCTCAAAACGGTTGGAAAAACTCAACAACAGCATCGCCAGCCGCTCTTCAGCGCTACGCCGAGCCATGGCAAAAAGCATCTGCTGGTCGGCAAAAATCTCGCGAGACATTAGCCGCAGGAGCTGGCGCTGGAGTCCGGGTATATGCCCCGCCAGGTTCTCAAGCTGCTCGAAGGGCAAAACGCACACACTCGTGGTCTCGAGCGCCCGAGCCGAGCAGGGATGCTCCCAGCTATTGATCGCATCCAGACCGACGAGCTCCCCGGGCAGGTGAAAACCGGTCACCTGCTCTTCACCCTCTTCGGTGGAGGTATAGGTTTTTAACGACCCAGAGCGCACGGCGTAAATCGCGGAAAAACGCTCACCGAACCGATACAAGTGCGCACCTCGTTCCAGCGGCCGCCGACGCTCGACAATCTCATCAAGCTGACGAATATCGGCTTCGTTCAGCGACATCGGGAGGCACAGCTGATTCAGACCACAGTGCGAACACGCCTGCTGCAGTTTGCCGATCTGAACGCCGCCGGTTGTCATTGGGTCCCCCACTCATTTGCTCAATTCAAATTACCACGAGCCGGGCAGATGACTCCACTGACACTCAGCGCTCGAAGTGACGATAACCGGTGTGGGCACCCCCCACAGCGACGCCATCCAAAAGGACGCCGTGGCCGTGCCGGACTTGCCCGATGCGTCGCACCGGCGTTCGCGCATTCTGAGCGGCTTGGGCCACCGTGCTGCGGGCTGTCACCGGCGCGGTAAAACACAGCGCATAATCATCGCCTCCACTGCATAACCAGGCCGTGGCCTGCGCCGTGCCGCCGAAGGCCTGAAGGCGTGCAGACGGCCGAAGCGCTGCGCGTGCCAAATCAATGGCGACGCCACTCTGACTCGCAATGTGGCCCGCATCAGCCAGCAAGCCATCAGAGACGTCAATGGCGGCGTGGGCGATACCTTGCAGCGCCTGTCCCAAACACAAACGAGGCACCGGTCGGAGAAAGGCGTCAACCAGCCCAGCCCAGCGAGGCTCGCCTTGCTGGCCCGCCTGCCAGACCGCGAGACCGCCAGCCGCCTCGCCCAGCCGGCCAGAGACCCAGACATCATCGCCGGCACACGCCGTGTCGCGCCGAATAGGCGGTAGGGCGCTCGTGCCGGCGATCTGCACACTCACTGCACGGGGCCCCCGGGTGACATCGCCCCCAACAACCGCGACTTCATGGGTTTGCGCAATGGCGTCGAGCCCTCGCGCAAAGCCCGCAACCCAGTCCTCATCCATGGCGGGCAATGTCAGCCCCACCACAGCCCAACGAGGCTGGCCACCCATCGCAGCAATATCACTCAGATTCACGGCCAAGGCCCGATAACCGACGGCTTCGGCGGGCATGTCGCCCGGGAAGTGAACGTCTTCGATAAGCGTATCGAGCGCCGACAGCAACCAGGGGTCCGCCGGGCTTTGCAGGATGGCCGCGTCATCACCAACGCCCAGTGTGACGTCCGCGCGGGCTGCACCAAGCCCCGTCAAATAGCGACCAATGAGGGTGAACTCCGAGCAGCCCGCCATCCGAGCCCGTCTCCTTAGCGCTTGGGCGCGGCCAGCTCGGCCTTGCGCAGGGGCAATGTCCGGCCCACTCGGTCGAGTACACCGTTAATGTAGCGATGACTCTGTTCGGCGCCGAACTGTTTGGCGAGCTCCACCGCCTGGTCAAGACACACGCGATAGGGCACTTCCAGCCGCTCCTGTAGCTCATAGCTGCCAAGCCGCAGGAGGGCGTGCTCTACCGGGTCCAGCGTCCGGGCAGGCCGATCGAGGAACGGATCAAACAGGGCGTCCATCGCGTCGGCTTGTGCCGTGACGCCAGAGAAAACCTCGGAAAAATACGCCAGGTCCATCCTGCCCAGCCGGTGCTCACCCAGGAATTGCCGCTCGATTTCCTCAGGCGCCTGCCCGGTCATCTGCCATTGGTAAAGTGCCTGGAGTACCCGCCGGCGGGCCCGCGCCCGGGCCCGATTGGCCTCACGGGCATTCACAGCCGACGCAGGAGACTAATCATCTCGAGCAGGGACATAGCGGCCTCACCGCCCTTGTTCCCTGCTTTGGTCCCGGCCCGCTCGATGGCCTGTTCGATGGTATCGGTGGTTAGTACACCAAAGGCAATCGGTAACCCGTGCTGGGTGCTGGCCTGGCCAATGCCCTTGGCACACTCGCCAGCCACATATTCAAAATGCGGTGTACCGCCGCGAATGACGCAACCGAGCGCGACGATGCCGTCATAATCGCCCGTGGCCGCGACCCGGCTCGCCACCAGTGGCAACTCCCAGGCCCCAGGCGCGCGAATCAGAGTAAGGGACTCATCAGCCACGCCATGGCGGCAAAGCGTATCCCGTGCACCGCCCACCAATGAGTCGACGATAAACGCATTAAACCGCGTTGCGATCAGCGCAATACGGACATCGGTGGCGGTAAAATCGCCTTCAAGGGTCTTCATGGTCGGTCCATTTTCCGTTCGTTGTTCAGCGCAAGGGTAAACCGCACCGCCGAAAGTTGGAACCAGCGGCGTCGCGCTACTCTGCGCCCGACTGCACGTAGTCGACGACTTCCATGCCGAATCCGGACAGACCCACCATGATTTTCGGGGCTGAGAGAACCCGCATGCGGCGTATGCCGAGGTCGGTGAGGATCTGCGCACCCACCCCATAAGTGCGCAAATCTTCAGCCTGCTGATTGGTCTCGCGCGGCTCGGGCGTCAGCTCGCCGCTTTGCGCCAGCACCTGGAATTCGCGCATGCGGGCCATGACCTCCGGGCGGTCATCGGCGCGGCGAAGCATCACCAGGCAGACCGGCTCACTCTCGCTCTCGGCGATCTCGGCCAGCGACTCCCGCAGCGACCAAGTCTGATCCGGTGCCGTCGCGCCGAACAGATCAGCCAGCGTGTTTTCGATTTGCACGCGGACCAGTGCGGGTGTCTCCGGATCGGTCTGCCCCCGAAGCAAGGCAAAGTGCAGGGCACCGTCCACCGTGTCCTGGTAGGCATACAAATGGAACAGGCCGTGCTCGGTGGGCAGCTCACAATCGCCCACCCGCTCAACCGTGCGCTCATTGCGAATACGATAGGCAATCAGATCAGCGACTGTACCGATCTTGAGATCATGGGCGCGGGCAAAATCCAGCAGATCATCCCGACGGGCCATGGTCCCGTCCTCGTTCAACACTTCAACAATGACCGCGGCCGGCTCAAACCCAGCCAGACGGGCCAGGTCACAGCCCGCTTCCGTATGCCCGGCCCGGGTCAGCACACCCCCGGGCTGTGCCATCAACGGGAAGACGTGGCCTGGCTGCAAAAGGTCCTCCGGTGCCGCTTGGGGCGCCACGGCGGTCTGTACCGTGCGGGCCCGATCAGCAGCAGAGATCCCGGTCGTCACCCCCCGCGCTGCCTCGATACTAAGCGTGAATCGGGTGCCCTGGTGGTCGCCGGAGCCGCTGACCATCAAGGGTAGCCTGAGCTGCTCGCAGCGCGCCCGCGTGAGGGTGAGGCAGATCAATCCGCGCCCGTACCGGGCCATGAAGTTGATATCGTCTGGCCGGACCATGGAGGCCGCCATGACGAGATCGCCCTCATTCTCTCGGTCCTCATCATCCAGCATGAGGACCATGCGCCCCTCGCGCAGGTCCTCGACGATGTCCTCGATCTGATTGAAGCCGCTCACCTAGCGCTCTCCCATAAACCCACTGCGCTTGAGCAGCGCCTCACTGACGCCGCCCTGCCCTGCTATTTCGCTACCCTGCAGAAGCCGCTCGAGATACCGGGCCACCAGATCGACTTCCAGATTGACCGGCTGGCCGGCCTGATAGTCACCAAATGTGGTGACCGCCGCCGTGTGCGGCACGATATTGACGTCGAACGTTGCCGCTTCGACGGCGTTAACCGTGAGGCTGATGCCTTCAATCGCGATCGAGCCCTTGGTGGCGATGTAATGCGCGATGTCCGGTGGTGCCCGAAAGCGCCAGTGCTCAGAGCGTCCAGCCGGTTCTCGCAGCACGACCTCTCCAACGCCGTCCACATGGCCACTCACCAAGTGCCCGCCCAGCGGCGTCGCGAGCGTCAGGGCAGGCTCCAGGTTCAGGGTATCGCCGGGTGACAACCTCCCGAGGGTGGTGCGGGTCAGTGACTCGATGGAGACATCCGCGGCAAAGCCCTGTTCATCCACCTCGATGGCGGTTAGGCAACACCCATTGACCGCGATGCTGTCGCCGATACGGACGGCGGTCATGTCCAGTCCGTCGGTATCGATACGCAGACGCCGGTCTTCCCCCATCTGACGCGATTCGCGCAATCGCCCCATGGCCTGGATGATTCCCGTAAACATTAGTCCTCCTTACGCTCACCCACGCGAAACGTCAGTCGCAGATCATCACCAAACTGGCGGATGTCCAGTGTCTCCAGCCCTAACCGGTCGTCCATGGTATCGAGACCGGGCAGTGTGAGCATGGGATTACCCTCATGGCCCATCAGATGGGGGGCAAGGTAGACGATGAGTTCATCGACCACCCCAGCCTGAATCCACGCCCCCACTAACCGCGGGCCCGCCTCAACCAGCACCTCATTGACCTCGACACCTGCGAGCGCCTCGAGCGCCGCTACCGGGCCGACATGCCCTTCTTCGGTCAGCGCGACCTGCCAGAGTTCCGCACCTGACCGCACCAGATCAGGTTCGCGGGCCGGCATCGTCCCGCCGTGGATGACCACCACGCCTTGCTCGTCGGCCAAAAGGCCAGACTCAGTGGGCATGCGGAGCTGGGAATCAATGACCACTCGTCGCGGTGGAAGAAAAGCTTCATCCCAATCTCGAACCGTTAGCTGCGGGTCATCGGCGATCACCGTATCCACCCCGGTCACAACGGCGCTGCTCAGTGCCCGCAGTCGATGAACATCCCGTCGGGCCGCTGCGCCAGTAATCCAGCGACTCTCGCCCGAGGCCATGGCCGTGCGACCATCCAGGCTCGCAGCCACCTTCGCGCGCACATAGGGCAAGCCGGCCCGCATCCGCCGGAAAAAACCGGGGTTCAAGCGCTCACTTTGCGCGGCCATCAACCCGTCCGTCACCGCGACCCCTGCCTCACGCAACCGATCAAGGCCGCGACCCGAAACGCGTGGATTGGGGTCGGTCGAAGCGGTCACCACCCGGGCGATACCGGCCTCGATTAATGCATCGGCGCAGGGCGGTGTGCGGCCGTAATGGCTACAGGGCTCAAGTGTGACGTACGCGGTTGCACCAGACGCGGCGCTGCCCGCTGCACGCAACGCCAGGATTTCCGCATGGGGATCGCCAGCTCGGGCATGCCACGCCTCGCCAACGCATTCGCCATCGCGGACCAGTACACAACCGACACGAGGATTAGGGTCACAGGTCGCCTGCCCATATTGAGCGAGGCGTAGAGCCCGGGCCATCCAGTCATGATCACTCGCGCTGAATCCGCTCACGAACGATCGCTTTCATCGCTTACGGTTGGTTCACGGTGCTCCAGGCCCTCGATCACTTCCCGAAAGGCGCTGACGTCTTCAAAACTCCGATAGACGGAAGCAAACCGTACGTAGGCCACCTGGTCGAGCTCCCGAAGCTCTTCCATCACCCACTGCCCGATCTGGCTGGCAGGGACCTCACCGTCGCCAAACGCCTGGATGCGCTGGCGAATTTTGGACAGCGCCGCATCGACCGCCTCGGTCGCGACGGGGCGTTTCTCGAGGGCGCGCAACATGCCGTTGCGCAAGCGCAGATCATCGAAGAGCACGCGCGTGCCATCGCGCTTGACGACGCGCGGCATAACCAGCTCGGCCGATTCGTAAGTGGTGAACCGCTCGTTACAGCCCACACACTCGCGCCGACGGCGAACCTGATCGCCCTCAGCCGCTAGCCGGGAGTCTACAACCCGCGTGTCGTGGGTGTGACAGAACGGACACCGCATTCGCCCGGGTCAGCCCTGAAGGGCCTCGACGACCGGTGGCTGCAGCGACTCGTAAACCGGGAACCGGCGACAGATATTAGTGACCTGATCTCGCACACGGGCGCGCACTGTCTCGTCATCGATATTATCCAGAACGTCACAGATCCAGTTGGCGAGCTGCCGGCTCTCCTGTTCCCCGAATCCGCGGGTGGTAATGGCCGGTGTACCGATTCGCAGACCCGACGTCACAAAGGGCGACTGCGGGTCGTTGGGAACGGTGTTCTTGTTGACCGTGATATGAGAGTCTTCGAGCGCCGCATCGGCGGCCTTGCCCGTGAGGCCCTGCTTCACGAGATCCATCAGGAACAAATGATTGTCGGTGCCGCCGGAGACGACATCGTAGCCACGCTCCATGACGGTGTTCGCCATCGCCCGCGCATTGGCGATGACCTTCTCCTGGTAGACCTGGAATTCCGGATCCTGCGCCTCGCGGAAGGCGATGGCCTTCGCCGCGACCACGTGCATCAGCGGGCCACCCTGGGTACCCGGGAAAATAAGCGATTGCAGCTTCTTGGTGACCTCGGGGTTTTCGCGCGCAAGGATGAGCCCGCCCCGGGGCCCGCGCAGGCTCTTGTGCGTCGTGGTAGTCACCACATCCGCGTAGGGCACCGGGCTTGGGTAGACACCCGCAGCCACTGGCCCCGCAACATGCGCCATATCCGCGACCAGCCAGGCGCCGACCGCATCCGCGATCGCCCGGAATCGCGACCAGTGAATCACCCGGGAATAAGCCGAGAAACCGGCAACGATGATCTTGGGCTTGTGCTCATGGGCCAGCCGTTCCACCTGGGCGTAATCGATCTCGCCGGTGCGCTCGTCCAGGCCGTACTGCACCGCGTTATAGAGCTTGCCAGAGAAGTTCGGTTTGGCGCCGTGGGTCAAATGCCCACCGTGATCGAGACTCAGGCCGAGCAGCGTATCGCCGGGACTGGCAAGAGCCATGAACACGGCCAGATTGGCGCCGGACCCGGAGTGCGGCTGGACATTGGCGTAGTCCGCCCCGAACAGGGCCTTGGCCCGTTCGATGGCCAACTCTTCGGCTTGATCAACGAACTCGCAGCCCCCGTAATAGCGCTTGCCGGAGTAACCTTCCGCATATTTGTTCGTCAGCACGCTGCCCTGCATCTCCAGCACCCGCGGACTGGCGTAGTTCTCCGATGCAATCAGCTCAATGTGCAGCTCCTGACGGCGCTTCTCGTGCTCGATGGCGTCAGCAAGCTCTGGATCAAATCCGGCCACGGTCATGGTGCTGGAATACATGCCTTTTCCTCACTCAGTCGGGATGGGCGAATGTCTCCCATGGTAAAGGATTCGCCCCGCTCATGCATGCGCCTGAGAGCGACTTCTGGGAGATTCTGTCCGACAGACTACCCACTTATTCCGCTGATGGACTGAATAACTGCTGGCCACGCAACCGATACGCACCAATGGCTGTTTGACCCTCACCAGACGTCAGCCAGTTATGCCACTCCTGAGCCAAATCATGCTTGACGTCATGATTAGCGGGGTTCACCAGCACACTGCCGTATTGATTGAACAACACCGGATCACCCTCTACCAGAATCTCCAGATTCTGGCGGTTATCAAAGCTGATCCAGGTACCGCGGTCGGCCATAATGTAGGCATCCATACCAGCGGCGGTGTTCAGTGCTGCCCCCATGCCCGAGCCAAGCTCACGATACCAGCGGCCGGCCGGCTCAATACCAGCCTCCGCCCAGACGGCCAACTCCTTTTTGTGCGTACCGCTGTCGTCACCGCGTGAGGCAAAAGGCGCCTCGGCATCAGCAATAATCTGGAATGCCTCGACCGCCGTCTCAGCCCCCTGTATACCGGCGGGATCACTGCCAGGGCCAATGACGATGAAGTCGTTGTACATTATCTCGCGGCGATCAACACCACAGCCATCTTCGATGAACTTCCGCTCAGCCGCTGGCGCATGCACCAGAACCGCATCCGCATCGCCATTGCAGCCGATGCGCAAGGCCTGACCTGTACCGACAGCCACCACCCGTACTTCAATACCGGTGGACTCGGTGAACTGCGGCAGAATGTCTTCAAACAGACCCGAGTTTTCTGTTGAGGTGGTCGAGGCAATGGTGATGAATCCACGCTCCTGGGCGCTGACGGCAAAGGTTAATGACAATGCGATCAGTGCAGCAGTGCTAAATCGAATCATAGCCTTGAACATCATCTTGCCCCTGCAGAAAAGCCCCCTGTTCTCCAGCCAGAAAATGCGCCGCCGCGGGGGTGGCCGGCTGCGCAAGGAAAGTTGAAGCCAGCGCACTCTCGACAATGCGCCCACCAGCCAGAAACAGGCAGTGATCGGCCATACGACGCGCCTGGCCGAGGTTGTGCGTGACCATGACGATTTTGGTGCCGTGGTCCGCGAACCGATTGATGGCGGACTCAATGGACTGTGTGGTACCTGGGTCCAGGGCCGAAGTGGGCTCGTCCAAAAATAAGATCTCTGGCTGCAGCACCCAGGCGCGGGCAAGGGCAAGACGCTGCTGCTCGCCACCTGAGAGCACCCGCGCCGAGCGATCAGCCAACGCAGCGAGCCCCACCAGATCGAGGGCCTTCATCGCCTGAGACCGCGCATCCGCGCCGCGAACACCAAGAAGATTCAGCGCATAAGTGACATTCGCAAGCGCCGAGCGACGCAAAAGCGCTGGCCTTTGGAACACCATCGCCTGGCGGCGCCGGACTTCCGAGCGAGTCGGTGCGCCCGCCGCCGCACAGCTCACCTCCCCCAGTGTCGGCGACAGCAACCCGTGGCATAGCCGCAGCAACAGGCTCTTGCCGGCACCATTCGGCCCCAGAATGACCGTGCGGCCTTCACGATCAAGATCTAGATTAATCGGCCCCAGAAGCCGTCGGCCTTGGCGCTCCAGCATCACATTGCGCAGGGACAGCGGCAGCGTCGTTGACATCGCGCTCATGCCCCGTACCGCCTGCGGGAGAATTCACCCAGCCCATAAGCAAGCCAATTGATCATCAGGGTGAGCAGCATGAGGATCGCCCCCAATGCGAGCGCCAAGGTGAGGTTGCCCTTGTTGGTCTCAAGCGCGATGGCGGTTGTCATCACGCGGGTGACGCCGGCGATATTGCCACCAACGATCAACACCGCCCCGACCTCAGCAACAGCGCGGCCAAAACCGGCAAGCAATGCCGTAATCAGGCTGAATCGGCCATCCCAGAGCAGGGTTGGAATGGCACGCGGCCGGCTGGCCCCAAGTGAGGTGAGCTGATCGCGGTACTCCTCCCAGAGATCACTGACGATCTGCCGGGTGAGCGCCGCGACGATGGGGAAAATCAAAAGGCTCTGGACAATGACCATGGCCGTTGGGGTGAATAGCAACCCCATTGACCCAAGCGGGCCAGCACGGGAGAGCAGCAGGTACACGATCAAGCCGGCCACCACCGGTGGCAACCCCATAAGGGCATTCAACACCACAATCACCCCGTTGCGCCCCGGGAAATAGAACAGGGCAACGGCCGCGCCCACCGGCAGCGCCAGCAGGCTGGCAAAGAAAACTGCCGAGAGACTGACGCGCAATGACAGACCGACAATGCCGAGCAATTCGGCATCGCCGGAGAGAATCAATGCAAAAGCGCTCGCGAATGCCTCGGACATTGGAATACGAACTCCTCCTCTAGAGCGCATAGTCTAGGTATCATGACGTCAGTTAATAGAGACGCTGGTAATCGCTGCAAGAATATGCACAAGAAAACAGTATGGATTTACTGACAACGGCCGAGGTAGCGGAATATCTGCGGTTAAAAGAGCGCAAAATTTACGACCTGGTTAGTCAGGGCGAGATCCCCTATGCCCGAGTCACGGGCAAATTAGTGTTCCCGCGCCAGGCGATCGATCTGTGGGTGATGCAGCATCTTGAAGGCGATCAGGCCGGCACGGCCAATACCCCGCCGGTCTATGCCGGCAGCTCTGACCCGCTGCTGGATTGGGCGCTGCGCGAGGCGGGCACGGATCTGGCCCAGCTATGCAACGGCAGCGGGGATGGTGTGGTTCGATTGCTGGATGGCCGCGCACAAGTCGCGGGTATTCACACCATCAATTCGCGCACCGGGCAATTCAACGACCCGGCCCACTGCCGCCTAGGTGGCATGCGGGACCTGGTGATGGTGCGCTGGGCGCGGCGGACACAGGGCCTGGTGCTGCCTGCCGGCAATCCCCTGGGCATCCGCGGCATTGAGGATCTAAAGCGAACCGACTTATGCATCTGTCAGCGCCAGCCCGGAGCCGGCGCACAGGCGCTGCTGCTATACCTCATGGACCGCGCCGGCCTGCACCTCCCGCCATCACCACGCCCCGGGCATATCGCGCTTGATGAGGATGCCGTGGCCATTGAGATCAGCAGTGGACAGGCAGACTGTGGACTGGCGATCGAGGCCGCGGCGCGGCGTCATGGACTCGATTTCATACCACTGATTGACGAGCCGCTAGATCTGGCGATGAAACGCCGCGACTACTTTGAACCCCCAATGCAGCGATTGATTGCGTTCACCCACACCGATCGGTTCCGTGACTATGCCGCGGGCATGCGGGGCTACGACCTCAGCGAGTGCGGCAAGGTGCTGTTCAACGCCTGAGAAGGTAAACTGACGTCATGGCACAATACATCTACACAATGAATCGGGTCGGCAAGGTTGTCCCCCCGAAAAAGCACATCCTCAAGGATATCTCCCTGTCGTTTTTCCCGGGCGCCAAAATCGGCGTACTGGGCCTCAATGGCTCGGGTAAATCGACATTGCTGCGCATCATGGCGGGGCTGGATACCGAGATTGAAGGCGAAGCACGGCCCCAGGCCGGCATCCAGATTGGCTACCTGCCCCAGGAGCCTGAGCTGGATTCGAGCAAGGATGTTCGGGGCAACGTCGAAGAGGGTGTGGCCGAGACAAAAGCCCTCATCGATCAGTTCAACGAGATATCGGCGCAGTTCGCAGACCCTGACGCCGACTTTGACGCCCTAATGGCCGAACAGGGCAAGTTACAAGACAAGATTGATGCTGCCGATGCCTGGGACCTCGAGCGCAAACTCGACCAGGCGGCCGAAGCCCTGCGGTTGCCGGCCTGGGATGCCGACGTCACGAAACTCTCGGGCGGCGAGAAACGACGCGTGGCGCTGTGTCGGCTACTGCTCTCCAACCCGGACATGCTCCTGCTTGATGAGCCCACCAACCACCTCGATGCCGAGTCCGTGGCGTGGCTGGAGCGTTTCCTTGCCGAGTTCCCCGGTACGGTCGTGGCCGTCACGCATGATCGCTACTTTCTTGACAACGTGGCCGGCTGGATTCTGGAGCTCGACCGGGGGCATGGCATTCCCTGGGAGGGGAATTACTCATCCTGGCTCGAGCAGAAAGAAAAGCGCCTGGCCCAGGAGGCGCGGGAGCAAGCCGCACATCGCAAGGCCATGCAGGCCGAGCTCGAATGGGTGCGCTCCAATCCCAAGGGGCGACAGTCAAAGAGCAAGGCCCGGCTCAAGCAATTTGACGAGCTGCAGTCCCGGGAATTTCAGGCACGCAACGAAACCAACGAGATCTACATCCCACCGGGCCCACGGCTCGGCAACGTGGTCGTCGATGCCGAAGACGTCAAGAAAGGCTTCGGTGACACCCTGCTCGTCGATGGGCTGTCGTTCAGTCTGCCCGCCGGCGGCATTGTCGGGATCATCGGTGCCAACGGCGCTGGTAAAACCACCATGTTCCGCATGATCGTTGATCAGGAACAACCTGACGGCGGCACGATTCGCCTCGGTGAGACCGTCGATCTGGCCTACGTGGACCAGAGCCGCGATCACCTGGATGGCAGCAAAACAGTTTGGGAAGAAATCTCCGGCGGCCACGACATTCTCGAGGTCGGCAAGTACGAGGTGAACTCCCGCGCCTATGTCGGGCGCTTTAACTTCAAGGGCCAGGATCAGCAAAAGCGGATTGGGGATCTCTCGGGGGGTGAGCGCAATCGGGTTCATCTCGCCAAGTTATTGCAGCGCGGCGGCAACTTCCTGTTGCTTGATGAGCCGACCAATGACCTGGACGTCGAGACGCTGCGCGCCCTGGAAGAGGCCCTGCTGGTGTTCCCTGGCTCTGCCATGGTGATCTCCCATGACCGCTGGTTCCTGGATCGTATTGCCACGCACATTCTCGCGTTCGAGGGCGACAGCCAGGTGACCTGGTTCGAGGGCAACTACCAGGAATATGAAGCCGATCGCCGCAAGCGGTTGGGCGACGATGCGCTCAATCCGCAACGCATCAAGTACCGCCGGCTCGCCGGGTAACAGGTTTATCCCCACAACATTTGGGCACCATGACAATGAATAACGCGCGCACGGCTACCCTGCTTATGTACTGCCCGGATCAGCCAGGTGTTGTGGCTGCGGTGACAGACTTTCTGGCCCGGCATGGCGCCAACGTCATCGACCTCGATCAGCACGTCGACCGAGTCGAGGGCGTGTTCTTCATGCGGGTGAAATGGGAGTTAGACGGTTTCGCCCTCACACCCGAGGCCTTCGAGCAGGCGTTCAGCGAGGCCATTGCGAAAGGATTCGAGGCAAGCTGGCAGCTGCATCACGATCCCAACCCCATTCGCATGGCCATTTTCGTCTCCAAGATCCCCCATTGCCTCTACGATCTGCTCTCACGGTGGCAATCGGGCGAGTGGCGAGTCGATATTCCACTGATCATCAGCAACCACGACACCTTGCGGCCTGTTGCCGAACAGTTCGGGGTGCCGTATTACCATTTCCCGATCACCGCCGAGACCAAGGCGGAACAAGAAGCTCGCGAGATTGAGCTATTGCAGGCGCACGACATCGAGCTGGTGGCGCTAGCGCGCTACATGCAGGTGGTCAGCCCACAGCTCATCCAGGCCTTTCCGGAGCGGATCATCAACATCCACCATTCCTCGTTGCCGGCATTCGCTGGGGCCAAGCCCTACCACGCCGCCCATGCCCGCGGCGTCAAGATTATTGGCGCAACGAGCCACTACGTTACAGAGGATCTGGATGCCGGCCCGATCATCGACCAAGGGGTGACCCACATTACCCACCGGGACACCGTCCAGGACCTCATTCGCAAGGGCCAGGACCTGGAGAAGATCGTGCTTGCCCGCGGCATCTGGGCCCATCTCCAGCGCCAGACGCTCGTCTACCAGAATCGCACCATCGTTTTCGGCTAGGGGGTGCAGCTTGGCTGGCGCCCGGCTTCCTGTGCCTGCTCGTAGAGATACAGTGCCCTGGGCATCCAATCGCGCAGGTCATCGATACGCCGGCTCTTGGACGGATGGGTCGACAAAAACTCCGGTGGCTCATCACCGCGGGCTTCGGCCATGTTTTGCCAGAGCGCCACACTTGCCCGTGGATCAAAACCGGCATTCGCCATCAACTCGAGGCCGATCTCGTCAGCCTCGGATTCATGCAGGCGACTAAACGGCAGGATGATCCCCACCTGAGCGCCCAGCCCAAGGGCTGCCATCGCCCGCTGTCGATCGGGGTCATCGCCGGCGGCGATCCGAATCGCCCCTAGCCCGACCACCGTCGCCATCTGAGTCGACATCCGCTCATTGGCGTGTTCTGCCATAACATGGGCGATCTCGTGACCCACCACCGCAGCCAACTGGTCGGCATTCTCTGCAACATCCAGCAGCCCGGTGTACACGCCCATCTTGCCGCCAGGCATAGCGAATGCGTTGACCTGCTCGCTCTCGAACACGCTGACCTCCCAGGCCTGGTCGCGATAGACCTCAGGAATTTGGGGCACGATCGCATCAGTCACGCATTGCACGTAATCGACCAGAGGGCCGTCCTCGATCACCGGCTCTTTTTCTTGCAGCTGCGCATAGGCATCCGCGCCCATGGTGGTCATTTGGGAGGCCGGAAAGAGTTGAAGCTGCTGACGCCCGGTCGGCGACGTCGCGCAGGCCGAGATAACCAGTGCCACCACGACGGCGGCCAGCAGGCGCCGAGCCTCAGTGATCCCGCGGATCGTCTTCAGGGTTGTCCTCATCATCGTTATGCGACCTCGGAAAAGGGACGGGCGGCTCGATGTGGGGTGGCCCAGCCCGCTTCTGCGCGATGATCTGCCAGGCAATGTGCCAGATGCCGAAGGTAATCCCGATCAGCCCAGTGATGGCGATCGGCACGCTGGACACAAACGGGGTGGTGAAAAGCAGATACAAACCAATCCCCAGTGCGAACCAGCGACCGGCGAATGTGCCGCAATGATCCCGGCACCAGCGCGCGCGCTCATCCGCGTCGGCTTCGGCCAGCGGCGGCCGACGCAAATGCCAGAGTGCAAAAAAATAGGCAGGCAACCACTCGATTGATCGTTTCATTCGATCATTATGGGCTGAGTGCCGCTCAAGGCCAACAGCGGCTGGGGTGCAGCCAGAGAATCCGTATAATAGGGGGTTTAGTCCGGTTCATGGAGCATGATTGATGTCGGAGCGCATTCAGCGCCTGGAAGAAGCCTTGGCCGAGCGGATTCTGCTGCTCGACTGCGCCATGGGCACCATGATTCAGTCCTACGAACTTGAGGAGCCAGATTTCCGAGGGGCCCGTTTTGCCGATCACCCGCGCGATCTCAACGGCAACAACGACCTGCTGGTGCTCACCCGACCGGAGATCATTACCGAGATCCATCGGGAGAACCTGGCCGCCGGGGCGAATATCCTCGAGACCAACACCTTTTCAGCCACGACCATTGCCCAGGCCGATTACGGGCTCGAGCCCCTGGCCCGGGAGATCAACGTCGAGGCGGCACGGCTCGCCCGCGCTGCCTGTGACGA
Source organism: Spiribacter salinus M19-40 (assembly GCF_000319575.2). NCBI lineage: Bacteria > Pseudomonadati > Pseudomonadota > Gammaproteobacteria > Chromatiales > Ectothiorhodospiraceae > Spiribacter > Spiribacter salinus. The sequence goes on along the minus strand of NC_021291.1, from coordinate 468,894 downwards.
ATTCGAGGCAGCCGATCCAGCTAACCCGCGCCTGGTCGCCGGCGCCATTGGGCCGACGAACCGCACAGCGTCTATCTCGCCCGACGTTAACGATCCCGGCAAGCGCAATGTCACCTTTGACGAACTGGTCACGGCCTACCGTGAGGCGGCCGAGGGCCTGATCGAAGGCGGCGCTGATCTGCTGCTCATCGAGACTGTCTTCGACACGCTGAACGCCAAAGCGGCGATTTATGCCCTGGAGCAACTATTCGACGAGCGCGGTGAGCGCTTCCCGGTGATGATCTCAGGCACGATCACCGACGCCTCCGGCCGGACGCTCTCCGGACAGACCACTGAGGCCTTCTGGAACTCCGTGCGTCATGCCCAACCCTTCACCGTGGGGCTGAACTGTGCGCTTGGAGCCGACTTGATGCGCCCGTTCGTCCAGGAAATCAGCCGGGTGGCCGACACCTACGTCACGGTTTACCCCAACGCGGGGCTGCCGAACGAATTCGGCGAATATGATCACTCCGCCGAGTTCATGGCACACATCATGCGCGAGTTCGCGGAGAGCGGATTTGTGAACATCATCGGCGGCTGCTGTGGCACAACACCGGAGCACATCCGTGCCCTGGCCCAGGCGGTGGACGGGCTGCCGCCACGGGTCATCCCCGAGCCTGAGCCTGCCATGCGCCTGTCTGGCCTTGAGCCCTGCAATATCAGCGCAGACTCGCTATTCGTGAACATCGGCGAGCGCACCAATGTCACCGGCTCAGCGCGCTTCAAGCGCCTAATCATGGAAGAAGCCTATGACACGGCGCTCGAGGTGGCCCGAGACCAAGTGGACGGCGGCGCGCAAATCATCGACATCAACATGGACGAGGGCATGCTGGATGCCACGGCGGCCATGGAAAGCTACATGAAACTTGTGGCCTCGGAGCCCGACATTGCCCGTGTTCCCGTGATGGTCGACTCCTCGAAATGGGACGCGATGATTGCCGGGGTCAAGTGCATCCAGGGCAAGTCGGTGGTGAACTCCATCTCACTGAAGGAAGGTGAGGCGCCCTTCCTGGCGCAAGCCGCAGAGCTTCGCCGGCATGGCGCTGCCGTGGTCATCATGGCCTTCGACGAGCAGGGACAGGCGGATACCTATGAGCGCCGCATTGAGATCTGCGAGCGGGCCTATCGTCTGCTGACCGAGCGCCTCGGCTTTCCGGCTGAGGACATTATTTTTGACCCCAATATCTTTCCCGTGGCGACGGGGATTGCTGAACACGATCGCTACGCGGTCGACTTCATCGCCGCCACCCGCTAGATCAAGGCCCACCTGCCTCACGCCAAAATCAGTGGCGGCCTGTCGAACCTGTCGTTCTCGTTCCGCGGCAATAATGCCGTGCGCGAGGCCATGCACTCGGTATTTCTTTACCACGCCATTCGCGAAGGCCTCGATATGGCCATCGTCAATGCGGGGCAGCTCGAAGTGTATGACGACATCGACTCAGAACTGCGCGAGCACGTCGAGGATGTGGTGCTGGCCCGGCGTGAGGATGCCACCGAACGCTTGCTCGATCTGGCCGAGCGCTACAAGGGCCAAGGCGGCCGCAAGAAAGAGGAAGATCTCGCCTGGCGCGAGCAGCCCGTGGCGAAGCGCCTGGAGCATGCGCTGGTCAAGGGCATCGCCGATTACACCGATGAGGATGTCGAAGAGGCCCGCCATCAGTTCAACCGCCCCATTGAGGTCATCGAAGGCCCACTGATGGATGGGATGAACGTCGTTGGTGACCTGTTTGGTGAAGGCAAGATGTTCCTGCCCCAGGTGGTCAAGTCCGCTCGGGTCATGAAAAAGGCGGTCGCCTATCTCCTGCCGTACATCGAGGAGGAGAAGGCCGCGAGCGGTCGAACCGACGACGAGCCGGCTGGGCGCATTCTGATGGCCACGGTCAAGGGCGATGTGCACGACATTGGCAAGAACATCGTCGGCGTGGTCCTCCAGTGCAACAACTTCGAAGTCACTGACCTCGGCGTGATGGTTCCCACTGATCAGATTCTGGATGCCGCACTCGAGAAAAACGTGGATGTCATCGGCCTGTCCGGCCTCATCACCCCGTCACTCGATGAGATGGTCAACGTCGCCAAGGAAATGCAGCGTCGGGACATGACCACACCACTGCTGATTGGTGGCGCGACGACCTCACGGGTGCACACCGCCGTCAAGATCGCGCCGCGCTATGACGGCGACACCATTTATGTGAAAGACGCCTCACGGGCCGTTGGTGTCGCCAGCAATCTGGTCAGTGATACCCGCTATGAGGACTTTGCGGCTGGCATTCGCACCGAGTATGAGCGTGTTCGCGAGCAGCATGCTGGCCGCCAGAAACGTCAGAAATGGCTGGATATCGAGACTGCACGCGCCAATCGCACGCCCGTCACGTGGAGCGAATACGAGCCCGTCAGACCCCGTTGCCCGGGGGTCCATGAGGTATCGCCTTCTCTTGATGAGCTGCTCGAGTACATGGACTGGACGCCGTTCTTCCACGCCTGGGAGCTAGCCGGGTCGTATCCGAAAATCCTTGATGACGAGATTGTCGGCGAGGAGGCGCGCAAACTGCTGGCCGATGCCCGAGACATGCTCGAGCAGCTGGTCGCCGAGCAGTGGCTGACGCCGCGCGGCGTGTACGGGCTATTTCCTGCCAATGCGGTCGGGGACGATACGGAAATTTACGCTGGCGAAGACCGCAGCGAGGTCCTGATGACCCTGTGCCATCTACGCCAGCAGAATGAAAAACCCGATGGCCGACCGAATCAGTCACTGGCCGATTTCGTCGCACCCCGGCAAACCGGCGCCAAGGACTGGATCGGTGCATTCGCGGTCACAACGGGCATCGGCATCGATGAGCCGGTTGCCCGCTTCGAGGCCGACCACGATGACTACAGCGCCATCATGGTCAAGGCACTCGCCGACCGCCTCGCCGAGGCATTTGCCGAGATGCTGCATCAACGGGTTCGGCGAGAGTACTGGGGTTATCAGCCCGATGAGACACTGGAAAACTCGGCGCTCATCGAGGAGCAGTATGTTGGCATTCGCCCGGCGCCCGGCTATCCCGCCTGTCCGGATCACACGGAAAAGGACCGCCTGTGGGCCCTGCTCGAAGTTGAAGAGCGCATCGGACTGAAACTCACGGAAAGTCGGGCGATGTATCCGACCGCGGCTGTCTCCGGCTGGTATTTCAGTCACCCGGATAGCCGCTATTTCGGCCTGGGTCGAATTTATCGTGATCAGGTTGAGGACTACGCCGCCCGCAAGGGGATGTCGATTCGTGAGGTGGAGCGCTGGCTTGCGCCCAACCTCGGGTATGAACCCGCCGAGGATTGATTTGCATGACTCACCAACTCCGGCAAACTGCGTTTCACCATCACGGGTTAGGAGAATCACCCATGAAACAGGCTGGCTTCGCCGCGGCCTTAGGCGTAATCATGCTGCTTGCGACGGCTTCTGTCTCCGCGCAACAGAGCATGGAGGAAGAGCCAACCCTTGGGGCTGAGAGCCAGGCCCAGGAGGCTGAAGTCACTGCGGAGTACGAAGACTGGATTGTTCGCTGCCAACCGGCGCCGGAAGATGCGTTCGGTGCGGGAGATCTGTGCGAGATGTATCAGCAAGTCAGCGAACAGGAAAGCCAGCAGACGGTGCTGGAGGCGGTGATTGGCTACCCGCAGGACGCTGAGAATCCGATTGCGTTATTCAATCTGCCGCTGGGCATGCGCCTGCCGCCCGGTGTCCAGCTTCAGGTCGATGACAATGAGGCCATCCGTTTTCCCATCCAGCTGTGTTTGCAGACTGGTTGCCGGGCCAATATCGAGCTGGAAGCAGATCTTCTCGAGCAGCTGCGTGCCGGCACTGAAGTCACGCTGACGATTGCCGACCCGCAGGGTCGCGGCGTTGAGCTCCCGCTCTCCTTGATGGGGTTCAGCGATGCGCTGGACGACGTCAACCCGGCGTTATAGCGGTAAAAAAAAGCGGACATCTCATGTGGGATGCCCGCTCAGGTTCGGTAGGAGGACGCAATCAGCTCGCTGCGTTCAGCAGGCGGTTGACCTCATCCCAGTTCACGACATCCCAAAACGCCTCGACGTAATCCGGGCGGCGATTCTGATACCGCAGATAATAGGCGTGCTCCCAAACATCAAGGCCCAAAATCGGGGTCCCCTGCTCCGGGGCAACGTCCATGATCGGGTTGTCCTGGTTTGGCGTGGAGGTCACTTTCAGCCCATCCGGGGTGTGAATCAGCCAGGCCCAGCCTGAACCAAAGCGCCCCAGGGCGGCATTGGTAAACGTCTCCCGAAAGCTGTCAAACGATCCAAAGGCGGCGTCTATCGCGCTACCAACCGCCCCATCCGGCTGACCGCCCCCATTGGGCGAGAGCATCTTCCAGAACAGCGAGTGGTTGTAATGACCACCGCCGTTGTTGCGCACGCCGACCGGCAGCGTCGACACACTTACCAACAAGTCCTCGAGCGGCTTATCGCCCTGCTCAGTCCCACCGACAGCGTCATTGAGCTTGGTGACATAGGTGTTGTGATGCTTTGTGTGGTGAATCTCCATGGTGCGTGCGTCGATGGAGCGATCCAATGCATCGTAGTCATACGGTAGATCCGGCAATGTGAATGCCATGAAGGCCTCCTTGGTGTTGTCGTCCGAAAACCACTCGGTTGAGTGTGCTAAACCGTACTCGGTCAGTCCAGATTTGGCCACACCGGGGCTGGTCAAGTTCACTGATGATCGGCAATACTGTAGCAGTCAAACGTTTCCTGTCACGGAGAATTTCATGGCCGCGCGTGCCTGGCTCATCCCCATAACGACGACCTTTTTGCTCGCCGGTTGCGGCATCAGCATGCCAGAACTTGGAAGCCTTGGTGGAGACGGTTCTCGGGGTATCTTCGCAGCCCAGCCCGATTCAAGTACGGCGGCTACACGCGCCGAAAATATGGAAATCAGTACCGAAGTCCCTGAAGTCGGTGCTCGGGAGACTGGTCAGCGACGGGGGATCGCGCGAGCAAACTGTGCCAGCGACGAGGGTCTTGAGACCGGCTACGAAAATGCCCTTGAGGACCTGCGCATCAAGGTGGCTAACGATGGCGCGGACTACCTCCGCGTGCGGGGTAGCGGCGACATTGAATCTCGCGGGTTTTGTGATGAGAACTACTACCGGATTGACGGCGTGGGCTTTCGTACCGATGTGGCGAATGCGCGCAGCGCCGACGGCAACACGGCGAGCGGTGCCGACAGCCTGACCGCTCGGCTCGAGGAACTTGAAGCGCTCCGTGAACGCGATCTGATCACCGAGGAAGAATACGACCGCCTGCGTGAGCGGGTCATGAGCGAGCCCTATTAGGGCGCATTGATGCGCAACCTCCCGGCATGGGCCTGGACACTCGCGCTGCCGAGCGCCTTTGTGATGTTGTGGAGTACGGGGTTTATCGGCGCCCGGCTCGGGCTCCCGTACATCGAACCACTGACCTTTCTGGCCGTGCGCCTGTTGCTGGCGACCGGGCTGCTGCTCGTTGTCGCCCTCCTCATGCGCGCTCCCTGGCCGAACGGGCCCCAAGCCATCACCCACACCGCGATTGCGGGCCTTTTAGTGCACGGCTGCTACCTGGGTGGCGTTTTCTGGGCAATTGATCGTGGCCAGGCCGCCGGCGTGACCGCCATTCTTGTGGCCCTGCAGCCCCTACTCACTGCAACGCTGGCCGGCCCGCTCTTGGGCGAACGGGTCAGTCGCGCCCAGTGGGCCGGGCTGCTGCTGGGATTTGCCGGCGTGGCACTGGTCATCTCCTCCCGGCTGCAAGGCGGCACGGCCAGTGCGGCAACGCTCGCTAGCACCGCCGTGGCATTACTGGGCATCACGCTGGGCACGCTCTACCAAAAACGCTTCTGCCCAGTGACTGATCTGCGCACCGGTGGCGCTGTGCAGTTCGCTGCCACCGGCGCGGTCCTGGGCACGCTGGCCATGATCACCGAAACCGGGCAGATCACCTGGACGGGCGAACTCATTTTTGCGCTTGGCTGGCTGGTCCTCGTGCTGTCCGTTGGCGCGATCGGTCTGCTATTTCTGCTGATCCAGCACGGGGCAGCATCCCGGGTGGCCTCGCTGTTCTATCTCGCCCCGCCGCTGACGGTGGTTATGGGATGGTTTTTATTTGACGAGGCGTTAGCGCCAAGTGCCATTGCCGGGCTCGTCGTCGTGGTCGTCGGCGTTATCCTGGTACAGCGCGCCCGCCCGGTTCCGCCGCCCGAGGGGTAGTCAGCCCGGCTCGTGCTGCTTATCCTTCCTACATGGCTGACAGTCTTCGCGATCAACTGATGAAGGCCGGACTGACTGACGAGCAGTCCGTGCGCAAAACCCGCAGCCAAAAGCGCAAAAAACGCCGGCAGGGTGAGAGCGATACGGAGCAGGAGGCGGCGAGCCAGGCAGCCGCACAGCGTGAGGCAGACCGTCGCGCACGTGACCGCACACTGAATCGGCACCAGCAGGAAGCGCGTGAGCAGGAGGCTCGCGAGAAAGCGGCTCGTGCCCTGGTCGTGGATAACGAGGTGGCCCACGATGGCGATGAGCGCTTCCAGTTCGAGCACAACAGCCGAATCCGCCCCATTAACGTGAGCACGGCACAACGCAAGGCCTTGGCCGCCGGCCAGCTTGCGATCGCCCGCACCCGCGGGCGCTACCGACTGATTCCCGGCACGCTGGTGGAGCGGCTGCGCGCCGATGCGCCGTTCCTACTCGCCTGGACGGCAGAGGACAAACCCGCCGAGGAGGAGAGTGACGACTACCCCGATCACCCGGTCCCGGACGACCTCATGTGGTAGGGGCAAGCCCCTCCCGGCCAAAGGCCTTCAAGAGAAACGCATAGCGCAGCGCGACTTCTTCAAGAAACTGAAACCGCCCACCCGGGCCACCATGCCCAGCACTCATGTTAGTGCGCAGCAGCAACTGGCCCGGGGGCTCACCCTCAGCGCGTAGCCGGGCTACCCACTTGGCGGGCTCCCAGTACGTCACGCGCGGATCAGACACCCCGGCCGTCACCAGCATGTGCGGATAAGGCCGCGGCGCGACATTGTCGTACGGGGAGTACGCCGCGATATCAGCGTAGGCCTGCGGATCGTCAATCGGATTCCCCCATTCCGGCCACTCCGGCGGTGTTAACGGCAGGCTGGGATCCAGCATCGTATTGAGGACGTCGACAAAGGGCACATCCGCCAGCGCCGCATGAAAAAGCTCGGGGCGCTGATTGAGGACAGCACCAACCAGCATCCCACCCGCGCTGCCGCCATGGGCGGCAATTCGGCCCGGTCCCGTGTACCCGGCGTCGATCAGAGCCTCGGCGCAGGCAATGTAATCGGTAAAGGTATTCATCTTCGCGGCCTGGCGACCCTGGCGATACCAGCGATAACCGCGCTCGCGCCCACCCCGAACATGGGCAACGGCATAGACAAACCCGCGATCCACCAATGACCGTCGATTCGGGCTAAAGCCCGGCAGCTCGCTGATGCCATATGCCCCATAGCCGTAAAGCAGGAGCGGTGTGGTCGCATCCGGCGTGAGATCAGCGCGATGGAACAACGAGATCGGTATCCGCTCGCCATCCGCGGCGGTGGCCATCAGCCGTCGGGTGACATAGGCCGCAGGATCATGGCCTGAGGGGATCTCTTGGGTTTTTTTCAGGACGCGCTCGCGCGTCGCCATATCGTAGTCGAAGACCTGACTGGGCTGGGCAAACCCGCTCATGGCAAAACGCAGGGTCTGGGTGCGGTACTCCATGCCCGGGACAAGCCCTACCTCAACACAGGGATCGGGCTGCTCGATAACGTGCTCTTCGCCCGTGGCGAGAGCGCGGATCACAATACGCGACTCGGCATCCTCCAGCTCCTGGCGCACAAGCCAGTCCTCGAACACCAACACCCCCTCGATCAGGCGACCAGATCGCTCGGGGACCAGTGGCGCCCAAGCCTCTCGGTTCGGGGTTCCAATCGGCGCCCGAGCAATCATGAAATCCTCAGCCCCGTCAGCGTTCGTCAAAATCAGCCAGGCATCGCCGTGATCGGTCACCGAGTACTCGACATCGGCCTCGCGCTCAGCGATGAGCCGCGGCTCAGCGGTCGGCTGGTCGGCCGGTAAATACCGCACCTCGGAGGTTGTATGATCGTGGCTGTCGATCAGCAGATAGCGACCGCTTTCCGTGCGATCCACGCCCAGAAAAAAACCTGGATCCGTTTCGGTGTAAACCAGCGTATCCGCATCAGCGGGGTCGCCGAGCCGATGACAATAAACCCACCGTGGACGGTGCTCTTCATCATGCACGGTGTAGAGGAATGCACGGCTGTCGCTGGCCCAGGCGATATCACCCCGGCCGTGTTCAATCCGATCCGTCAGTGTCTCGCCAGTGGCCAGATCCCGGATCTGGAGCGTGAACGACTCCGCCCCGGATCGATCGAGCGCATAAGCCAGAAAACGATGATCGGGACTATGCGCCGCACCCCCGAGGCGAAAATACGCACTGCCCTCCGCCTCGGCGTCACCATCCAGCAACACCTGTTCTTCACCCCCGTCGCGGGGCTGACGACACAACAGTGGATGCTGCCCACCCGTGCGGTAGCGGGTGTAATAGGCCCAGGGCCCGTCCGGCGCCGGCACACTGTGATCATCTTCCCGAATACGCCCACGCATCTCGGCCACCAGCGTGGCCTGCAGCGCTTCGGTGTCCGCCATCTGGGCCGCCGCGTAGTCGTTCTCTGCGGTGAGGTAGCTGCGAATGGCCGGATCGAGTTGCGCCGGGTCAGCCATTGCCTCGCGCCAGTTCGGATCCCGCAACCAGGCATACGGATCCTCCCGGGTCTGCCCATGGCGCGCATCCGCAACAGGCCGTCGGGCCGCGACCGGAGGCGCCATCGACGTGTTGGCAGCAGACGACATCACGTTTTCTCCTCACGAAGGGCAAGCCAGGCATGCACGGCCACCGTTGCCAGAATGAGCCCACCCCCGATGAGGGTGAGCGACGGGACCGCCTCGCTTAAGACCCACCACACCCAGATCGGCCCGAGCACAGTCTCAAGCAGCAAGCAAAGGCTGACCTCCGGCGAGGGCAAGTAGCGAGTGGCCACAGCCATCATCACCATGGCGAGCGGCATCTGCGCGATCCCCATCACGCCCACCACCAGATACGTCTGCGGCGTTAACGAAAGCGGCGTTGCAAAGGGCAGCGCCATCAGCCCGGCAACCGCCCCGCTGATGGCAATCAACGGCAACCGTGGGATGGTTGGATAGCGTCGCAGAATCGTCAACTGACCGCCCACGAAAAGCGCCAGCAGCAATGCATAAAAATCGCCCGAACTCGTGGCACCACCGACCCCACCGCCGAAGACAATCAACACACCGGAGACGGCTACCAGAATGGCCACCCAGGTCCGCAGCGGCACCGCCTCCTCGAGGAAAAGCCACGAGAACAGCGCAGCAAAAAACGGCGAAGCCGCCAAAATGACCACGGTGTTGGCCGCCGCCGTGTGGGACACCGACAGGACAAAGAGCGTCGTGTTACCCGAGAGCATCAGTACGGCACCCAGGATCAGCCATCGATCGCCTGCCGCCGGCGGCAGGCGCAAGCGATGGCCGCTCAGCAGCATCCACGCGAGTAACGTCAGGCAGATCAGCCAGCCACGCCAGAAAATGATATCCCAGTGGGGGGCGGCTGCCAGCCGGACGAGCAGAGCGTCAAAGCTGATGAGCAGTACGCCGCCGAGCGCGATTAATAGCCCTCGCGCATGGTCAGGCATACCGCTGCCCAGTGGGTTTGCCGCCGAAACTGACAAGTCGAGACCTCCAGACGCACGCAGATAACTCCAGGCTCGCTGAGCCTATCGACTTGCAGCATGCCTGACCAGCCAGGTGGCGTTTGTCCACAGTCAGGCACGTGTTTACACTACGCGTTCATTCAAATTTGCCTCAGAGGTTTGCATGCAGATTGCCAAAAATGCAGTGGTTGCCATTGATTACACCCTGCGCGACACCGAAGGCGAGGTACTCGATGCTTCCCCGGAAGGCCAGCCCCTGCAGTATCTGCATGGCGCCGGCAACATCATCCCAGGACTCGAGAGTGCCCTTGAGGGCAAGACCGCGGGCGAGGATGTGGACGTCACCGTCCCACCAGAAGAGGCCTACGGTGAGCGCGACGATCGCCTGCAGCAGGATGTGCCAAAAAGCATGTTCGAAGGCGTCGATAACGTCGAGACCGGCATGCGCTTTCAGGCCCAAACGCAGTCAGGCACGCAGGTCGTCACCGTGGCTGCGGTCAGCGGCGACAGCGTGACGGTGGATGCCAACCATCCCCTCGCCGGCCAGACCCTGAACTTCAAGGTCAAGGTCTCAGAGGTTCGCGAGGCTTCCGAGGAAGAACTCGAGCACGGACACGTTCACGAGTAACGCGGCCGCGCGCACACCAGACCGAAGGGGAACACAGTGATCGAAATCGAGCGGATTTCCCGGGCATTCGGTGGCCTGCAGGCAGTTCGTGAGGTTTCTTTCACGGTGGAGACAGGCAGCATCACCGGCCTGATCGGCCCAAACGGGGCGGGTAAATCCACGCTGTTCAATATCATTGCGGGCGAAATCCCGCCGAACAGCGGCCGAATTACGCTCGAAGGCGAGGACATCACGGGCTTGCCAACCCATGCCCTGTTCCACAAAGGTCTGGTGCGCACCTTTCAAATCCCCCATGAGTTCTCGCGCATGACCGTGCGGGAGAACCTCATGCTCGTGCCGGCCGCCCAAAGGGGCGAAACGCTGCTCAAAAGTTGGCTAACGTGGTGGAAGGTCATCCGTGAGGACCGCGCCATCCTGCGCCAGGCCGATGAGGTGCTCGACTTCCTCGAAATTGGCCATCTGCGCGATGAGCTGGCGGGTAACCTGTCCGGCGGTCAAAAAAAGCTTCTGGATCTCGGCCGAACCATGATGACCAACGCCAAGGCCGTGCTCCTCGACGAGCCGGGTGCTGGTGTCAATCGCACACTGCTTGGGAAACTGGCAGAGGCGATCGAGCGCCTCAACCGAGAGCGCGGGTACACCTTCTGTGTCATTGAGCACGACATGGATCTCATCGCGCGACTCTGTGATCCGGTCATGGTCATGGCCAACGGCGCGTTAATCGCCTCCGGCGATATGGCCACGCTTCGGGAGAACCCGGAGGTCCGAGAGGCCTATCTCGGAACGGGGGCGAGCGGTCAGGCAGGAGCGGCTTGAGGTGAGCCTGATTAAAGCCGAGGGGCTGTATGCCGGCTACGGTGGTGTGGATATCCTTCGCGGTACGCGTTTGCGCGTCGAGGCGGATGAGATCGTTGTCATCGTCGGTCCGAACGGAGCGGGCAAGTCCACGGCGATGAAGGCGTTATTCGGTCTGGTCCCAATCCGTGAGGGCCAGGTCGAATACATGGGAGAAGTCATTACCAACCGGCCCGCTGAGCAGATGGCCAGCCGCGGCATTGCCTATGTTCCTCAGGAATCGAATGTCTTCCCGTCGCTGTCGGTGCTCGAAAATCTGGAGTTGGGCGCCTACGCCATGCCGGGTGACCTGGGACCACGGCTTGAGAAAGTCTTCGAGATCTTTCCGAAACTCCGAGAGCGCCGCCAACAAGCGGCTGGGCTGATGTCAGGCGGCGAGCGGCAGATGGTGGCGATGGGGCGAGCCCTGATGATCGACCCGCATCTGCTGATGCTCGACGAGCCCACGGCAGGGCTCTCGCCTCGACTAATTGACGAGACCATCGCGCGCATCCAGGAGGTCAACCAGCTCGGCATCGGCGTGCTGATGGTTGAACAGAATGCCCGCCAGGCGCTGGCGATCGCCAACCGCGGCTATGTGCTGGCCACCGGTGAGAACCGCTACGAAGACAGTGGCCCGGCGCTGCTTGCCAACCCCGAGGTCGCCGAAATGTTCCTGGGCGGATAACCCATGACTGAGATTGCCCAACTCCTGATCAGTGGGATCCTGCTCGGCAGCATTCTGGCGCTTGGCGCCGTGGGCGCCACCATGATTTTTGGCGTGCTGCGGTTCGCCCACTTCGCCCATGGCGATTTCATGGCCATCGGCGCCTACTTCGCGCTCACCGTCGTCACCGTCTTCAACCTGCCGGTCCTCGCCGCCCTGCCCGTTGCGATGCTCATGACAGCGGGGCTTGCGGTCGGCATCGACCAGGTGGTTTACCGTCGGATTCGTCGAGTCCAGCCCGTTATATTGCTGATTTCCTCATTTGCAACGGCGCTGGTGCTGCGCTCACTCATCCAGATGATCTGGGGTAGCAGCAACCAGGTCTACCAGACCGGCATCCAGATGCCATGGCGCATCGGCCCGCTGACCCTTAAACCCGATCATCTGCTGATCTTTGCCGCGGCCGCCGTTCTGGTGTTCCTGGTACACCTGTTCCTCACCCGCACCCGGATGGGGAAGGCAATGCGGGCGATGAGCGACAACATGGACCTGGCGCTCATCACCGGCATCCCGGCCGATCGGGTCATCATGTGGACCTGGGCCATCGGCGGCGCACTCGCCGCGGCTGCCGGCGTACTCCTGGGCATGGACACCCGGCTTCACCCGGTGATGGGCTGGACCCTCCTCCTGCCCATCTTTGCCGCTACCATCCTGGGGGGGATCGGTCGGCCCTACGGCGCGATTGTTGGCGGCCTGGTCATCGGCTGTGCGATGGAGCTCTCGACACTGATCATTCCCAGTGCCTACAAACCGGCCGTGGCCTTTGCCATCATGGTGGCCACGCTGATCTTTCGCCCACAGGGCATCATCCGGGGATCAATCTGATGGAATGGCTTTCGTTGCTGTCCTATCCCCTATTTTTCCTGAACCTGGTCGGGATCTACGCCGTGCTGGTCCTCGGGCTTAATATGCAATGGGGCATGACCGGGCAGTTCAACATCGGCATTGCCGGTTTTTTTGCGGTGGGCGCCTACACCAGCGCCATCCTCACCACCGGCCCGAGTGACAATTGGCTGGGCGGCTTCGATCTACCCTTCCTCGCGGGTATAGCCGGTGCGGTTATCGTGACGATCCCTATCGCCTGGGTCATTGGCCGGATCACGGCCCGCCTGCGCACGGACTACCTGGCTATCGCCACCATTGGCATCGCCGAGATCATCCGGCTGTTCTTCCTCAATGAAGGCTGGTTAAGCAACGGCACCCGAGGCATTCCCGGCATCGATGCGCCTTTTGACGTTGGTAACGCGGGCTATCTGCTCATCGTGGCCGTGTTTGTCGCCGGCACGTATCTGCTGGTTGAGATCGCGCGACGGTCACCGTGGGGCCGTGTCCTGCGCGCCATACGCGACAACGAAGCCGCGACAGCGGCAGCGGGCAAGGATGTCGCCCGTTTCCGGCTCGAGGCCTTTGTCGTCGGCTCCTGCATCATGGCCCTTGGCGGCGGACTGTATGCCCACTTTGTCGGCTTCATCAGCCCCGAGGCCTTCCGTCCGCTCTATGGCACCTTTCTCGTTTGGGTCATGCTCATCGCCGGGGGCAGCGGCAACAACCGTGGCGCACTCCTTGGCGCGCTAGTGGTCTGGATTATCTGGTCTTCCACCGAGGTGCTTGCCGACCTGATGCCCACAGCGCTCATCGGCAGCGAGAGCGCCTTCCGCATTTTCCTCATCGGCGTCCTGCTGCAGATCATTCTCGTTAGCCGGCCACAGGGTCTGCTGCCAGAGAAACGACCCCGCATGCCGGGGGAGGGGCGTTAACTCACCCTGTGCTGTGCCGCTTTTGGGTACTCCACCCGGAAGCGGCATTGCACCGATCCGGGCAGCGGCTTGGCGGAGAGCCTAAAGCGAAGGCTCGAAGACCCGCTCGGTGACGTACTCGCCGTTCTGGATTTCCCAGTGCGCGAATGTGCCACCAACATCTCCGTTATCGTCGAAGTCCACCGGGCCAGAGGCACCCTGGTAATTGATCGCGGTACCGTTCTCGAGCAGCTCGACCGCCTCGGCGAAATCACCTGGCCCCACGGTTTCACCATCCGGGTCATTGACCGCGCGTAGGTGATCGCGAATCGCGGCCGGTTCGGTGCTCTCCGCACTCACTGCGGCGAGGCTGATCAAGTAGGCGGCGTCATAAGCCGTATCGATATACGGTACCGGCGGCACCTCGCCATAGACCGCCTCGTAGGCGCTGTTGAAGTGCTGTGCGGCATCGGTGTCGTCCCGCGCCTCCGCGGCGGTGCCAAAGCTACCGTTCAAATATTGGGCGCCAAGATTCTCTACGATCTGCGGCGACTTCATCCCGTCCGTAAACATGAAATCGGTGAAATGGCCGCCCTCAAGCGCCTGACGAAGGATCGTCTGACCGTTTTCGGGATAGCCAATCAGCAGCAGCGGCGATTCGCCATCAGACACCTGACTCAAGTCACCGCGATAGGAAGCCTGGCCCGGCTCGTATCCGCTGCGATCCACGACTTCGCCACCGGCCGCTTCGAATGCCGACTCGAAGGCGTCTGCCAGGCCTTCGCCATAGTCATTGTTGATATACAACACAGCGGCACTATCAACCCCCTTCTCAGCCGCGACTTCCGCGAGGGCAATGCCCTGGAAGGCGTCCGAAGGCACCGTCCGAAATAGGAAGTCATTGTCATCCAGGTCGGTCATCACTGGTGAGGTAGAGGCGTTCGAGATCTGTGGAACCCCTTCCGACGAGGTCACGCTGCTTGCCACTGGAATCGTGACGCCGCTGGAGAGCGCGCCGACAATCGCCGACACCCCGTCAACAGAAACCAATCGCTGGGCCGCATCAACGCCGGCCTGTGGCTCGGTCTGGGTATCGGAGACCTCGAGCTCGACCGGCTCGCCCATGACGCCGCCTGCGGCATTGATTTCCTCGATCGCGAGCTCAACACCATTGCGAGAGCTCTCACCATAAGCCTGCAGATCACCCGTCATCGGCATCAGTGCACCGACACGCAGCGGTTCTGCCTGCGCAGCACCGGCGAGCACGGCAACAGAAAGGGCACTCGTGGCCCCCAGAAGCTTGCCATTTGTTTTCATGTCCAAGACTCCGCTGGATGGTTATGTATTAAGGCGACATTCGAGGATACCCAGAGCGGCTGGACAGCGCAAAGCGGCCATCGACCAGCCCAAAACCGACTTACGCGGTGGCCTGCTCAGCCATCTCAAGCGCCTCTTCCGCCGCCACCCACTCGGCCTCAGCCTCGGTTTTCTCCTGACGCATCCGGCCCTGCCGACGGAGGAGATCATCGAGCGCTTCCCGCGATCCCGCTTCATAAACAGACGGCTCTGCGAGCTGCGTTTCTATAGCCGCCAGCTCGGTATCGATCTTCTCCATCGCCTTAACGGCCGATTCCACCCGGCGGCGCAAGGGCCGCAGGGCGGCCTTGGCTTCAGCGGTCGCCTGACGCCGAGCGCGGGCATCCTCGCCGCTCTGCGGCTCAGGAGCTGGGCCCTGGCGGCGAGCCGTATTGCGCTCCCGCTGATCCCGAGCAAGCCAGCGCCGGTAGTCCTCAAGATCGCCGTCGAACGCCGTCACGCAACCGGCATTCACAAGCCAGTAGTCCGATACGGTGGTCTCGAGCAAATACCGGTCATGGGAGACCACAACCACAGCACCCTCAAATCCCTGCAGCGCGACATTCAGGGCATGGCGCATCTCAAGATCCAGGTGGTTGGTGGGCTCATCGAGCAAAAGGAGATTCGGCGCCGACCAAACCAGCAGAGCCAGCACCAGCCGTGCCCGCTCACCGCCGGACAAAGGGGCCACCGGATCGAGCGCCTGATCACCGCGAAAGCCGAATCCACCGATGAAATCCCGCAGGCGCTGCGGCTCGGTGTTCGGGGCAAGACGCGCCAGGTGCTGTACCGGGCTCGCGGCCAGGTCGAGCTGCTCGAGCTGATGCTGTGCAAAGTATCCCACCCGGAGCTGGCGGGCGCGCCGGATCTGCCCAGCCATTGGCTCACGCTCGCCGGCGAGGGCCCGAATCAGCGTGGACTTGCCCATGCCATTGCGGCCCAAGAGCCCGATCCGGTCACCCGGCGCGAGACTGCGCTCCAGACCGGTCAGCAACGCGTTGTTATCATAACCCAGCGACACGGATTCGAGGCTGAGCAGCGGATTGCCGGCCCGCGGCGCCTCGGGGAAGGCAAACTGAAACGGCGAGTCCACATGCGCCGGCGCGACGCGCTCCATTCGCTCAAGGGCTTTAATCCGACTCTGTGCCGCCCGCGCCTTCGTGGCCTTGGCACGAAAACGCGTGATGAACGCTTCCATGTGCGCGATTTCGCGCTGCTGGCGCTCATGCAAGGCCTGCTGCTGGGCAAGGCGCTCCCCACGTTGACGCTCAAAAGCACTGTAGCCGCCGGTGTAGTGGTGGATTTGCCGATGCTCGATGTGCACGATGCCCTCGGCCACGTTGTCGAGAAAGTCGCGGTCATGGGCGATCAGAATGAGCGTGCCTGTGAAGGCCTGTAACCACTGCTCAAGCCAAAGCACGGCCTCCAGATCCAGATGGTTGGTCGGCTCATCGAGTAACAGCAGATCGGCTGGGCACATCAACGCCCGGGCCAGATTCAGCCGGACCCGCCAGCCGCCAGAGAACTCGGCGACCGGGCGCTCATGAACGGCGGCTTCGAAGCCAAGCCCGTTGAGCAGAATCCCCGCACGCGCTCGCGCGTCGTATCCACCCGCGGCCTCGAGCGCTGCATAGGCATGGGCGATGCGCTCGCCGGCCTCACTGGCCTCCGCCGCAGCCACCTCGGCCTCCGCTGCCCTGAGGGCGTCATCGCCATCCAGTACAAACTCGATAGCCGGCCTTGGCAGTGCTGGCGTCTCCTGTGCCATGTGCGAAAGCTGCCAGTTGGCGGGCATCGAGATCTCGCCGGCGTCAACCGTGAGCTCCCCGAGCAGTAGGCTAAACAGCGTGCTCTTACCGGTGCCGTTGGCACCGACCAGGCCGAGCTTGCTGCCCGCATGCACGGTCAGTCGAGCCCCCTCAAGTAACGGATCCGGCCCGCGGCGCAGCGTGATATCCCGAAGTTGAATCATGGTGCGACGGCCCCACAGTGCCAGCACTCAGCAAATTGCCCTTCAATCCGCTCACCACAGTCGGGACAGATCCAGGGGTCGGGCGTTGGGCCCGCCGGCTCGAGCACCTCATGGATGAGCTGGCGGGCGATCGGGGCATCGTCACGATCCACCCAGATCTCGGGCCAGGCCTCCAGCGGCGGGATCTCTCCGGCCCCGCCGATGAGGTGACGATTGCGCACCATGCAGTAAATGCCCCGCGCGGCGAGGACGGATTCGATATGACCAGCAATGAGGGGGTCGGCGATAATGTGAACGCGCTCGAGATTGCCGACTGTCTTTTCCATGGCGAGAGGCTAACATGACGGCCATGGAGCGGATCGACCACATTGCCGAGCGCCTCGATCACCTGATCGACCGCGTGGAACAACTGCTGCCCCCAGCGCCGCCCCCCGTTGATTGGGAGGCCGCCATCGCTTTTGCCTGGGTGCCCGCATCAGGCCATCGGCGCGCCCTCGAGCCATTGCCGGCCACGCACGGCATCCGCCTCGCCTCGCTGCAGCACATCGACCGACAAAAAACGGCCGCGGTACGCAACACGCGTCAGTTTCTCGCGGGCCTCCCGGCCAACAATGTGCTGCTATCCGGTGCCCGGGGTACCGGCAAATCGTCGCTGATCAAAGCGCTACTCAACGAGTACGCCGCCGACGGCCTGCGACTGATTGAGGTAGAGCCCCAGCACCTGGTCGCCCTGCCAGCCATCGTTCGAGCGATCAGTGATCGGCCCGAGCGGTTCATTCTCTTCTGCGATGACCTGTCCTTTGAGGCCAATGATCCCAGCTACAAGGCGCTCAAGGCTGCCCTGGACGGCTCCGTGGCTGCGCCTCCGGACAACCTGCTGATCTATGCGACGTCCAATCGGCGCCATCTCCTCCCCGAGTATTTCTCGGAGAACGAGCAGGCCCGAACAGTGGACGGTGAGATCCATCCCGGCGAGGCGGTGGAAGAGAAGATTTCGCTCTCGGAGCGCTTTGGGCTGTGGCTGTCGTTCCACCCCTTCGATCAGCAGCGCTACCTGAATATCTGCGCGGAGTGGATTGCAGCCATGTCACCAGGGCATCCACCGGCCGAGGCCGAATGGCGGGCCGATGCGCTGCGTTTTGCCCTGGAGCGGGGCTCCCGCAGCGGTCGCGTCGCCTGGCAGTTCGCCCGCGACTGGGTCGGCGCCCGCGGGCTGGGTTGACGCGTCAGGCTTGCGGCCCAAGCAGTTCAAAGCCCAGCACCCTAGCCGCCTGATTAAGCCGTTGATCAAAGCAGGCAAAGCTGACGGGGACGTCTGACTGGGCACGAAGACGCATTGCGCTGGCAAGCTGTATGGCGTCGTAGGCTCTCAAACCAAACGCCTCAGTGTACTCCCCTGCGGTCTCAGTGATTGCCGCGGTAAGCTCGACGACGGCGAAATGAGGCCCGTCCTGGCGCAAATGCCGCTTTACGGCATCCTGTATGCGTTGGCCCTCACTCGACTCCCGGCTCAGGCGAGCGAGCGCAGAATGCACCTCTACCCAGGCCACACGCGAGACTGCCACCGCCTCCGATTCCGCGACAGCGCGCCGGACCTCGCGGCTTTCAGACTCGTCGACGTACAGCTTGACCAGCGCCGAGGTATCGCAGAACAGGATCAACGACGGTCCTCAAGCACCATCGCAGCCAACGATGTATTCGAATTCGGCAACTGAATCGCACTGCCCGATGGCTTACCGCCAGACCACTGAAGCTCTCCCTGTGCCACCATCCGCGCCAGACCGGTGTCGTCGTGCGCGGCCAGGCCCACCAAACGGGCCACGGGCTGACGATGCCAGGTGATCTCCACGGGCTTCCCGGCTCTAGACTCCGTTATGTAGAACGACAGTCGCGCTTTGAACTCACGAATGGAGGGCATTGGTGACCTTTTATTGGCAATAATTCTTTAACCGTGACCACGGTACGCAAACCCCAATCGCTTGCCAAATCCTACCCAAGCCGTTTGACAACACGCCAGCCAAGCAACACCGCGAGGATGCCGGCGTAGATCAGCGGCTCGGTCCAGCGGTCAGCCTTGATCAACCAAAAGAAGTGCACAACACCAAGGATGGCTGCGGGATAAATGAGCCAGTGCAGGCGTTTCCAATTGCGCCCCAGCCGACGGATCCAGCCCTGCGTGGAAGTGAGCGCCAGCGGCAGGAGCAAAAGCAGCGCACTCGCCCCCACCAGGATGAACGGGCGCTGAGCAATGTCTGAAACAATGGCAGCGAGGCCAAGGCCGTGCTCGAACACCGCGAAGACGCTGAAATGCGCAGCCGCATAGAAAAACGCCCAAAGCCCGATTTGACGGCGCAACCGAACGACCCAGCGAGCCCCTGTCGCCCAGCGTAGCGGCGTCATCGCCAGCGTCGCGATCAGAAACCGGAGCCCCCAGCTCCCCGTGCCGTTCAACAGGCGCTCGACCGGGTTGGCGCCGAGCGTGCCCTGCAAAAGGCCAACGATGAGCAGCACCGCGGGCAGCGCGCACAGCGCGAACACCGCGGCGCGTATGCCAGCCATCGGCAAGGGGCTAGAAGTTCTTGCGAAGGTCCATGCCGGCATAGAGGTCTGCCACCTCCTCGCCGTAGCCGTTAAACATCAGCGTATCTTGTTTGAAGAGCTCACCGATGCGCCGCTCCCGAGCCTGACTCCAACGCGGGTGATCCACGTCGGGGTTCACGTTGGCGTAGAACCCGTATTCACGGGGTGCCAGCTGATTCCAGGTGCACTCGGGCTCAGTCTCCTGGAAATGAATCCGCACCACCGACTTGATGCTCTTGAAGCCGTATTTCCAGGGCACCACCAGGCGAATCGGTGCACCATTCTGCGAGGGCATTTCCCGGCCATACAGTCCCGTCGCGAGCAGCGTCAGCGGATTCATGGCCTCATCCATGCGCAGGCCCTCGGTATAGGGCCAATCAATGCTCGCCAGAAATGACATCCCGCGGGCCCGCTGGGCAGGAAACACCTCGGGATCGTGTTTGGTGTAGAACTTGACGTACTTCGCCCGGGAGTTGGGATTGGCTCGGCGAATCACTTCGGCCAGCGGCACACCGGCCCAGGGGATCACCATCGACCAGGCCTCCACACAGCGCAGGCGGTAGATGCGCTCCTCCAGCGTGAGCCCTTTCATGAAGTCATCAAACGCAAACTCGCCGGTTTTCTCCGCCTCGCCGCTGACCGTCAGCGTCCACGGCCGGTGCGCCAAACGCTCGGGCGCAAGGCGCATGGGGTCTTCCTTGTCGGTCCCGAATTCGTAGAAGTTGTTGTAGGTCGTGATCTGCTCGAGGGTGTTCTTCTCCTCGCCCGTGCTGAACCCGCTGGTCGGCAGATCACCAAGCGGCGCCAGGTCTTCCATGGGCTTTGCCACGGTCCAGCCCGGCGCAAGCAATGTCCCAGCGGCAGCGAGGGCCGAGGTGCGCAGAAAACGGCGCCGGTCCCGGTAGATGGACTCGGGCGTGATCTCCGAAGGCAGCACATCACTCTGGCGGCGTTTTTTGATCAACATGATGGTTACCCCTTTGGCAGCTTCGCCCCTAACCGAGGGCGCACCGGGCATTTCGGAACAGCCGCATCCACGGCCCATCCTCCCCCCACTCATCGGGGTGCCAGCTATGCTGCAGCGTGCGGAACACGCGCTCTGGATGCGGCATCGTAATCGTGACTCGACCATCGGCATTGCACAGACCCGTGACGCCCATCGGGGAGCCATTCGGGTTGGCCGGATAGGTCGCGGCCGGGGCGTCTTGCCCATCAATATAACGCAGTCCAACCAACCCGGCTGACAACGCCTTGCGCGGGCCACCGTCATCAGCAAACGCGGCCCGGCCCTCGCCGTGCGCGACGACGATGGGCATTCGAGACCCTTCCATCCCCTCGAGAAGCACGGAGCGTGAGGGCAGCACTTCCACCATGCTAAGGCGCGCTTCGTACTGACGCGAGCGATTGGCGAGAAAATCCGGCCACAGGGTCGTGCCCGGGATGATCTCGCGGAGTGCCGAAAGCATCTGGCAGCCGTTACACACGCCAAGCGCCAGCGTATCCGGGCGATCGAAAAAGCCCTCAAAGGCCGCCCGCAACCGCGGGTTAAACAAAATCTTGCGCGCCCAGCCCCGGCCAGCGCCCAACACGTCCCCGTAGGAGAACCCACCGCAGGCCACCAGCGCCTGGCAGTCATCAAGCAGATGAGGTTGCGCCAATAGATCGGTGGTGTGGATATCCCGCGGCTCAAAGCCTGCCCGCTCAAACGCCGCCGCCATCTCTACGTGGCTATTGACGCCCTGCTCGCGAAGCACGGCAACCCGTGGTCGTACCGTACTGGCGATATGGGGCGCAGCGACGTCCTCAGCCGGGTTAAAACTCAACGCGGCCCGAAGCCCCGGGTCCGCCTCGTCCCACACCTGCTCATGCGCCTCTTGGGCACAGGTCGGATCATCGCGCAGAGACTGAAGCTGATAACTGGTTTCGTGCCAGGCAGCCTCGAGATCGACCAGCGACTCATCAAGCACGACCGCGCCGTGGTGACGCACGACCAGATGCCGGGCCGCCGTGGGCCGGCCCAGACGCGTGAACCGCTCCGCAAGCCCTGCGGCCTCGAAGGCGGCCTCGACGCGCTCGTGATTCTCTGCACTCACCTGGATGACCACACCCAGCTCCTCGGCAAAGGCCGCCGCCAGCGGCGCCTCAGCCAGCAAAGAGAGGTCCACCGCCACGCCGGCGCGCCCGGCAAAAGCCATTTCCGCGAGCGTCACCAGCACGCCACCGTCCGAGACATCATGCAGCGCCTGAACCCAACCCTCGGCCAGCAGCGATTGCACCGTATCAAAACCCCGGACAAAGACGTCCGGATCATCCAGATCCGGGGCAACATCACCCAACTGACCATAGACCTGCGCCAGGGCGGATCCGCCCAGACGACGTCCGCCCCCCAGATCGAGCAAGTACAGGGTGCTTTGCGGATCGGCTGCGAGGGCTGGCGTCACGCCCCGCCGGACATCATTCGCCGGGGCGAACGCGGAAACCACCAGGGTGAGCGGCGAGGTAACAGCCCGCTGTTCGCCGCCCTCGTCCCAGACCGTTTTCATTGATAGCGAGTCCTTGCCCACGGGAATGGCAATCCCGAGTGCCGGACAGAGCGCGCGGCCCACCGCCTCCACGGTGTCGTAGAGCCGGGCATCTTCCCCAGGATGGCCACAAGCGGCCATCCAGTTCGCCGACAAATTGACCTGGGCCAGTGCGCCGACCGGCGCCCCCATGAGGTTGGTCAGGGCCTCGCCAATGGCCATCCGGCCCGAGGCTGGCGCGTCGAGCAGCGCCACCGGGCTGCGTTCACCCATGGCCATGGCCTCACCGCGGTAGCCCCGATAATCGCCCACCGTCATGGCGTAATCGGCCACGGGCACCTGCCAGCGGCCCACCATCTGATCCCGCGCCGTCAGCCCGGTGACCGTGCGATCCGCAATGGTAATCAGAAATTCCTTGCTGGCCACCGTGGGCAAGCGCAGCACCCGGTGAATCGCCTCGGACAGACTGACACCGTCAAGCGCCAGCGATTGCCCAGGTGGTGTTTGCCGGGTCACCTCACGCCGCATCTTCGGCGGCTTGCCAAGGAGCAGATCCATCGGGATATGGACCGGGTGATTACCGAACTCGGCATCCCCGACGATAAGGTCGCGCGCCTCCGTGGTCTCGCCAACCACCGCAAACGGCGCCTGCTCACGCTCGCAGATTTGCTGGAAGACCGCCAGACGATCGACATCCAGGGCCAGCACGTAGCGCTCCTGGGCCTCGTTGCACCAGATCTCGAGCGGCGAGAGGCCTGCCTCGGCACAAGGGATCGTGCGCAGCTCCATTCGGCCGCCGCGGTCGGCGTCGTCCAGCAGCTCGGGCAACGCATTCGATAGCCCACCCGCGCCGACATCGTGAATCGCGATGATGGGACTCTCCTCGCCGAGCCCCCAGCACGCGTCGATCACCTCCTGACAGCGACGCTCCATTTCCGGGTTGCTCCGCTGGACTGAGGCAAAATCCAGGGCCTCGTCACTCTGCCCGCTCGCCACGGACGAGGCCGCCCCGCCGCCCAGGCCGATTAGCATCGCCGGGCCACCCAGGACCACCACGGGCGAGCCCGGAGGCGCCATGCCCTTATGCACCTGATCCGGGCGGATCGTGCCCATGCCCCCCGCAATCATCACCGGCTTGTGATAGCCACGCACGTCCTTGCCATCGGTACCCGGCACGGCCTGCTCATAGGTCCGGAAATACCCGGCTAATTGAGGGCGGCCGAATTCGTTGCCATAGCGTGCGGCACCGATGGGCCCATCCAGCATGATCTCAAGCGCCGAGGCGATCCGATCCGGGCGGCCGTGATCGACCTCCCAGGGCTGCTCAGCACCGGGAATACGCAGATTGGAGACGGAAAATCCGGAAAGCCCGGCGCGGGTGCGCGCCCCACGCCCAGTGGCCGCCTCATCACGGATCTCGCCGCCCACACCGGTCGCCGCGCCCGCGAAGGGCGAGATCGCCGTGGGGTGGTTGTGCGTCTCCACTTTCATGACCAGATGCCCTGGCTCACGACGATGGCCGTAACCCCCATCAAACCGCGGTGTGAACCGATCGATCTCACCCCCGGCAATCACGGCCGCGTTATCGCTATAGGCTGAGAGCACACCCTCGGGCCTTTCAGCGTGGGTATGACGGATCATGGCAAAGAGGGTGTGCGGCATGGCCTCGCCATCGATCACCCAGTCAGCGTTGAAAATCTTGTGCCGGCAGTGCTCCGAGTTCGCCTGCGCAAACATCATCAGTTCCACGTCAGTGGGATTGCGCTCCAGCGCCGTGTAATTCTCGAGCAGGTAGTCGATCTCATCGCCCGAGAGGGCGAGGCCCAGGGCCTGATCCGCGGCTTTTAACGCTTCACGCCCACCGCTCAGCAACTCGACCTGGCCCAAGGGGCGCGATGCATGGCTCGCAAACAGCGCTTCAGCGTCTTCAAGACGCTCTAACACGGATTCCGTCATGCGGTCGTGCAAAGCCTGGGTCAGGTCGGATGAGCCGCGCGGATCAAGGGGCTGCCCATGGTGATCAGCCAGCGTGTAGCGCAACCCGCGCTCGATGTAGCGTACGCCATCCAGGCCGCATTGATGCGCGATATCCGTTGCTTTGCTAGCCCACGGTGAGATCGTACCCAGCCTCGGCACGACATAGATCGATGGCTCAAGCACCGTGGGATCCTGGCCGCTAGCGGCCTCCAGCGGCTCCGCTTCAAGCAATGCCTGCAGCCGGCTGACCTCCACCACCGTCAATGTCCGTTGCGTATCCACAAAAAACACCACGCGGGCATGCAGCGCGCCCACGGCCGGCATCGCATCGCGAACCTGCGCAATCAGACGCGGGTCGCCCACCGGTTCACGGGGAGCGTGTGCGATCAACGTCATCATACTGGCAAAGTCAGGGCTTCAGCTGTTCGGCGACCACAACCAGGACCTGACGAGCCGCCCGGTCTGGCGCAGGATCACCGGACAGCTGCTCGACCACGATCCTCGACCCGTTGTCCCGCGCGCTGACCCGCAATTGATAGCGCTGCACACCTGCCTCGGGCGCACTCCGCCAGAAGGCCAGACGCTCGAACACACCCCGCTCGTCCGTCACCGGCGCCGCGTCGTTCGCGTCGTCGTCGAGGCCAATCACCGCGTTCGTGTCGTACCGAATGCCGTGGGTGCGCGCCGAGTCATCAGACTCGATGAGCGCAAAGCCACTGCGATCCAGCGCACGACCAAGGATGGCCCAGCCAGCATCTGCGGGCAGGCCCGTGTTCAACGCAACCTGATCGTTGTAGGTCGTCAGGTATGAGGCGGGATCACGACCCGCTTGCGTGTCCGGTTCTGATGCCGATGCATTCGCGCGCTCTTGGTCATCACGCTCGCGGTTCTCTTCCAGGAGATTCGGTGGGGTGCGCAAACGCTCCGCGGTGCGCTCCGCCTCAGTGGGCTCAGCGCCAATCCAGCTGCAACCGATTAACCCTCCGGTGATCATCACCAGAAGCGTCCATCGAGCCCGTCTGATCACAGTGCGTCTGCCAGCTTCAGGGCTTGCCGAACCGTCTCGTGATGCTGCTCCGCCAACGGGGTTAGCGGCAAACGCAGTTTGGCACCAATCAAGCCCATTTCACTCAGGGCCCATTTCACCGGAATGGGATTGGATTCCAGAAAAAGCGCATTGTGCAGGGCCGCCAACCGGGCATCGACCGCCTCAGCTTCGCTCTGATCCCCCTCAAGCGCCGCCATACACATTTGATGCATCAACGCCGGGGCGACGTTCGCCGTGACCGACACGCAGCCCTTCGCACCCGCGTTCATGAGCGCCAGGTTGCGCGCATCCTCACCGCAGTAAACGTCCAGCCGATCCCCGCAACGCTCAATGACCTCTTCAGCCCGCTCGAGGCTGCCCGAGGCCTCCTTGATACCCACAATATTCGGAATATCGGCCAGCCGATCAACGGTTTCGGGAAGGAGGTCACAGCCCGTGCGCCCCGGCACGTTGTACAGAATCTGCGGCATGGGCACGGCCTTGGCCAGGTGCGAGAAATGCTGATAAAGCCCTTCCTGCATGGGCTTGTTGTAGTACGGAGTGACCAGCAACGCGGCCTCACAGCCGGCATCCAGGGCGCAACGGGTGAGTTGTTCGGCTTCCCAGGTGGAATTGGCCCCGCACCCGCCCATCACCGTGATGCGGTTTGCGGCAATCTCCACCACTCGGCGCATCACGTGCTGATGCTCGGCATGATCCAGGGTCGCCGATTCGCCCGTTGTCCCGACGGCCACAATTGCGTCCGTTCCGGCGGCGATGTGGAATTCAACCAGGCGCTCGAGCGCTGCCTCATCCAGGGCGCCGTTATCGTGCATCGGCGTCACCATCGCAACCATGCTGCCCTGGAACATCACCCTTCCCTCACCTGCGGCTTGATTCGCGGATGGTAGCCTTGCGCCCCGGAACTGACAAGCGGCTGTCACCTGCGCCCGTGCTACACTCAAGCCCGAGTTTGAGGGGATTACGCACAAGCGTCGGGCAGACTTCCATGCAGAAAAATTTCCTGGTCATCTCCGCACTGGGCGAAGACCGCCCCGGCATCGTTGAGGAACTCTCCCGGCTGATCTCTGACACCGGTTGTAGCATCGAAGACAGCCGCATGACGGTCCTCGGTGGCGATTTTGCGGTTATCCTGCTGGTTGAAGGCCGCTGGAACGAGTTGGCCAAACTCGAGACCGGGCTACCGGCCGCCGGCCGCAAGCTCGGCCTGACCGCCCACGCCAAGCGCACCGCCCCAAAAACGAAAGAGGGCAACCTGCTGCCCTACAGTGTTGAAGTGGTTTCCATCGATCATCCGGGTATCGTCCATCACCTGGCGGCGTTTTTCTCGGGCCGCGAGATCAATATCCGGGACCTGGCCACGACCAGCTATGCCGCCGCGCACACCGGCACACCGATGTTTCAGGTCCACATGACCATTGACGTCTCGGCCAGCCTACACATCGCGCGCTTGCGCGAGGAGTTCATGGACCTGTGTGACCAGCTCAACCTGGATGCCATCATCGAGCCCAGCAAGCTCTGAGTCCGCAAGAAAAGGCCGACCATGCGCAGCGTCCGTTTGCTCGACACCTCAGTCCTCCTGCACGACCCAGCGGCCGTTTTCCGCTTTGGCGAACAAGACCTCTATCTGCCGCTGGCTGTCCTCCACGGCCTGGATAACGCACGCCATGGCCAAAGCGAGGAAGCGCGGAACGCGCTTCAGGCCTCCCGCTTCCTTGATCAACTGCTGAGCGGTGTCAGCCCCTCCGAGATGGAGCGCGGCCTGCCCCTCGGCGAGGGACTCGGGCGACTTTATTTCATCACCGAGCCGACCGCCGACGCGGATGTCCTCGCCGCGGCGCAAACCCTGACCCGCACCCACCCCGACATCCAGGTCACGCTGGTCGCCCGCGACATCAATCTGCGCATCCAAGCCAGCGTGCTTGGACTGCAGGCGGAGGACCACGAGAGTGAGGCCAGGCTCGACGACCCCGACCTGCTCCCCGGCGGCGTTCATTCGGTATCAGACCCGGCGGCGCCACCGGAGCAGGCCGTTGCGAACGAATTTCTGCTTCAGGCCAACTCCGCCGCCTGGCGTCTCCATGCTGAACCTGACACCGCGACGCTCGTTCCCCAGCCCATCATTGACTTCAGCGCCGCGGGTGAACCGGTCTGGGGCATCCATGCCCGCAATCAGCAACAGACCCTGGCCCTCAATCTGCTCATGGACCCGGATGTCGAACTGGTCACGCTGCTCGGCCCAGCCGGCACCGGGAAAACGTTATTAACGCTGGCGGCCGGTCTGGCACAGACACTGGAGACGGGGCACTACGAAGAGATCCTCATGACCCGGGCGACCATCGCCATTGGCGAGGATATCGGCTATCTACCCGGTACCGAAGAGGAGAAAATGACCCCGTGGATGGGTGCCCTGATGGACAATCTTGAGGTGCTCAGCGCCAGCACTGGGGCGGCTGGCCCGGGCAATGGTGCCAGCAGCGGTAGCCGCTGGGCGCAAGCCGCCACTCAAGATCTGCTTCAAAGCCGCGTTCGTGTGCGATCGCTGAACTTCATGCGCGGGCGCACCCTGCTCAACCGCTACATGGTCCTCGACGAGGCCCAGAACCTCACCCCACAGCAAATGCGCACGCTGATCACCCGGGCAGGGCCCGGCACGAAGATCGTGTGTCTGGGCAACGTCGCTCAGATCGACACGCCCTGGCTCACACCCACAACCTCCGGCCTAACTTATCTTGTGCGACGTTTTCGCGACTGGCCGCACAGCGGACATCTCAATCTGACCCGCGGCGAGCGCTCCCGACTGGCCGCCCACGCCAGCGACGTGCTCTAGCCGTCAGCCTGGCTGGCCTGTGGGCTAGCTGGCTCCTCGAGTTCCTCGCTGAGCATCTCCTCGGCGGCCCGTGGCCATGCATTCATCACCGCCTGGATCACATTGGCGAGGGGGATCGCAAAGAACACACCCCAGAAGCCCCAAATGCCCCCGAACACCAGGATGGCGATGATGATCGCCACCGGATGCAAATTGACCGCCTCAGAGAACAACAGCGGCACCAGGACATTCGCATCGATTGCCTGAATCACCGCATAAGCAATCAAGATCCACATGAACTCGCTGCTCGTGCCGAACTGGAAGTAGGCAACAATGGCAATGGGCAGGGTCACCACGATCGCCCCGACATACGGGATGATCACGGAGAGCCCGACCAGCAGCGCCAGCAACATGGCGAACTCAAGGCCAAAGAACAAAAACGTCATGTAGCTGCCAAACCAGACAATCGCGACTTCGATGAATTTACCGCGCACATAGTTGCCGATTTGCAGATCCACCTCCTGCCAGACGGAAACCGCGAGCCCGTGATGGCGGGGCAAAAACCGTCCCATCCAGCCGAGGATTTTCGATTTATCCCAGAGAAAGAAAAACACCAACACCGGCAGGAGCACGGCATAGACAACCAGTGAGATCACCATTACCACGGAGGCAAAAGAGAACGATGACGCCAGCGCACGTCCGGAGGCGATGGCCTCACGGCGAATGGTATTGAGCAATGCGGCCACCTGGTCGGCCGAGAAATAATCCGGGTAGCGCTCTGGCAGGCGCAATACCGCCTGCTGGCCCTGTTCAAGCATCGCCGGCAGGTTTTCCACCAACTGGATAATCTGGTTGACCACTGTGGGCAGGATGGCGACGATCAAGGCGATGAGCAGTACCATGAAGACCAGGTACACCCCCAACACGGCGAGACGCCGATCAACGCCTGAACGCACCAGCCACCTGACAAGTCCCTCGAGCAGATAAGCCAATACGATCGAGGCGAACACGGGCACCAGCATGCTGCCCAAGAACGTAATAATCGCCAGGCCAGCTAACAGCAGCACACCCAGCCCAACCACCTGAGGGTCACTCAAATGGCGATAGAGCCAATCCCGGACTGTAAACATCGGCGTCGACACGGCCACCTCCTGTTAGCGGTATATACTGTCCCATAGTCGGCGTCCCGATCGGTAGCCATGATGAACACCGCCATAAAGCAAATCATTGTCCAACTGTGTTTCCTCGCCCTGGTCGTGCCTGCCGCCGGGGCGCAGCAGCTCGACTTGTCACTGCCCGATCTCGGCAGCCCATCCAGCAGCACGTTATCGGCCGCCGATGAGCAGCGAATTGGTGCCGAGATGATGCGGGAAATCCGCCAGCAGGTCTCCCTTGTGGACGATCCGGCGGTAACGGCCTATATCCGCGACCTCGGCGCCCGCATCGCCACCGCCACCGACGATCCGGTAGGACAGTACCGGTTTTTCGTCATTGATGATGAGCGTATTAACGCCTTCGCCATGCCGGGCGGCTATGTCGGCGTTCATAGCGGGCTGATTACCGCAAGCCGCACCGAGAGCGAATTGGGCGCCGTGATCGCTCATGAGTTGGCCCATGTTACCCAGCGCCATATTGCCCGGCGCATCGCCGCTGCCGAGCGGAGCGGCGTGCGCACGGCGGCCCTCGTGCTTGCCGGGCTGCTCATTGGTACACAAAACCCACAGGCCGGTATGGCAACGGCGACGACCGGCATGGCGAGCGGCATCGACTCGCAGCTGCGCTACTCACGAGCCCATGAGCGGGAAGCGGATCGGGTTGGCGTGCGCATCATGGCCAATGCACAACTCGACACGCATGGCATGCCGAATTTCTTTGAAGTGCTGCGTGATGACAGCCGCTATCGCAGCCAGCCCCCGGCCTTTCTCAGCACGCATCCACTCACCGAATCACGAATCGCGGATACCCGCGAACGGGCCGAGAAAATCCGTCCCGACGATCCCTTCGAAAGCCCCGGCTACGCGTTTGTCCGGGCCCGGATGCGCGTTATTCAGACCGACGACCTGGAAACACTGACGGCTCGCTTTCGGGCGCGCCTTGAGGACGATTCCAATGACGCAGGCGCGCAGTACGGCCTCGCCTTCGCCCAACTGCAAGCCGGCCAGATCGACAAGGCCCAGGCCCGCTTCGAGGCGCTTCTCCAAGGTCATGGTGAGCATGCGCTGATTTATCTTGGTCTTGCAGAAGCGGCACAGGCCAACGCCCGTTACGAGCAGGCCATCGAACGGCTCGAGCAGGGCCTGAGCCTGTTTCCCGACGACCAGGCGCTGAGCCAAGCAAAGGTCGAGGTTTACCTGGACGATGACAGGCCCAACGAGGCCCTGCGGATTACCCGGACGCTGGTGGATCAAAACCGAGACGCCCCGGGCCTGTGGGCGCTCCATGCCAAGGCCGCCAGCGAAGCGGAGCAGGCCGCCGAGTCTGTTCTTGCCATGGCGCGTTTCTACGCCGTTCAGGGCGATTTCGAAGCAGGCCTCTCCCAATTACGCCGACTCGAAGATCTCAACACGACCCCGCGCCAACGCGCCAGCGCCGAGGACCTCAGTGAGCGCTGGAAGGATCGTGTGACACCCGCCAGCTAATCCACGCCCAGCGCTGGTGTTAGCATAACCGACGGGTTTTGGGGGAGTGACGGAACCGTATGGCCAGCGATGACGCAAAGGGCGACCCGAGCACGGGCTGGATGGAGTGGCTTAGCTGGCTACGCAGCGGTATGGACCCGCTCAGCGTACGCGGGCTGCTTGAGCGATGTGCCCAGGCACTGGACGCCGCCCAGTCACCAGCTGAGGCCAGTGAGCGTGTGGCCCTGGCCATCGACGAAGAACGCCTGCAACAACAAGCCGGCCTCGCCCAGTTCGACCAGTTGCTCAAGCAATGGAGCGCGACCCTGCGTCAAATCGCGCCCATTCTGCCGGATGCCCAAGCGACCGACACCCCGGCGCTGGGGCCCTACCCTCAACGTCAGGCGCTGCTGTCCGCGCTGGCGACCGAAAGCCAGCACTACCAACAGGCGCTCGCCGCGCATCTCGATTCCATTACCACCCTCGCTGAAAACTGCACCGCGGCGTTTCGGGAGGATCTGATCGCTCAGTCCAGCAACAGCGGTGGACGCGAGCATGCAATACCACCCGACACGCTGGTAGCCCGATGGTCAGCGATTGCGGAGCCGCGTTACGAGGCCTGGCTCGATGACCCACAGACACAAGCCCGCATCGGCGCCCTGGTGAATGCCTGGAGCGCACTGGCCACCACCCTGCGAGCGCTGGCCGATGACTGTCTGGAAACGCTCGGGCTACCGTCATCCCGCGGACTCGATGACCTGGCCAATGAGCTTCAGCGTCAACGGCGGCGCCAGCGCCAGGACATTGCCGCATTACAGGCCGAAATCGCCGAGCTTCGCGAACAAATCGATGGCGGCAAGTCATGACGCAGACCAAGGTGCAGGAAGCACTCCGGCGCGCTGCGCAAATCGCCCGCGCGGCTCGGGATATCACCCCCGCCGAGGCAGTGGCCGAGACGGACAACGGCACGCTCTGGCGCTACCAGTGCGACAGTAAGTCACCCCGCATCCCCCTTTTGATTATCTATTCGCTCGTCAACCGCCCGGCCATCCTGGATTTAAGCGCCGAGCGCTCGGTCGTCGCCCACCTGATCAAAAAAGGCTTTGACGTCCACTTACTGGCCTGGAGGCCACCAGGCCAGGCGCGACGCTACCTCGGCCTCGCCGACTACATCCTCGGGGATATTGCGGACGCCGTCGGCTGGCTCCGCCGCACCTCAGGCGCGGCCCCGCACGTCCTCGGCGTCTGCCAGGGCGGTGTGCTCGCCTTAAGCTACGCGGCAACTCCCATGGGACAGGGCACCCGCAGCCTGACTCTGCTCGCTGCGCCCATTGATACCGGCAGCGATAGCGATCGGCTGGCGCAGCTGGCCCGCTCAATCGACTTCAATGCGCTCATTGGCGCGACGGGCAACGTCCCGGGGCAAGGCCTTGCGGGGCTGTTCGCCAGCCTGAAACCGTTTGCGCTCGGCCCGCAGCGCTACAGCGGACTGGCCGAGCTCGCCGATGCCGATGATCAGGCCATTGATACCTTCATGCGCATGGAGCGCTGGATGTATGACGGGCCGGATCTCGCCGGCCAGGCCTTCGCGGAATTCGCTCAGCAAATCTATCAGGACAACGCGCTCGCCCGCGGCATGCTCGATCTCGATGGCCAGCGGGTGGATCTATCAAACGTCCGCTGCCCCGTATTCAACGCCTACGCACTGGACGACCACCTCGTGCCTGTGCACGCGGCGAGTGGCCTCGAGAAGCGAATCACCGGGCCGTGTGTGGAGCACGCACTGCCCGGCGGTCATCTCGGGCTTTTTATCAGCAAGCGCGCGCATCAAATGCTCTATCCGGCGTTATCCGACTGGCTGCATCGCATTCATTAATGTTCTGGAGATTCCCATGGCCCTGAATCCATCGGTGACTGTTCTTGGGCTGTTCTGTGCCGATCTGATCAGCCGAACGCCACGACTCCCCGCCTGGGGAGAGACATTGCGTGGCCGCGGATTCAGCCTGATGGCCGGCGGGAAAGGCTCTAACCAGGCAGTCGCAGCCGCTCGCCAAGGTGCGAGCGTGGCGTTTATCTCACGCCTTGGTGATGATGCTTTTGCCCCATTGGCGCGATCACTCTACGCAGAGGCCGGCATCGATATGACGCACGTCGGCACAGACCCGGCCGCACCCACCGGAACGGCCACCATCCTGGTCGATGATGAGATTGGCGATAATGCGATCGTGATCGACCCCGGCGCGTGTCAAAACCTCACGAAAGCAGATATTGACGCGGCCCAGTCCGTGATTGCCGGCTCCGCCATATTCGTCAGCCAACTGGAGTTACCGCTCGAAATCTGTCGTTACGGTATCGAGACCGCCCATCAGCATGGGGTGCCCGTCATCCTGAATCCCGCACCGGGCCAAGTCATCCCCGAGGCGATGTATCCCCTGATTGATTACCTCACCCCAAACGAGTCCGAGGCCGCGCTGCTGGTTGGCGGCACGGTTGAGACACTGGACGATGCCCGGGATGCCGCCTCGATCTTGCGCAAGCGGGGGGTTGGTCATGTCCTGATTACCCTGGGCGCTCAAGGGGTCTGGATTAACAGCCCGAGCTTTGAGGGCCTTGTTCCGGCCATCCGGGTCGATAGCGTCGTGGATACGATTGGCGCGGGCGATGCGTTTAACGGTGGGCTTGCCGCAGCGCTGGCTGAAGGCGCAACCCTTGAGGCGGCAGCACGTCGAGGCTGTGCTGTCGCCGGTCTTTCCGTGGCAAGGGCTGGCGCCGCACCCGCTATCCCAATGCGAGAAGTTGTCGATGCCGAGCTGATGCGGCGCAACAACGAAAAGGGTTGCGCCGATCAATGACCCCCATTAGGGTCATAGGCGAATTGAATAGCGCCAAGAGGAGGAGGCCGGGCCACACCCGATCAAAAAACGAACGTGGCCCACTGCCTAATAAAGCGTCCCATTACGAGGGCGCAACCTTCGGGAGACATCGTCTCCCCTTTTTTGGCCAGGCATGCTGCAACGCATCACAGCCCACCTGTTCTTTACCCTACGCCTCAGGCGCTAGAAGCTGCAGAACAGCGCGCCGTTGACCGGCAGGTTGGCACCATTGATATAGCCCGCCTCATCAGCCGTCAGAAAACGAACGGCTCGCGCAATATCGCCAGGCTCACCCATATCACCTGCCGGGATCTGGGCAACGATACCTTCGCGCACCTGATCCGGTATCGCATCGGTCATGCTCGTTTTGATATATCCCGGGGACACCGTATTGGCCGTGATGCCCTTGGGCGCACCCTCTTTCGCGACGGCCATGGTGAAGCCGTGCATGCCGGCCTTGGCCGCAGAGTAGTTCGTCTGGCCAAATTGCCCGGACTGACCGTTCACGGAGGAAATGTTCACGATGCGCCCGAATCCGCGCTCGCGCATGGAGCCAACGAACTGCCGCGTCACGTTGAATGCCCCGTTCAAGTTGATATCAATGACCGAGCGCCACTGATCGGAGGCCATCTTGTGCAGGAAGCCGTCGCGGGTAATCCCGGCAACGTTAACCAGCACATCCACTTCGCCAAACTGCTCACGGACTGTCTCGGCCATCTTTTCGCAGGCATCGTAATCGCTGACGTCACACTGCACCCAGTTGGCGTCGATGCCCTCCTGACGCAGATTTTCCGCCCAGGCCTCGATGTTCTCAGCCTCTGGATCGAGACAGGTGGTCACGATGCGCCGTCCATCAGCGCCAAGCTGCCGGCAAATTTCGGTACCAATGCCACCCTCACCGCCGGTAACCAGAGCTAATCTCGCCGCCATGCTGACCTCCCATGCTTGTGCGTCGCACAATGAAAAATGTTGCACAGCATCATAGAGACGGTAAAAAGGTGTGTCAACGCGCCGAAAAGCCGCCACAAGGGCGGTTCAGCGACGTTGAAATCGGCAGGACTCAGGTCTGGTCTGAGCCCTTTTTGTTGCGGTTTTCCGGCGCTGACGAAGGCCTCGAAGCCTCATCTTTATCGGATGAATCGCTTGAGCTGGAACGCTGCTGTGTCTTGAAGCTATCCATCGCTTGCTGCCAGATGCTCAAGTTCTGTTCGGCAATTTGCGAGAGGACCTGAACGGGGTTATTGGCATCCATGAAATGGCGCGCCCGCTCCCGCATCTCCCGTTGCTGATCCGCCCACAGCTCCATGCTCTTTTCGAGATAACTGGTCAGCAGATTCTGCATATTGCCGCCATACGCTCGGATGATCTGCGCCAGCAGCTCGCTGGAGAAAATGGG
Organism: Spiribacter salinus M19-40; assembly: GCF_000319575.2. NCBI lineage: Bacteria > Pseudomonadati > Pseudomonadota > Gammaproteobacteria > Chromatiales > Ectothiorhodospiraceae > Spiribacter > Spiribacter salinus. Next base: position 433,998 of record NC_021291.1, on the reverse strand, counting down.
CTCGCCCCCTTCCTCCTCCTCGCTGATAATTTGCAGCAGAATGGTTCGGGTCAAATCCGTGCCCGTCTTTGCATCCGTGACCTGGAACTCAACGCCGTCGAGCACCAGCCCTTTGACATCGGCCAGTGTGATGTAGCTGCTGATGGCCGTGTCGTAGAGACGCCGGTTGGGGTATTTCTTGATGAGACGGTTGTCGGCCATCGTCTGCAGCCTCCTTATCGTTTTCGGTTAGCGCTCAACAGCCAGTGCGACGCCCTGACCGCCGCCAATGCAGAGCGTCGCCAGCCCGCGCTGAACATCCCGGCGCTGCATTTCGTGGAGCAATGTCACCAGGATGCGCGCCCCAGAGGCGCCTATCGGATGACCGATCGAGATCGCGCCACCGTTCACATTGACCTTTTCTGGATCCCAGCCGATCTCTTTGCTCACGGCGAGCGCCTGAGCCGCAAAAGCCTCGTTGGATTCGATCAAATCCAGGTCGTCGACGCCCCACCCGGCACGCTCGAGGCAGCGCCGCGTGGCAGGAATCGGGCCGCTCCCCATGATCCGCGGCTCAACGCCCGCATTGGCGTAGGCCTTAATGCGGGCGATGGGCTCAAGGCCGAGCGCCTTCGCGCGACTCTCGGACATCATCAGCACCACGGCCGCCCCATCGTTAATGCCTGAGGCGTTGGCCGCGGTCACACTGCCGTCTTTCTTAAACGCCGCGCGAGCTTTGGCAAACCCTTCCGCGGTGCTGCCGTGGCGCGGAAACTCGTCGGTATCAAAGACCACCGGGTCGCCCTTACGCTGGGGAATCTCGACCGGGACGATCTCGTCCGCGAAACGGCCTGCCTTCTGAGCGGCCTCGGCAAGCTGCTGGGAGCGCGCCGCAAACGCGTCCTGCTCCTCGCGGCTGATGCCGAAATCCTCGGCCAGATTCTCGGCCGTCACGCCCATGTGGTAGTCGTTAAAGGCATCCCACAATCCATCCTTGATCATGGTGTCATCCATCGTCCACGGCCCCATCCGCTGACCTTTGCGGGAATTGGGCAGCGCGTGCGGAGCGTTGCTCATGGACTCCTGGCCACCGGCCAGGACAACACCGGCGTCTTCCAGCCGAATCGCCTGGCTGGCCAGATGGGTTGCCTTGAGGCCACTCCCGCAGACCTTGTTGAGGGTCATTGCCGGTGTGGTCACCGGTAGACCGGCGTTCAACGCAGCCTGACGGGCTGGATTCATCCCGCATGCGGCGGTCAGGACCTGCCCGAGAATCACCTCATCGATGATCTGGGGGTCAACGGAGGCCCGCTCCAGCACCCCACGAATCACCTGAGAGCCGATTTCCGCGGCGGTTAATGCGGATAGCGTTCCGCCAAAAGTCCCCACAGCGCTGCGCCCAGCGGCGGTAATGACGACGTTTTCCATGGCCTTGCCTCCTACTCCGAATAAAGGACTGACTTCACATGGTATCAGCGAGTTGACCGTTCTGCCGTAATGCAGCATCGGCCCGCTGCCCGTGTTCAACCAACTGCCGAAAGGCGCTCGCTTTGGATTCGGTCTCGTCGAATTCTTCCCGACAGCGAGAGTCGATGACGACCCCTCCGCCCGCGCGATAATCCAACCAGCCATTGCGCGCCGTCAGTGTGCGGATCGCGATATTGGTATCCATGGCGCCGTCATAGCCAATGTAGCCAATGGCCCCGCAATAGACACCGCGCGGCTTGGCCTCAAGCTCGTCAATGATTTCCATCGCCCGAAACTTCGGCGCACCGGTGATCGATCCACCCGGCAAGCAGTCGCGCAAAAGATCGGTTGCACTGCGCTGAGGCGCCATCTGTCCGGTTACGACGCTGACCATATGGTGCACCGTGGCAAAACTTTCCACCCTGCACAATGCCGGCACGCGAACACTGCCAATCTCGCAACTCTGGCCCAGATCATTGCGCAGCAAATCCACGATCATCACGTTCTCAGCGCGATCCTTCGGGCTGGCCAGCAGCGCCTCACGCGCCGCTGCATCCTGCCCCGGATTCGCCGACCGCGGACGCGTGCCCTTAATCGGCTGTGTCTCAACCCGACCGTCGCGTAGTCGAAGAAAACGCTCGGGTGATCCACTCAACACCGGTCCACCCGGCAGGTCGAGGTAGGCCGAAAAGGGCCCGCCAGCGAGCGCACGGAACTCGCGATAGACCCCAAGCGGGTCGCCTTGAAAACGCGCACCGAGTCGGCGGGTCAGGTTGACCTGATAACAATCCCCCTCGCGCAGGTAATGCGCGACCTGATCGAACGCCAATGCATAGGCCTCAAGGCCCGGCTCATCCATCACCGGGCCGGTCGTTTCCCAGCCATCCGGCGACGTTTCCGGGCCGGTGACAAGCCATTCCGCCACCTCGCTTGGCACCTCACCCGCCAGCCACGCCTTTCCGCGCTCATGATCCAGCACAAGCGCCCAGTCATAGAGGCCGACGGCCATTTCCGTGAGCGTGTCAGCCTCGGGCGCGATCGTCTGGCCCTGTAGCCGCCGGCCCAGTTCATAACTGAAATAACCCACTGCGCCCCCCGCGAAGGGGGCGGGCCAGTCTGGCTGCTGCGTGCTGCGCGATGCGGCGCGATCGGTCAACCGCGCGTTGAGGGCTGCCAGCGGGTCGCCGCAGCTTAGGCACTCCGTCCCGGCAGCGGTTGTTCGCCACGTTCGGCCGGTCCGCGCGACCAGCGTCTCCGCTGGGTCAGCGGCCATGATGCTGTACTCACCGCCAGCCCCCCCGTCCAGCCAGACCGCGCACGGCCATCGCGCCCGGAAGGCGCCAAACGTGGCCACCGGGTCAACGGGAAACGGCAGGGAGATTTCGGCCATGCGCGCTGCACCAACCGCCTGTGAGTGTGTTCATCGCATGGTAATCTGCCCACTTCGCAAAAACTATCGTTGCAGAGACCGAGGGGGATCATGGCAGGGCATAGCAAGTGGGCGAACATCCAGCACCGCAAAAAGGCGCAGGACGCCAAGCGCGGCAAGATCTTCACCAAGATGATCCGCGAAATCACCGTGGCAGCGCGCCAGGGCGGCGATGATCCCGATACCAACCCGCGCTTGCGTCTGGCAATTGACCGGGCACTGGCGGTCAATATGCCCAAGGACAAGGTGGAAAAAGCGGCCGCACGGGGCGCTGGCACGGATGAGGCAGCCGCCTACGAAGAGGCCCGATTTGAGGGCTATGGCCCGGGCGGTATCGCCATCATGGCCGACTGCATGACGGATAACCGCAACCGCACCGTCAGCGAGATTCGCCACGCCTTTAACAAACATGGCGGCAATCTCGGCACCGATGGCTGCGTGGCGTTCATGTTCCAACAGCGCGGTGTCATGATCTTCCCGCCCGATACTGAAGAAGATCGGCTGATGGAGGCGGCCCTTGAGGCCGGCGCTGAAGACGTCTTGGCGAACTCTGACGGCTCATTTGAAGTGCTTACCGCGCCCGAGGAGTTCACCGCTGTGCGGGATCAACTGGTCGCCGGGGGGCTCGAGGCGGCAGATTCCGAGGTTACGATGCGCCCGGAAACCACCAGCGAGCTTGACGGCGAAGAGGGCGCGAAAGCACTTCGTCTCATTGAGCGGCTTGAAGACCTGGATGACGTGCAGCATGTCTATACCAACGCGGAGTTCCAGGAATCCGCCTATGAGGCGGTCTGAAGCAGCCATGTCAGGCCAGCGCACAGCGCGTCGCATCCTTGGCATCGACCCGGGCTCGGTCAAAACCGGCTTTGGCGTGATTGAGGTGAGCGGCAGCCAGGCCATTTATGTCGCAAGCGGCGTCATCCAGGCGGGCACCGGGGCCTTTGCGGCACGATTGCACACCATTTTCACCGGCCTCACGGCCGTTATCGCAGAGCATGAAGCCACGGAGTCAGCGGTTGAAGAGGTGTTTGTGAATCGAAACGTGCAATCGGCCCTGAAGCTCGGTCAGGCCCGTGGCGCCGCCATCTGCGCTTGCGCTGGCGGCGGCCTTGCGGTGCATGAATACAGCGCGCGCGCGGTCAAACAGGCGCTCGTCGGCCGAGGCGGCGCCGATAAAAGCCAGGTGGGATACATGGTGCGCGCCACGCTCGGGCTGCAAGGCACACTGCGCGAAGACGCCGCCGACGCCCTCGCCGTGGCCCTTGCGCACACCCAGCATGATCGGCTGGATGCCCGTATTGCCAGTGGAGCGGCACGATGATCGGGCGAATCAGCGGTACCCTGATCGAAAAGCACCCGCCCTGGATCCTGGTCGACACTGGCGGCGTCGGCTATGAGCTCGAAGCCCCCATGTCGACGATCTACCAGCTACCGGAGACCGGGCAGACCGTCGCCCTGCGGGTGCATCAGGGGCTACGGGATGAAGTCCCGGTTTTATACGGTTTTCTGAGCGAGGGGGAGCGCGAGCTTTTCCGTGCCCTAATCCGAGTCAACGGCGTTGGCCCCAAAATGGCGCTGGCCATTCTCTCCGGTATCAGCGCCGAGGAATTCCGCCGCTGTGTCGAGCAAAAAGACACGGCCACACTCACGCGGCTACCCGGCATAGGCAAAAAGATCGCTGAGCGACTCACGCTTGAAATGCAGGATCGTGTGGAGGGGCTGGCCGGCGGCTCAGGCCTTGCCACGGCGAGCGCGGTGCCAGCCGACGCCACCGGCGAGGCCCATGCCGCGCTGGTCGCTCTGGGTTATCGGCCAGCCGAAGCGCAGCGACTGCTGCAAGGCCTTGATGACACCGCGGACAGCAGCGAGTCACTCATCCGGGCCGCGCTGCAAAAGGCCGTGCGCTAGCCGCATCGGCAGGAACAAAGGGCCATGATAGAAAACGACCACATCACCTCCACCAACGCGGCCCCCGACGACGAGGCGGTCGATCGGGCCATTCGCCCCAAGCGCCTCGGCGACTACATTGGCCAGCAGGCTGTACGCGATCAGCTGGAGATCTTCGTGCACGCCGCAAAAGCGCGGAGCGAGGCGCTCGATCATGTCCTGGTATTCGGCCCGCCCGGTCTCGGCAAGACGACGCTGGCCCACATCATCGCTCACGAGCTTGGCGTCAACCTCCGCCAGACCTCCGGGCCCGTGATCGACCGACCAGGCGATCTGGCCGCGCTGCTCACCAACCTCGAGCCAGGCGACGTGTTGTTCGTTGATGAAATTCATCGCTTGTCCGCCGTGGTTGAGGAAGTGCTCTACCCCGCCATGGAAGACCAGCAGATCGATATCATGGTGGGCGAGGGACCGGCGGCCCGCTCGATCAAGCTCGATCTGCCGCCCTTTACCCTGGTCGGTGCAACAACCCGTGCCGGCTTGCTGACATCGCCGTTGCGGGATCGCTTCGGCATTGTCCAGCGCCTCGAGTACTACTCCGTTACCGAGCTCACCACGATCGTAAATCGCTCGGCAAACCTGCTCGCCCTCGCCATCGACGAGGGTGGTGCAACGGAGATCGCTCGCCGGGCGCGTGGCACGCCCAGAATTGCCAATCGGCTGCTCAGGCGCGTGCGGGATTACGCAGAGGTCCGGGCAGACGGCCACATCAGCCAGGCCGTCGCTGCCGCCGCAATGGATATGCTCAAGGTCGATAACAGCGGCTTTGATATTCAGGACCGGCGGCTGCTGTTGGCGATCCTTGAGAAGTTCGACGGCGGGCCGGTGGGCGTGGAAAGCCTGGCGGCCGCTATTGGCGAGGAGCGGGGCACCATCGAGGATGTGATCGAGCCCTACCTGATCCAGCAGGGCTTTCTGCACCGCACACCACGGGGTCGAATGGCCACTCGCAGCGCCTACGCGCACTTCGATCGGCCGGCGCCGCCCCGGATAGCCGACCCCACGGGCGAGCTCTTCGATCATGACTAAACGCCGGTTGCGCCGCAGCAGCCGGGGGACTACTGTTTCGGGTCATCGACCCAGCTGAGGATGGCCGATGTCCGCTGACCTTTCCGTGACCCACCTGATCCTGGAGGCAAGTTTTGTCGTCCAAGTGGTGATGTTGATTCTGCTGGTGGCCTCAGTGAGCTCCTGGGCCCTGATCTTCCGGAAAATCCGGCACCTGCGCCGAGCTGACGACGGCGCCGAGGCGTTTGAGGATACCTTCTGGTCCGGCGGCAATCTCACCGACATCTACAGCCGCTCCGAGCAGCCCGACATCGAATCGGGCGGTCTGGAGCGCATATTTCGAGCGGGTTTTCGTGAATTCACGCGCATGCGTCAGCAAAACGCCCTCGCTGAGCCCACCATTGAAGGGGCCCAGCGCGCCATGCGCGTCGCCATCAACCGCGAGATGGATCACCTCGAATCGCATGTGCCTTACCTGGCAACGGTCGGCTCAACCAGTCCGTACATCGGCCTCTTCGGCACGGTATGGGGCATCATGAACTCGTTTCTCGCCCTCGGGGCGATGCAGCAGGCAACCCTCGCGACCGTCGCGCCAGGCATTGCAGAAGCGCTGATTGCCACCGCACTCGGCCTGTTTGCCGCGATCCCCGCGGTGATTGCCTACAACCGCTTCTCGAGTCAGTCCGAGCGCATCACCAATCGCTACGAAATGTTTGTTGAAGAGTTCACCAGCATTCTCCAGCGCCACCTGCAGGGACGGGGCAGCGTCGAGCGATGAGCAACACCCTGCCGAGTCGCCGCCAGCGCGGCCGTCGCCGGCCCATGGCAGAAATTAACGTCGTCCCCTACATCGACGTGATGCTCGTGCTGCTCGTCATTTTCATGGTGACGGCACCCCTGCTCTATCAGGGCGTGAATGTCGACTTACCGGAGTCCAGCGCCGAGCCCCTCACGGCCGATGAACAAGAACCCCTGATTGTTGAGGTCGATCGCGATGGTCGGTTCTACCTGAGCGTGGGCGATCAAGCCGATGACGAGGCACTGAATACCGACGAGGTCATCGCGACCGTGACCACGCTAATGCGCGCGCAACCTGAAACCCCGGTGTATGTCCGCGGCGATGCGGATGTGGCCTATGCCCGGGTGATCGACGTCATGGCCGCTCTGCAGGAAGCGGGGGTTCCGCAGGTAGGGCTCATGACCCAACCCGCGCCGCGCAGCGAATGATCAGGCGGGAGACAGCGCGGGATGTGGCACTGTCGATCGGTGCCCACGTGGTGTTGTTTCTCGTCTTCACCGTCAGCTTGCGATTCGGTTCCAGCCTGGATGATGCCGTGCCGGGTACAGAGCAATCCATGCAGGCGACGGCCATCAGCCAACCCGTACCTGACCAGGAGGCAGAGCGGGAGGCTGAGGCGCAGGCCCAGCGCGAGGCCGAAGAACAGGCCCGCCGCGAGGCCGAGGAGCAGGCTCAGCGCGAAGCGGAGGAGCAGGCACAACGCGAGGCCGAAGAACAGGCTCGCCGCGAGGCCGAGGAACAAGCCCGCCGCGAGGCCGAGGAACAGGCCCAGCGTGAAGCCGAGGAACAAGCCCGCCGCGAGGCGGAGGAGCAGGCCCGACGCGAAGCCGAAGAACAAGCTCGCCGCGACGCGGAGGAACAGGCCCGCCGCGAGGCCGAAGCGCTCGCGCAGCGTCAGGCCGAGGCACGCGGCACCTACGATGCCGCAATCCGGCAAAAGATTAATCGCGCGTGGAGCCGACCGCCAGGTATCCCGGAGGGCCTGAGCGCCGTCGTTGCGGTCCGCCTTGGCCCTGGTGGTACAGTCCTGAGTGCTGAGGTGGTGGAGAGCAGCGGCAATGCCGCCTTCGACCGCTCCGCTGAACGGGCAGTCCTGAGAGCTGACCCGCTTCCCATGCCGGACGAGCCCTCACTGGCGGCCCCGTACCGGCGAGGCGTTGAGTTAACCTTCACACCTGAGTAACCGAAATGCGGTTGACTAGAGGAATCATGAAAAAGCTGCTCGTGCTAATCCTAGGCTTACTCCTCAGCGTCCCAGCGATCGGACAGGTCAAACTCGAGATCACCGGTGGTGCCGAAGCGGCTTTGCCAATCGCGGTTGTGCCCTTCCAGTCCGAGACCAGCACGAGTCAGCTCGATTTCGCGAACATCATCCGTGACAACCTCTACCGCAGCGGCCTGTTCGATCCGATCAGCCCCGACAACCACCTTGGTCAGCCTTCCCGTTTTGAGGACGTGCGCTTTCGCAACTGGCGCGCGCTCGGCGCCGATACCCTGGTCGTGGGAGAAATCCGCCCTGGAGAAGGCGGCAATTACCGAGTGCGCTATGAGCTCCTCGATGTTTATGGCGGCGAGCGCATGACCGGGCAACGCTTCACCGTCGCCCCAGAAGGACTGCGCAACCTCGCACACACCATCAGCGACCAGATATTCGAGGCCGTCACGGGCCGACCAGGCGGATTCAACACCCGCATCGCCTATGTTGAAGAGGAAGGCAGCGTTGATGACCCGACCTATCGGCTGACGATCGCTGAGGCCGATGGGCATCGGCCACAGACCATCCTGACCTCCAGTCAGCCACTCATGTCGCCGGACTGGTCACCCGATGGTGAGCGGCTGGCCTATGTGTCCTTCGAATCGGGGCGCAGCTCGCAGGTGTTTGTACAGGACGTCGGCACGGGTGAACGTCGCTCCGTGGCGGCCTTTCGCGGCATTAATGGCGCACCCGCCTGGTCGCCAGACGGTGAAACGCTGGCCATCACACTCTCTCGCGGCGGTAACCCTGACATCTACCTGATTGCCGCCGATGGCAGCGGCGATGCGCGCCAACTGACTGACCACTTCGGTATCGACACCGAGCCGGTCTGGTCACCCGATGGCGAGCATCTGTATTTTACCTCCAACCGCGGCGGCGGCCCGCAGATCTATCGCATCCCGGCCTCCGGCGGCGAGGCCGAGCGGGTCACGTTTGAGGGTAAATACAACGCCTCACCCAGCGTGTCCGCCAACGGCCGACTGCTCGCTTTCACGCATCGACAAGACGGCCACTTTCGGATCGCAGTGCAGGACCTCGAAGAGGACTTCATGCGCGTGCTCACCGATGGGCAACTCGACGAGTCACCGAGCTTTTCGGCGAGTGGCAGCATGATCGCTTACACCCGTTCGGTGGATGACGGCACCGAGCTGGCCACCGTCTCGGTATTTGGCCGGGTCCAGGGTGGGCTGACCGAGTTTGATAACACCGTGCGTGAGCCCGATTGGGGCCCATTGTGACATTGCGCTTTTCGCCGACGCCGATTCAGCATAAAATAGACATCAGAAAACAGGAGAACCGCTCATGAACCACCCAACCCGCTGGCTGGCAACGCTGGCCGTTACGATCTTTCTGGCTGGCTGCGCCTCGACGGGCGATGACATCGATGACTCCGAGATGGCGGAAATCGACGAGGCCGCCGGTGCCGAGACCGCTGGCGCCTCTGGCGGCACCAGCTTCGAAGGCGAACCCCTCGAGGATCCGTCCAGCCCGCTTTCCGAGCGCATTGTCTACTTCGACTACGACAGCAGTCGCCTGAGCGATGAGGCCATGGATCAACTGGAAGCGCATGGCGAATACCTGGCGGACAACCCCGACCGGCAAATGCTGGTTGAAGGCCACACCGACGAGCGCGGCGCACGGGAATACAACCTGGCCCTTGGCGAGCGGCGTGCCGAGTCGGTGAAACAAGCCCTCACCCTCGCAGGCGCTGATGAGGCGCAGGTCGATACCGTGAGCTATGGTGAGGAAAGCCCGGCCGTCAGTGGCAGCAGCGAGTCGGCCTGGGCGGAGAATCGCCGCGCCGAGTTGGTCTACGAGCGCTAGCATGTCAGGCATGTCCATCTCTCGCACTGTTTATCGGACCGCGGTGGCGGCGACGGCCGCCCTTGGCCTGGCCGCAACCACCGCGTTTGCGCAAAGCGATCTCGAGCGGCGCGTTGATCGCCTCGAGCAGCGCCTCGAGGGCAGCGCGCTGATGTCGCTGATGAACGAAGCCGATGCACTGAGAAGCGAGGTTACCGCACTGCGGGGAGAGATCGAAGTCCTCGAGCGAGAACTGGAAGATATTCGGGGCCAGCAGCGGAGTCTTTACCTCGACCTCGATGAGCGTCTACAAGCCCTTGAGAGCGGTGCATCCGCCCCAGCGGAAGGTTCGGATAACGAGCTTAGCGAGCCTGAGATTGAAGACCAGAACGTCGATGAGGATGTCATCCGCAGCGCGTACGACGAGGCCTTTGGCGAGCTTCGCAACGGCAACTATGACGCAGCGGCAGACCAATTCGAGGCCTTCCTCGAGACCTACGCCGACGCTGATCTTGCCGCGAATGCCCGCTACTGGCTTGGCGAGTCGCACTATGTCCAGCGCGACTTCGAAACCGCCCTGTCGGAATTCCAGCAGGTGCTGGATGAGCACCCGGACAGCAACAAGCGTCCGGATGCCATGCTGAAAATCGGTTACGTGCGACTGGAGCAGGGCGAGCGCGATAGGGCAGAAGAAGCCCTGGAAGCCGTGGTCGAGGAGCACCCCGACACGACGGCTGCAAACCTCGCCCAGCAACGCTTGGACCAGCTCTAGCGCCCGTCCGCCAGGGGCTGCGCCGGTTTCATCATCCTGTCATAGCGATCTCGTAGTGTTTAGAGATTAGTCCATTTGGGCTATTTCAAACACAACGGAGTCGTATCATGAAAATGTCGCACGGTTTCACGAAAGGCCTGGCCGCGATCGCTTTGAGCGGCACACTGGCCGGCACGGCAATGGCTGCCGACCCTGCCAATGTCTGCCCCGCCTCGCTGAAAATGGCCGACACGGGCATTGAGGGAATGGGTTCGCTGGAAGAGGCGTTCGCACCATTCGCCGAGTCCTTCGAAGCAATGACCGGTGTCGAGCTCGAGCTCTACTCACTGTCCAACCGCACGGCAGCCGGCACCGCACTGCAGTTTGACGAGGTTGATCTCGTCTTCGGTGGGCCATCGGAATTTGTCCTCTTTGAGGAACTCGCCGATTTGGATGTGCTGTTCTCGATCGTTCGGCCGAACTATGGCTCAAGCTTTGTGGTAAAGGCCGACAGCGATATTCAGGAACTCGCCGATCTTGAGGATCGCCGCGTGGCCCTGAAGGACGTGGGCTCAACCTCGGGTCATATTTTCCCGATGAAGCTTCTCGCCGAAGCCGGCCTCAACCCAGATGAAATGGACATCGTCATGGCCGGGGATGCGCGCATCCAGGTCCTGATCAACGATGATGTGGAAGCCATGGGTGGCGGTAACAAGGACTGGGATGCCGTGCGCGAGCAGGACCCCAACACCGAGTACCGGCTGCTGGCCCAGACCGACACCCTGCCGGGTGACCCGGTCATCATGCGCGCCAGCCTGCCCCAGGACTGCCGCGATGCCCTGCGGGAGACCATGGCGGCTGACACCGATGAAGTCTGGGATGCGTTGACCTCGACGGAGCGCAACGCCGATAAGTTCATCGAGCGTGATGCGTATCTGTCGTTCGAGACCGATCCCGCCATCTACCAGCAGGTCCGCGAGGCCTACGAGGTCGCTGGCATTCCGCTTGACGAATAAGTCGTCCGCTTGGCCTGCCCGCTCCCGGTCAGGCCAATCCTGAATCGAAGCCGCTCCGTTTTTCTCGGAGCGGCTTTTTGTGTTGTCCGGACCAGGAGAATCCATGACCGATGCGACCGAATCGAGCGCCCAGCCAGTGAGGGTGCGATCCGTACACCTGAGTTACGGCCATCTCAACGTCCTGCGCGGCGTTTCTCTGGATATTCATGCCGCCGAGGGCGTCGTCTTACTCGGCGCGAATGGTTCCGGCAAATCGACGCTGCTGCGCACGCTGAACGGTCTCGCCCAGCCGCAATCCGGAGAGATCGAAATTGCCGGACAATCCGTCATCAACGCGCGCGGCGCTGCGCTTCGTGCCATCCGACAGCGTATGGGATACGTGTTCCAGCAGTTCAATCTCGTCAGCCAGTTAACGGCGTTTCAGAACGTGCTCTTCGGGGTTTTGGGTGCCAGGCCGCTCGGCGTGCTGCGGTGTCTGACCTCCACAGCAACCGCCGTCGATCGCGACTATGCCATGGCCTGTCTCGAGCGCGTGGGCATGGCTGACCGGGCAGAGCACCGGCCCGCTGAGCTGTCCGGCGGTCAACAACAGCGCGTCGCCATCGCCCGGATGCTCATGCAACAGCCCGCTTTGGTCATTGCCGATGAGCCCATTGCCAGCCTCGACCCGCGCGGTGGCCGGGAGGTGCTCGACTTGCTCTGGGGCATTGTGCGCGAAGACAACCTCGCGATGCTCTGCACCCTCCATCAGCTTGACCTCGCGCGGCATTACGCCGATCGCATCGTCGGCATCAAGGACGGCGTCACCGCCATCGACTGCGCTGCCAATGAGGTAGATAACGCGGGCCTGAGTGACCTTTACGCGGAGGCGGCACTGTCATGAAAACCAACACCTCACACGTTCCACCGCGCTTTCGCCGCCCCTCGCCGGTTGCCTGGGGCATCGGCCTCGGGTTTCTGGCCTTTTTCATCCAGGGCATGATCGCCGCAGAGATCACGATCGACCGCCTGATTCGCGGCGCGGGCAACATTGTCCGCTTCCTTGGCCAGGCATTGCCCCCCGACTTCAGCCGCAGCGGTAACATTGGCTGGGCCATGCTGGAGACGCTCAATATCGCCGTAGTGGGCGTCACTATTGGTTGCCTACTCTCCGTGCCACTGGCCCTGCTCGCGGCCCGCAACACGTCACCCCATCGCGCCGTGCATATTGCCGCGCGCTTTGTCATCTCGGTATCGCGCACTATTCCGGATCTGATCTGGGCGTTGATCTTTGTGGTCACCGTCGGCCTTGGCCCACTCGCCGGGATTCTGGCGATCATCATGGATACCATCGGCTTTGCCGCCCGGTTTTACTCCGAGCGCTTCGAAGAGGTGAGCGACGGGCCCGCCAACGCCCTCACCTCCACCGGCGCCGGCCGTATTTCGGTGATCTTTGGCGCCATCATCCCCGAGAGCTTCGCCTCCATGACGGCCGTGTCGCTGTTCAGCGTGGAAAAGGCCATTCGCTCGGCGGTCACACTGGGGCTGGTCGGCGCGGGGGGAATCGGCGTGGAGCTCTCCACGGCCATGCGGTTGTTCCGTTACGACGATGCCGCCGCCATCATCCTGATCATCCTGGTCGCCGTGATCGCCTTCGAGCAGCTCTCCTCAGCGATTCGGCGGCGGATTATTGGCGGTCAATCGATACCCGAGTAAAGCCGCCCCGGAGGGCGGCTTCGCTCAGGCGCTGGGCGCGGCTGGACTACTCGGCGTAGTCCAGCCCCTTTGTGCTCGCGACTTCGCGGGCATTGGGGTTCACGGAGGGCCGGAAGGGCACGCTGACAACCTCAGCGTTCACCCGGTTGCCGGGTAGGCCCTGGGTGTACTCGTCCGGTAGCCAGACCTCGAGCGCCGTTCCCACCTCGGTGCGATTGACGGGGACCCAGGCCAACGCAATGTTGGTCTCGAGCTCCGGCGAATACCAGGGCGAGCTGATGTAACCCACTGCTTCATCGGCGCCCCGCTCGGCCACCAGCCAAAAGTCAGGCGCATAGTCGGTAATCGGCAGGCCACCAAAGGTCAGGCCGACCATCTTGAGATGGAAGGGCGGATCGCCCGCCTCAAGCCTCGCACGAGCCGCCTCGAGGGCCTGTTTGCCAATGTAGTCCGCCGCCTTGTTTCGCGGCACCTGATAGGCCAGGTTGCACTGGAATGGCAGCGTTTCCATGTCGATATCCTGTCCCCAGGACAGAATGCCCGCGGCGATGCGGCGATGATGCGCCGGGGCGATCACCATCAACTGATGCTTTTTACCCACTTCGAGCACCGTATTCCACATGTCCTCGGCATAGCGGGTCGCATCCCGCAGATAGATCTCATAGCCCTTCTCACCGGTGAAACCCGTCTGAGAGATAATCACATCACGGCCCGCGACCTGACCGGCCATGAGGCCGTAATACGGAATCTCGCGAACCGCTTCACCGAAAAGATCCGCCATCAAATCCTCGGACTTCGGCCCCTGAATCTGCACGGGGGCGACGTCGATCTCGGCGATGGTCACATCAAAGCCCTTGGCAATGTTCACGCCACGCATCCACAGCTCAAGGTCACTGTCCGACAGCGAGAACCAGAACTCATCCTCGCTGATGCGCAGCAGAACCGGGTCGTTCAGGATGCCGCCCGCTTCATTGCATAGAATGACGTACTTGCCGTGCATCGGCTTGATGCGCGTGGCATCGCGCGTGATCACGTAGTTCACGAAGGCCTCGGCATCCGGTCCCTTGACCTGGATCTGCCGCTCGACAGCGACGTTCCACATTGTGACGTGGTTGACGAGCGCGTCGTACTCCACCATCGCCCCACCGTCCTCGGGGCGGACATAGCCGCGTGGGTGGTACATGCGGTTATACACGGTGGCTCGCCAACAGCCCGCCTGGTGGGCCAGATGCCAGTATGGCGACTTGCGCACGCGGGTCGAGATCAACATCTCCACCGGGGTGCGGCCTGACTGACGCAAATTGATGGGAACCTTGCGGCCTGACTGATCAACGCTGGTCACCTGAGTGACATTCGCGTCATTAACGCCAACATGCGGGTGTTTTGCACTCATCCATCGCTCTCCCCGAAATACTGTGGAACCACCATTGGTTGCAGGGATCATGCAACACGCTGGTCCACGGGGAGTTTTCAAACTGCGACCTCGGGCATCCTGTGGCGGTCCTGCCGGGGTCTTCGGGTCAGGACGATTGCCCCAAAGCAGCGCGCGCCGTATCATTCCGGGCTGATCGGGTCGTTAGCTCAGTTGGTAGAGCATCGGACTTTTAATCCGCTGGTCGCAGGTTCGAATCCTGCACGACCCACCATCTCCCCAGCGCCTACGTCTCCTGAGGTGCTTTTTCTACCTAACATAACTTAACCCTACTTTTAGGTAGTTAAATAGGGTGAAACCGCTGTAGAGTGGTATTGGTTGTCGTTATTTCCTTTACCAACAAAGGTCGCGTCAATGCAAGTTGTTGATTCAAAAGAACCACCGCTAGGCGTCACGCGGCCCGATCGGTTGTTACAGATCGCAATTCTGGAAGACATCCAGGTCATTCAAGACCGATTCAAGTCCATCATTGAGCAGTCGGATTTAGCCTCACAAGTAGCGCTTGCTGAGTCAAATGAGCAATTGGAGCAATTATTGAATGAAGGGCCGCTGGATGTCGTCCTGGCAGATCTTGGTTTGCCGGACGGATCTGGGCTGGTTTCGATCCAAAGGGTTTGCGCGCTCTACCCCCAGTGTCAGGTCATTGTTGTCTCCAGTCTTTCCGATCCGGAAACGGTGACCACCGCGCTTGTCATGGGCGCCGTTGGCTATATCCAAAAAGATGATGCATCCATCGAGGTCGTTGAGGCCATCAAGCAGGCCTTAAGCGGTGGGTCGCCTATTTCCGCCTCGATTGCGCGTAAAATCGTGGAGAAGATGCAATTTCAACCGCAACTGGCTGATCCTGACGCTGACCACGGGCTGACCGAACGGGAAATTGAGGTGTTAACCGTCTTATCCAAGGGCCTGAGCCAGGCAGAGTCTGCAAAAGCGTTATCGATGGCAAGAACAACCCTGCCGGTCCATGTCCGCAACATCTATCGTAAGCTTCAGGCGCATAACCGTACCGAGGCGATATTCGAAGCGCGAAACCAAGGGATCATCCCCTGAAAGTGCAAGGCCTTACCCGCGCATTGATGCTGGCGATCCCGATAATCCTGTATTTCTCCGGATCCTTATTGCTGAACGTCCCACGCGAAGAGCAACAGGCTTTCATCGCGTTTGATTCAGACCCCGACATCACAGTCCCCCTGCCGTGGGTGGAGTTTCGGGGGGTTGATCAAAAGGCGGCTGTGACCGGCAGTATCCTGCTGCCCCCGGCGAACAAAACAACCGGTCAGCCCCAGGCGCTGTACTTCAGCGGTTATGAGGGGATACTGAGTATCTTCAGCGACGGTGACTTGCTGGTTTACGCGGGATCCGAGTCGACCGTTCAAGGGCCATCCCACCTGCAAGACCTGCTGGTGCGCCTTCCAACCAATCTTAGCACGTCAACCCTGACGTTCAGTATTGAGCCGGCGGGGACGCAGTTTTTGCGCCTCCGTGGCGGGTATCTGGGGCCCGTCAGCAATTTTGAAGAAATCATCTCACGGCATAATTTTTACTACAATGATCTTCGTATAACCTTTCTTGGCGTAGAAATTTTTATCGCGCTACTGCTGGGCGCCTTAATTATTTCCAAAAGCACTCCGACTTACTACCGCCATTTAGGTTCGGTTGTTCTCTTCTTTATGGTCATACAGGCAAGCAGCCTCGATGGTGACCCCTTCTCGCTCAATGCCTTTTACCATCAATTTATGCTGCTACTTCCCTATGTCGTTTGCCTCGGTTTTCGACTGGTACTAGAAGCCAATGATGTTCATCAGCAGCGCATAAAAACTGCACGCCGGACTTTACTGGCGTTCGCGTTCATTCTAGCCATACCCATCCAGTTGGGTTTGTTGCCTGGCGCTCAGGCAACACTTATTTACTCACTGCCGGTGGCATTGATCATCTGGGCAATCGGTGTTGTCGTTCTTTTCACAAAGCGCAGTCTGCGGTTCAGTTCTTATCTGACTTTTGCACTGTTAGTCACCACAATCAGTGCTTTATTCGGCATCGCGCATGATTTGAGTGTTAAATTTGGTTGGATCGATAGCAACCTACTATTTGTGCCACTCTGCACGCCGATTTTTTTCGCTTCAGTCGCATTAGCCCTCATTCTGGATTTCGCTAAAACGCGGCGGGAACTCGAGGATCTGAACAAAAATTTGCAGCAAAAGGTCATCAACGCGACGGCGCAAATCCAGCGTGAATCATCAAAGCGGGCTTTCGTTGAAGTTGAACAGGCCAAATCCGAGGCTCACAAAAATGTCATGATGGATCTGCATGATGGCGTTCTGGGCTATCTATCGTCCATGTACGCCCTACTAGAGCCCCGCACCGACAGCAAAACCACCACGGTTAAAGAACTCGCGAAAAGCGCGATGGATGAAATCCGCCTCATGCTGAATCGGGATATCTCCGGCCAGCAAGGGTCGCTGTTAGTTGTGCTATCGGTGTTCCAGGACCAAATGCAGAGCAGGCTCAACTCGATGGATGTCGAGCTGCAGATGGACGTGACCTCCCTTGCCGACTACGATTCACCCAGCGACCAATTCAACCTCGATATCTATCGAATCCTGCAGGAGGCGATCACGAATGCCGTGGACCGTGCTGCCTGCACTGAGCTGAGTATCGTCGCCTACACCGATCAACGTACCCATTTTTTGTGTATTGAGAACGGCGGTGGCCGGGGCCTGTCTTTAGCGAGCGATAATAAACCCCTGCAGGGCACGGGCCGGTCTAACATGAGGGCCCGGGCTGAGGCCCACGGCGCCGAAATGTCGATTACAGCCACGCCCACCGGGGCCCGTTTGCTGATCAAACTACCGCTGAATGATTCCCCCCGTGGTCAGCGCTAGCAGCCGTTGTTATTACCGGGATGGTACTGTCTCAGTCTGCGCTGGCCGAAACCGGCAACGGCGAGAGCACGAGTCTTACGCCGACATCACCATGTTGATCCTCGATCAAAACCGGAGCCTCTGAGATTAGTCGGTAAGCGGTCCGCAACGATGTCGGCCGATTTGCCACAATTCGGGGTTTGAGGGTCACTTCAGTTCGATCGCCAGCAAGGTATCCGGATACGAGACCATCGACACTGACTTCGATTGCCAGGCCTCGTGGTAATTCACCCACGGCATTATCAATGCGCGCCGCAAGTTTTGCGCCCCCTGAATATGGATGCATCAGCTGAATCAAGCTACCGCTTTTCGGTCTGCTTTGAGGTGGAGCTCCCGCTATACTGGGCGCAACCAGACCGATAGCTGCGATCGGCGCCCAATCCAACTGGTTGGCGGAGTACTGCACTTTAACCCACCCATCTTGACCGTCTTTGCCCGGCTTACGCGCTTGCGTCGACTGGTTAGACGACCCAGGCAGGTTGCCACCACGACCACCACGGCTTCGGATTGCTCCGAGAGATGAATCGCGGCCCTCATGACCTGACGCCGATCGATTTTTTGCAGGGCTGCCACCTTTGCCGCCGGCACCGACAACGACCGAACTGCTACCCGTAGGCAATTGTTTACTGCCTTTGCGGCGCGCTCCGATTTCACCCCCGCCTGAATCGCCAATAGCATTACCGCCGCTACCGGCCTGGATTTCATAGCGGACCAAAATTGGCGTATCGAAAACAATTATTTGATCATTTTGGAGGAATACATGCTGACAATAGAGTTTACCGTCAATGTTTTCGATACTTAGATTTCCGCCCTCGGCAACGCATGGCGTTGCAAAGGCTGCTCCACCTGTGTAACTCGACAACCCCAGAAAGATGATGACTCTAATTAAAAAACCACTGCGAGTTTTCATCGTTACTCCTCCCACTGAATCATTTGAAGTTTCCGCTCAGGTTTAGTTACCTCAATGGATGGAGCCATTTGATAACCGGATTGCAGGAAAATGACTTGCTCGGCATTCTGCAGCCGATGTCCATCAGGCAGATTCTGTCCATAGACTTTAAGCTGCCATTCGCCGGGTTCGAGACGCTCAAACCGGTACTCGCCTTGAGCGCTGCTCAATGTCCGATGGACTTCTTCTTCTCGTCGCAACTCGACGAGTATCCCGCCGAGTGGTTGGCCGCTCTCGGCGTAGCGCACGCTTCCCACTAGTTCTGCACCTGCAACTAATGAAAGGTCATACTCATTATTAATCCCCGGTTGAACAGTGACTTGATGGCCTGCCGGAGTGGCCGGGATCAGATTCTCGACGATTCGGTCAGTTTCGACACGAAGTCTGTGAGGGCCAGCTGGCAGACCACGAAACCGATAAAAGCCATTTGCATCAGTCACTGCGGAAATGGTGTCGGCAAAAATAATTGCACCGCTTACGCCGTTGTCCTGATCTCGAGTGGTATCAACGAGCCGCCCCCTCAGTGAGCCAATACCACTTCTGCGTTTTACCGGAAGAGAAAATCGATGCTCGTAGCTGAGTGTCAATTGATTGCGCGTCTCTAATTCAATATCTTGTATCTGCGCCGCTTTAAAATAAATCCTATTGCGATTATTTAGTCGCCAGGTTGCCGTCGCTGCAGTAATTTGCGTTGCTTCGCGCTCGCGAAGTGCGAGGTCATCGTAGACTTTTTTGTTGTTCGCATATCTTAGCGCGACAGCCAGCCCATCCACGGGTAACCAGCGTAGGTTAAGTCGGCGTTGTTGGAAGTCATTGCCGAGCCGACTCTCTTCGGGAGCGGATGTCGACACTAGATCAAAGTCAATGGTTGCGCTGAAGGAAGGACTCGGTTGCCAACGGCTAAAAATTGAATAGCCCTGCTCAGCCCACTTGTCGGGACTCCGCACATCGTCACGGCGCTCTTGCTTTACAGACAGGCCGTGACGCCAGTTTTCGAGACGAAGATTTATCCCAACTTCACCACTCAGCCGCTCATATGCGGCGTCGTTCGAGGAAACTGCGTTACGGTAGGTGAGTCGGCGGACTCCGCCGCGCAATCCAAAAAGCTCATTGACCGGTAATCGAGCCGTTAACGCTGTATTACTCTCCCGGACCGCCGTCCCTCGGTCCACTATGGAATCTAGATTACGTCGATACTCTTCGTACCTACCGGTGATACTGACACCCTCACGGCGACGGAATTCTAGGCTGGTGCCCCAGCTTGCACTGTCGGGTAGCCGACCCGCGAATGTCGGCGCGGCCTGGCGAGCGAATAGCGTTAATCGCGGGCCCTGCGCGCGTATGTCGGTCTCGTAAGCTGCCTGCCATGCACTGCCGCCATCTTGCATGTCTTGGGCAATCTCAATCGCCAAATTACCCCATGGGCGATTGGCGGTATCGATTTGTAAACTCGTAACAGTTTCGGATGAGTCTTTTGCAACATCCGACGTGACACCTGAGTAGTGGAGAAAATTCAGCTTGAGTACATCTTTGCGGTGAGTCCGCCAACCAAAATGGCTCGCGAGATCAAAACGATCACCCACGGCGCCCTCATCCTGGACACCATAAACGCCCCATAGGGGTCCATTGCGATCGCCGCCATAAGCGACACTGGCTCCAACGCCATTACGTCGCACACTCGTGAGATTCGAGAGGTTAAAGCGGCGATTGCCTGCGGCTAAACGCCATTGATTCTGTTCATATCGCGCTGTGGCCTGGACGGTCTGATCGGTGTCGTTTGATGATCTATCTCCGCTTTCATTCACTTCGAATTCGAGACGCCGCTCAGATTTTTCATCGATATATCCGCTGCCGTTAATAGCCCAGTTGAGCGTAGTTTGTGATTCGGTTGCCGTCACAGCGGTGCTCGCCGTTATTGGCAGACGTATCCACGGATCGCTGCCACCAACCTCGGGAAGGACGTCGATCACTGACGCCGATTGCGCTAGCAGCGATGGGTTGTCATCAGTACTCAGGCCAGTGGCCGTGACGACAAGGCGTTCAGTGCGCTGAAAGCCACGATCGGCCGCCGTTGTAAAGGTAGCTGCCACTTCTCGAGTTTTGCCAGGCTTGAGGTCAATAAGATCTGGGTCTAACGTCGGTGCGGAAGCGCTGTTGCTCGAAAGCTCAGCTTGAAGACGAGCCGTAACAACCGTGTTACCGACATTACTTACCATATAGGTGGCAACCGTTTTCCTATTTGCGATCAGGCGTTGAGGAATCTCTAAGGGTCGAATTTCGAGCTTAGGAACTGCCATCACCCGAATGCGCGTCTTTCCCGCTATTAGAGTGCCGGCTGTATCAGCATCGCGTAAGTGGAAGATAAGGTTGTAGGTGCCTGGCGGTGTGCGCGATGTGGCGCGAATCATCGCAAACATCGTTGCTGAGCCCTTCGATGGCAGGGCGACCGGCTCTGGGGGTATTGCAAGGGTCAGTACTTCTGGGCGCTGTAGATTGCCCTCTACCCTAACCGGTGTATCGCCCGGATTGCGGATGCGGTAAGCGATCGTTGCTGTGCCTCCTGGTGTTACGTCGATAAGTTCTGGCGTTATCCCCACGACAGTTTCGCTGACGTCAGCTGAACCGTTGCAGGAGAACAATGCGATAGAGCCTGCGAGGACGTAAACCAAGATCTGCCGGCTTGGCATCGCTTACGGTAGCTGGAGTTTGTAGAGCGCACCCAGCATAGTCCCTTCCACATCGGCGACGATGAGGGTCTCTTCGCCATTTTTTATTGATGACGCCAGTGGCAGTCGCACCCGACGCTCTCCGCCTGGATAAATTAGAACCTCTTGTGCTTCACCAAGACGATTGTTCAATTGATCACTGCCGAACTGCTCAAGCCAGAGTTTCACGGGGAGCCGGCTATTACCGGTATTTGCAAGCAATACTTCAAGCTCGACACCTGCACCCGTATCGACAACATGGCGGTTGATGAAAGCGATTCCATCCGTGTCGATCGGACCAACTTGCGTATCGACACGAACCGCAGTGCGAAATCTCGGAGTGATTGAAAAAGCCGGCACCGCCGGTTGATCGCCCGCATCTGGAGGAGCAGCTTGTGATTGATCGCCGCCCTCAATCATGATGACGTTCCAAAAGGTGCCTATAGGCAAGTCTGTGGCTGGAATGTGCATTTCATAGGCAAATATGCCTGAGGCGCCGGGATCAATTCGCTGTTCACCGGGTGTGATAGTCATCCACTCGGCCGAGGACCGAGCCAATGTGCCAGCAGGTGGGTACGAGCCTCCAGACCGACTTTGTTGGTAATCGGTTAGGTAGGCTCGGACATTACGTGCTTCGGGACCGCGATTATTCACCGCGATACGTCCGGCTATGGTGCTACCTGCATCTCCTAAATGCAGACGTGTCAGCTCGCCAGCAACGACAACTTGTTGGGCTCTCGATGGCATCGTGAGCAGTGCAAAACAGAGCAATGTAGCGACGAAAAGGGAACGGCCGACGGAGTTAGACATCACGGATTACTCGTGGGTGAGGAAGGGCCGACCTTAGAAACAGTCGGCCCGTTCGCCCTAGTCCTCGCCCAATGTATACATGACGTCCATGGAGTATTCGTCAGAGGCATTAAGTTCTGCGACACCATTAGTTCCGCCTGTTGGGCTAATGCTGTAGGCGACTTGGGCGCCAGTGCCGGTGCCAGTCCAGCAGGTACCAACATCGCTGATTAGCGTTTGAGTCTTTTTGCTGGTCATATCGATTCCAGTTTGTGCTGTTCCACACTGGCCCTCGCCGGGAATGTTTGATACGCCAGCCGTTATATCGAATCCTGGGGGCAAGTCACCATCTGCTTCGATAGTGATGTTTCGATTATCGTCGTCTGTCAGTACCGTATACTGAAGTTGCGTACTGTCATTACTATCGCTTTTTCTTGGATCTTCGCCCGCGCTCAGATCCGTGTTGATGAGCTCGAGCTTGACTGAATCGCCGCCAGACATGGCAAGCATCGAAACTTCTTCCACATTGAACGTTATAGTCTGGTCTACTTCCTCATCCGCAATTGCAGTGAGAGGGATGGTGCTCAATGCAATCCCTAATAAACCAATAATTTGTCCCTGCTTGCACCGCATACTCATTTCCTTTTTGTAGTATCCAAGCCATCATTAGCTTTAACTATGAATATATACCCAATAGAAGGTAGTGCTATACTCTATTTATGGTATGCACTGTGGCGGCCATGAAGGGATTCGGGTTCTATCCCATAGCTGCGGACACATCTGAAAAGCTTCATTATTGGAAGCAGGAGGTGGCCGATGGGACAGAAGAGACGACGGTTCAGTCGAGAGCTCAAAGAGGAAGCGGTCGAGCTCGCGAGTCGGCCTGATGTGACGATCAAAGACGTTGCGAATGATCTTGGTATTCATCGCTCGGTCCTCGAGCGTTGGTGCCGGGCATCCAACACCGCTGGCGAGGACTCTTTCCCCGGCAAGGGCCAACCACGAGAAAAAGGGGTCGCCCGGTTGCGGCGAGAGCTTGCTCGGGTGAGAAAGGAACAGGATTTTTTGCGCGAGGCGGCGGCGTTCTTCGCCAGCGCGTCACCGGCGGTACCAGGTGATCCAACGCTGTCGCGCTGAATATTCTGTCCGACTGATGTGCCGCTGTCTGAAAGTCTCGCCAAGCGGGTTCTATGCCTGGCTTGCACGACCGGT
Organism: Spiribacter salinus M19-40; assembly: GCF_000319575.2. Taxonomy (NCBI): domain Bacteria; kingdom Pseudomonadati; phylum Pseudomonadota; class Gammaproteobacteria; order Chromatiales; family Ectothiorhodospiraceae; genus Spiribacter; species Spiribacter salinus. The sequence goes on along the minus strand of NC_021291.1, from coordinate 410,841 downwards.
GTGCCAGCGTTCTGCTGAGAACCAACGGCTGCGCCAGCGCATGCGGGAGCTTCACGAAGACCATTAAGATGTTCTTGGAGCCCCTCGTATAGATGAGCAGCTGTTCTATGAGGGTGAGTCTCTCGGCCTCAATCGAGTGGCCCGGCTGATAGCCGCCGAGGGGCTGCAGGGCATACCGCAACATCGGGCATGGCGTCGCAAACGCTCTGGCAGCCAGCCGATGGCAGTGAGCAATCATCTCGAACGGGACTTCAGCGCGGCAGCGCCCAATGAGCGGTGGGTGACGGACATCACCTATCTCCCTACCGGTGAGGGTTGGCTGTATCTGGCTGCAGTCATTGACCTCTAGAACAACGTGGTCATCGGCTCGTCGATGAGCGCACGGCAAGGCCGACGACTAGTGTTCAAGGCGGTCCTGGTGGCTATCTGGTAGAGAAAAAACAACAGCCCGGTGATCCTGCACTCCGACCGCGGAACGCAGTTCACCAGTGGTGAATACCAGGCTTTCCTGCGCGACCATAATGTCATCGGCAGCATGAGCGCCGTTGGCGACTGTGGCGATAACGCCGCGGCGGAGGGGTTCTTCGGTCTCCTCCAGCGTGACCGAGTTCGCCGCCGGCGCTATTTAACGCAGGCTGAGGCGCGAAGTGCTGTCTTTGATTATGTTGAGGGATTCCACAACCCGAGAATGCGTTGGCGAGTTGAACAACCAATGGATCAGAAACGAGGCTTAACGAAACCGTCCGCGGTGGCGGGGTAGAACCCCAAGGATGCGATTGAAGTTGAGAACGTGGAGGCGTTGCCAGCTATGTTGCGTAGTGTGCGCGAGGCTATTGCGGAAGGCGAGTTGGACGAGCTGTTGGCGAAGTATGCAGAGTACGGTAGAAGTGTTCGCAAACGAGCGAAGTAGGTATGCGGTATTGCAGACCTGTTAACACGTTTTGCAGTTGATGCTGTAGCAAGATATTTCGCACACCACAGAATATTGCGTTTAGGTCATTGATTATAAACACGAAATCAAAACCGTCTGCTCTTTTAATCCGCTGGTCGCAGATTCGAATCCTGCACGATCCACCAGCCTTCTCCTCACACCGGTTTGGCGCCATACCATGACAGTCCACAACGTCTCATTACTCACTGACTGGCATCCGGTCTTTGTCGAGGGGATGGGGGGTTATGATCCGCGAGACCCGCAGCGCGTGGCCGAGCAAGTCTGCACCCGCCTCTCGACGCATTGGCAGCACCAGCCCGTTGACCGCCCCAAATTACTCATCACACAAGGCGATCCACTCGAGCCGCGCGGTATCTCGGCCATCACCCGGGCCGTTGCTGAGCGCCTCTCACTGGGTCGCGGCCTCATCTGCTTGGATGAACATATCGCGGATTATCACGCCCGCGATGCCGACCGCCATGGCGTTATACTGGAGTTCCGATACTCGCAGTTACTCGAGGCACTGCCTGAGACCGAGATACTCGCCCCCCTCGAGGCCGCCATTGACCAAGCGCTGGAGCGCAAAAATCACAAGCGGGAGCAGCTCGGAAAGCCGCCGCTTAAATCCTATTACCGGGATTTTGCCCGCTTGCAGGAAGTCAGCAAGGTGGCCTGCCGACAACTTGCCGGCTCGATCACTGTCGCTCACACCAGCGAAGACATCCACGAGTTCTCAGTGACGAGTTTCTATACCATCGGTCTGGAGCTGGGTCTGACAACGGCCTCAGAGCTCGTCGGCTTCCGCCCCTAGGATCTGGCAGTCCACGCCGAAGGTATTCGCGGCTATGGCCAATGGCCGATCGGCGGTGAGAAGACAGCACTCTTGTTGGGCCGCGGCCGCAAGATGCAGGGCGTCCAACGTTCGCAAATTCGTTTTACGTGACGACAACCAACGCAGGGCGTGATCAAAAACCTCTACGGGGATGGGCACTGATCGGTAGCGGCCGGCGGCAATATCGTTTTCCAAGGCAGATTCTATACGGCGAGCCTGTGATTCGGTGATTTCACCCATACGAGACCAACGGGCGATTGCTGAGGCTGTCTCGACCCGGACCAAAGGGCTCAGCCCAATCTGCCCGGCTTGACGCAGGAAGATCACCTCCACAGCAGTGCTATTCACCTCCGAGCGATAGAACGGCAGAACGGCACTGGTATCCACGTAAAGCATCAGCCGCACCAGCGGTTTGCCGCGCGGGGGATGTTATTGCCTTTGAGCAATGTTGACGGCTGACGTCACACGTTACTCCGCGAAACGTACCGCGTTCTGACCGGGTGAGGTTATGCGAACCCTCATAGAGGGGTTATGAAGCAACAGGAGACCGCAGAACCAAGGGCCTCCCGCCACTCGGTAACGTGACGCAATCCGTCTCTCATCCGAGACGCAGTGCGTGTGGCGTAACAACGTTTTCCGGCAGGCATCCTAAACGCCAGAAAGCAACATGCAGTCCTCATAGAACAGCGCGTCGGTTAGGGCCCGATGTTTGGGGCTCCGCCCCGCGGCGCTGCCTACGCCGCCTTCCGCCGCTCCGCTTTCCCGGCCTCGGCGGTGACACCTAACGTCTCCCGTAAAGCGATCCAGTCGACCAGCGACAGCTCTCCCGACTGGCTCTCCGCCAGCGCCGTGCAGCTCTCAACCCAATCGCCGTCATTGCAGTAAAGCAGCCCGTCGCGCTCGCTCAGCTCGGCGTGGTGGATATGACCACAAACGAGCCCGTCGACACCCGCCTCCCGGGCCTCGTGTACCAGCGCGTCCTCGTAATTGGCGATGTACTGCATGGCGTTTTTGACGCGGTGCTTGAGATGCGCGGCCAGCGACCAGTACGGCCGGTTGAGCGCCTGGCGTACGCGATTCACCCAGTGGTTTGCGCGAATAAGCCAGGCGTACATCCGATTACCCAGCATGGCGACCAGGCGGCTGCACTGGACTACGGTGTCGAACTCATCCCCGTGCAGCACCAGCAGGCGCCGACCGTCCGCGCATTGGTGCGTTGCGCGCATGCAGATCTCCACGCCTTCAATCGTCATGCCCGCGTAATCGCGCATCATTTCATCGTGGTTACCCGGGATGTAGACCACGCGCGTACCGCGCCGGGCACGGGCGAGAATGTTCTGGATCACGGCGTTGTGACTTTCAGACCAGCGCAGGCCGCGCCGGCGCATTTCCCAGATGTCGATGATGTCGCCGACCAGATAGAGGGTCTCGCATTCCATCGACTCGAGAAATTCGAGCAGGTAGTCGGCGCGCGCGCCGCGGAAACCCAGGTGGGTGTCGGAGATGAAAACGGTACGGTATCGCAGCGGATGGAGAGGCAGGATCGCCGTCATGGTGCTCTTCCCATGGCCAGGTTTCGCCAGAGGATAGGGAGAGAATGTTAAACCGCTGTGACGATTCACCCCGAGCTGTCACCAAAGCGTCACACGCTAACGGCAGTCTGGCGCCATGCTGAAAACGCTGGCTGACACCCTCGGTTTGATCATCTCCGGCTTGGTCCCACGCCGCGAGGATTTACTCCGCCCCACACCCCGCCGCGTCCTGGTTTCCCTGTTGGCCGCCGTCTTATTGCCCCCGGCACTGCTCTACTACTGGGTCGGGCTCTGGCTGGATGAGCTGTGCTTTCGCCGCTACCGCCAAATCAAGGTACGCCAGCCGGTCTTTATTCTTGGGGTGCCACGCAGCGGCACCACGGCCTTACACGAGGCGCTTGCCGAGGACAGCCAGTTCACCACCCAGCGCACCTGGGAGTGCTTACTGGCGCCTGCGATCAGCCACCGCTATGCCTGGCGCGCCCTGGCCCGAATCGACCGCGCCCTTGGAAGCCCGATGCAGCGCCTGGCGGGGTGGCTCAACCAGCGTATCTTGAGCCCGCTGACGCAGGCGCACCCCGTCAGTGCCCGCGCCCCGGAAGAGGACTACCTGAGCCTGCTTCCCCACCTAAGCGCATTCATCCTCATTGTGGCATTCCCCAACGCCCGGCGGCTGTGGCGACTTGGCCGCGGCGATGAAGCTCTGGATGACTCGGCTCGACAGCGCCTGATGGGCCAGTACCGCCGCGCCATCCAACGGCATTTGTATGTCCATGGCACCGAGCGGACCTATCTGGCAAAAAACGCCAGTCATGCCGTTCTGGCGGGTAGCCTGGCCGAGGCCTTTCCCGACGCCCGGTTTATCGCGTGTCTGCGCGAACCGCAAAAAGTCGTGTCCTCGCAGATCGCCAGCATGACGCCCGCGCTCAACGCCCTGCACGGGCCGATCGATCAGTGGGCGTTCAACCGCCGCATGCGCCAGCAACTGCATTTCGCCTATGCCAACTTACTGGCCGTGCTGCCCGCACAAGCGCCTCAGCGCGCCGTTTTTCTGCCGCTCAATGCCCAGCGCACTGACCTGGCGGGCGCCGTTCGGGGGTTTTACCAGCAATTCGACCTGACGCTCTCACCCGAATACGCCGAGCGCTTAAAGCATCGGGCCCAGCAGGCGGGCGCACACCGTTCCGGCCACCAGCATCAACTGGCTGATCATGGCCTCAGCCCCGCGCTGATCCGTGCAGAATTCGCCGACCTGACCGCGCGCTTCGACTGCGCGGGTGATCAGCCGATTGCCGCGGCTGACGTCACACCCTACCGCCACGCCCGACGGGTGGTGGTGGTCTCGGACGCGGCGGCTGAGCGCAACGGCGTGGGTGCGTATTACAGCGACCTCATCGATCACCTGGATGATCGCGTCGCGGCGATTAATCTGATCGCGCCTGGCAAGGCGCCACGCGGGCACCGCATCCCGCACTGGCGCGAGGCGGCCCTACCCGGCGATGCCACCCAGTCACTCGCCCTGCCTTCGCCCTGGGCGCTGTATCAGGCGATGGCCGATGCCGCCCCGCAGGTCATCATCGTGGCAACGCCGGGCCCTTATGGCTTACTGGCCGCGCACATGGCCCATCGAATCGGCGCGAAATTGATTTTTGGCCTGCATACCGACTATGAAGCCCTCGCGGGACTGTACTGGGGCAGCATTCGCAGTCGGTTGAATCGCTGGGGCATGACCGCGGTCAACCGCGCATTATTCCGGCGCGCGGACGTGGTCGTCAGCAACTCGGCGCACATGCACGCGCTCGCCCAGAAAAAAGGGGCGCAACGGGCCGTGCGTGTGAACACCCCGATCCCCAAGGCCTTTGTGGACGAGCCAACGGCTACCCCGAGCCTGCCACCCAAGCGGGTGCTGTTCGTCGGCCGACTGGCTGCCGAAAAACGCGTTCAATCCGTCATCGAGGCGGCAGAAGCGCTACCCGAACTCCACTTCACCCTGGCCGGCGACGGCCCGCTCCGCGCTGAGGTGGAGGCGGCCACGCGGCGCCTCGACAACCTTGAAGCGCTTGGCTGGGTCGCCAGGCCGGCCTTGAGGCAAGTGCTGGATGACGCGGACCTGCTGGTTCTGCCCTCTGAAGTTGAGGCGTTTGGCACGGTTGCCCTGGAGGCCATGGTGCGGGGTCGCCTCGCCCTGGTCTCGCCCGGTTGCGGCATTGCCGACTGGCCAGAGCTCGCCAACGGCCTGATCGTCATGGACGACGGCGAGTCGGTGGCAGGAGCCCTGACCCAGCTCAGCGCCGAGTGCCCAGCCACCTTGGCAGCCCGAGCCGCTGCGGGGCAGGCGGCCGCTCGATCCATGGCGACTCGCTGTATCGATGAGTGGACCACGCTCATCGAGAACACCCGTCCGTCCCAACCCACGCGCGATCAAGCAGCACGGAAACCCGCCCGATGGGCATTGCCCCGCATCTAAGCATTCACGATGTGATGCCGGAGACCCTCCCGGCGGTCCGCGGTCTGATCAGGCAATGCCACGAGGCGGGTTGGCCACCACCGGTGCTGCTAGTGGTACCGGGGCGCGACTGGACGCCCGCCGCACTGCGTCAGCTCCACGACTGGCAGTCCGCGGGCCATGAGATCGCAGGTCATGGCTGGGTCCACCGAATCGATCACTACGGCGGCATCGGGCATCGACTGCATGCCGCGCTCATCTCGCGACAAGTGGCCGAGCACCTCTGCCTGGATGCCGAGGGCATTCTCGCGTTGATGCGGCGGTGCTATGCGTGGCTCACCGTTCAGGGCCTGCATGGCCCGCGGCTTTATGTTCCACCGGCCTGGGCCCTCGGTCGTGTGCCGCTATCGCGTTTGAACGAACAGCCTTTCCCCTACGTGGAGACCCTGCGGGGCATTGTCGAGGTATCGACGGGCCGCTGGCAGTCACGCGCGCTCCTCGGCTATGAGGCCGGCAACCCATTCCAGGCCCGGGCGCTTGGCATTAGCAATGCAATTAACCGGGCCCGCGCCCGGCGCGGCGCGGGCTTGCGAATCGGGCTGCACCCCCATGACCCGGAACTGGCGCTGGCAGACGACCTGCAGCAGGATCTCGCCCGCTTCCTTCCGGATGCGCCAGCACCGGCCAAGGCGCGTCTTACTCGAGCATGCTCCGCAGCATCCACGCGGTCTTCTCATGAAGCTGCATACGCTGGGTCAGCAGATCCGCCGTGGGCTCATCATGGGCCCCATCCGCGACCGCAAACGCCTCGCGAGCCGTCCGGGCGACGGTCTCGTGATCGCGCATGAGCTGCCGGACCATTTCCATAGCCTCCGGTGCGCCGCTTTCCTCGGGGATCGCCGTCAGGCGCTGATAGTCACTGTAACTACCGGGGGCCTGGGCACCCAGGGCACGGATGCGCTCGGCAATTTCATCGACCGCGGTTGCAAGCTCTGTGTACTGCTCTTCGAACATCGCATGGAGCGAGTTGAACATCGGCCCGGTGACGTTCCAGTGGAAGTTATGCGTTTTCAGATACAGCGAATAGCTGTCGGCGAGTACGCGCGAGACCCCTTCGGCAATTTCTGCCCGAGCGCCTTCTTCAATCCCGATATTGACGGCAGGTGTGGCCATAATGACCTCCTTTCTATCGTTTCAGTCGTCTTTGTTTGGAATAATTCCAAACTAACATACCACAAGGTGCCCAACCAATGGCTCAAGAACCGCCCGCCAGGTTGAGCCCGATCAAGCCAACAACAATCAAACCCAGACTGCCTGCTTTGACCCAATTCATTGTCTCCCCAAATAGAAAGACACCCACAAGCGCGACAAGTGCCGTACCCAGCCCGGCCCAGATCGCATAGGCCACACTGACCTCCATCCGTTTTAAAACAAGACCCAGACCAATAAACGCCAGCGCATAGCCGGCCACCACGACCAGGCTGGGGACAAGACGCGTAAACCCGTCTGAGAGCTTCAGCGCCGTGGTGCCCACGACTTCCATGACAATGGCACCGATCAACAACAACCAGGCTGGCATACCCCTCTCCCGCTTCGTGCCTTTATCGACGTCTGTGGCATAGTCAATACCCACGTTCCAGTCTGAGGCGTTCGCTTGCGAAACTCTATCTTCCAGCCCGGGAAATGGTTGATCGTTGCGCTGGCCGCATTCGGTATCGCCATGCTCACCCGAGGCGGCCTGACCGGCGCCGATGACCACGCGGAGGGCCCGCAGGCGTGGCACTCAATGGAAACCGTTGAGCTTCGCATCACGCCACCCGATGCCCCCACTCAGCGACTGCAGGTGCGTGTGGCCGATGACCGTGCTGAGCGCGCCCAGGGCATGCAGCATCTGCCCGCCCAGGTCATCCGCGATCAGCCCATTTGGTTTGTGTTTGCCGAGCCCCGGCAAGTCGGCTGGCATATGCGCAATGTGCGCCTGGCGCTGGATATTGCCTATGTCGACGCCGAGGGCCAGGTCATCGGCGTTGAGCGCATGGCCCCCAATGGCGGAGGTTATGGACACGAGCAGCCGATCGCGGCGGCACTGGAGGTCGCTGCCGGTCAGGCAAAGCGCCTGGGTATACGCGAAGGCACGCAGCTGGCGATCGATTAACTGCGCTGAGGTTTGCGCACTCGCACGTGCAGATCACGCAGGGCGGCTTCATCCACCTCGGCCGGTGCCTCGGTCAGCAGGCAGGCCCCTGTCTGCGTCTTCGGAAAGGCCATCACATCGCGAATGGAACTGGCACCCGCCATCAGCATGACCAGGCGATCCAGCCCAAAGGCAATGCCACCGTGCGGTGGCGCCCCGTACTCAAGGGCATCCAGCAGGAAACCGAATTTATCCCGCGCCTCTTCAGCGCCAATGCCAAGCCGCTCGAACACGGCCGACTGCAGCTCGGGGCGATGGATACGAATCGAGCCCCCACCGAGCTCCGTGCCATTGAGCACCAGGTCATAGGCCCGTGAAATAAGGGCCTCCGGGTCGGCCGCCTGAAAGTCTTCGATCGTCTCGACACTCGGCGCGGTGAACGGATGATGCAGCGCGTAGTAGCGGCCATCGCCCTCGTCGTACTCAAACATCGGGAAGTCGACTACCCACAGTGGCCGCCAATCGCCCTCAAGCAGATCCAGATCATGGCCGATGCGCACCCGCAGCGCGGCCAGCGACTCGTTCACCACCTTGGCCTTGTCCGCGCCAAAGAAGATCAGATCGCCCGCCTGGGCGCCCGTACGCGCCAGAATCCCGGTAATGGCCGCCTCGGGCAGGAACTTGAGAATGGGTGACTGCAGCCCCTCGGCGCCCTGACTCGGATCATTGACCTTGATATAGGCAAGCCCTTTGGCGCCGTATCGGCCAACGAACTGGGTATAGTCATCGATCTGCTTGCGGGTGAGCGCCTCGCCACCGGGCACGCGCAGCGCGGCAATTCGGCCTCGCGGGTCATTGGCAGGACCCGCGAAGACCTTGAACTCCACATCCGTCAGCAGGTCGCTGACCGTGACCAGCTCCATGGGAATACGCAGATCGGGGCGATCGATGCCATAGCGCTCGACGGCCTCGGCATAAGTCATCCGTGGGAACGGATCGCCAAGCTCGATACCGGCCACCTCGTGCATCAGATCCCGCACCATTTTCTCCATGAGCGTGGTGATCTGGTCCTCATCCATGAACGAGGTCTCGACATCCAGCTGCGTGAACTCGGGCTGGCGGTCGGCACGCAAATCCTCATCGCGGAAACACCGCACGATCTGATAATAGCGATCGAGCCCCGACATCATCAGGAGCTGTTTGAACAACTGGGGCGACTGCGGCAGCGCGTAAAAGCTCCCGGCGTGCAGGCGACTGGGCACGAGAAAGTCGCGAGCGCCCTCGGGCGTGGCCCGCGTCAACATGGGCGTTTCTACATCAAGGAAACCGTTCTCATCCAGGAACCGGTGCATGAAGCTGGTGACCTTTGCCCGCGTCACCAAATGCTGCTGCATCTCCGGGCGACGCAGATCAACGTAGCGATAGCGCAGGCGGACATCTTCGCCGACATCGTCCTCATCGAGCTGGAACGGCGGTGTCTTCGCCTGATTGAGCACCTCGATCCCGAGCCCCAGCACCTCGACCTGCCCGGAGTTGAGGTTGGCGTTGGCCGTGCCCTCGGGGCGGCGGCGGACCTTGCCACGGATTTTCAGTACCCATTCCGGGCGGGCCCGGTCGGCGGTGGCGAACGCGTCTTCCCGATCGGGGTCAAAAACCACCTGTAGCAGGCCTTCCCGATCACGCAAATCGATGAAGATCACGCCACCGTGATCACGCCGGCGATGGACCCAGCCGCAGATCTCTACTTCCTGATCGAGCAGGGCCTCGGTAACGTCGCCGCAGTAATGGGTGCGCATGGGGAAAAACCGCCGTTCACAAAAGCCGAAATGGTAAGCGGTGGGGGTCGTCCAGGCAAGGATGTCAGTCGTTGCTGGCGGTCTTCTTACGCTTGTCCGAGTCCGGTTTTTTGCTCTCGCCAGACGAGCTCTTGCTGGTATCGGCACCCTTGCCGCCGCTAGACTTTTGCCCCGAACCGCCATCGCTCGCCAGGTTACGGCGGTTGTCCTTCTTGAAATCGGTCTCATACCAGCCACCGCCCTTAAGCCGGAAGGCGGCGGCGGAGATCTTGCGACGCAGACGGGCCTGAGCGCAGCTTGGACACTCCGTCAGAACGTCATCACTGATGCCCTGCAGCGCTTCGAGCTCGTGGCCGCAGTCATCGCAAACGTACTCATAGATCGGCATGCTGGTTGTCCTCATTTAAACGTATACCCTCCATAATACCCGTTTGGAGCCGGCTAATGCCCCTGCAGATCATCGCCGCGATTTTTTTGTTTGCCGTTTTGTTTGTGTTCATCCAGATCGGCGTGGTCACGGTGGCGTTCGACAAGCTGGGCCTGTCGCAGGGCTCGGCGATGCTGTTGTTGATCACCTCACTGCTCGGCAGCTCGATTAACCTGCCGCTCTTCAAGGTCGATGCCACGAGGCCACCCGATCCAAAGTGGGCGCAGCGGCTGCGCTGGATGAGCGCGATGGCGCGCCAGCTCGACCCGGGCAAGGTGCTGGTGGCCATTAACGTCGGCGGGGGCATCATTCCGGTGGCCTTCTCGGTGTATCTGCTCCAGCACAACCCCCTTCCGATGACGACGGTGCTCGGCGCGATCGGGATTCAGGCGGCGGTGTGTTATGCGTTCTCCCGCCCCGTAGCGGGATTGGGCGTGGGTATGCCGATCTTCGTTGCGCCGATCGCGGCGGCGATCATCGCCGTCACGCTGTCCTCGGAGCACAGTGCGCCACTGGCCTACATCTGCGGGACGCTGGGCGTGCTGCTGGGTGCGGATCTGTTTCGTCTGGGCGATGTTCGCGAGCTTGGCTCGCCGCTCGCTTCCATTGGCGGTGCGGGGACCTTCGATGGCGTGTTCATCACCGGGCTGGTCGCGGTCCTGCTCGCCTAGCCCCGGATCTGCTATAAACACGGACAAACCAACAGGGGGACGGGGAATGGATTTCAACCGCTATCGTGATGCGCTGGCCGAGCGGGTGGGCCGGCTGGATCTGCCCTTTGACGAGACCGAATACGCGCGGCGTCGCGATGCGGTAACCCAATTGATGGCCGCCGCCGGGCTGGATGCCCTGCTGGTCACCGATGCGGCGGACATCTGCTATCTCACCGGCTACAACACCTTTGAGGTATCAGTGCATACGGCACTGGTACTAACCGGTGCTGAGGCATCCAGCCAACCCGGTCGTGCGGTCCTCCAGGTCCCGTCAATTGAAACCGGCCCAGCCGTGACCACCGCGCGGGTCGATGCGGTGCTGGGCTACCGCTGGGAGGAAGCCGACGGGGCCGTGGCCCAAATGGCCGGCATCCTCGCTGACCTCGGGGTGAGCGCGCGCCGACTCGGCACGGACAACTGGGGCCCAGCCCTTCGCAGTGGCTTTCGGGATGGGCTGGCGCAGGCGCACCCCAGCCTGAGCCTGGTGGATGCCTCGGGGCTGGTCGATGGGGTCAGGATCATCAAAAGCGAGCCCGAAATCGCCCTGCTGCGCGAAAGCGCGCGCATCACCGAGATCGGCATTGCCGCGGCCGAGAGCCTGATCGCTCCCGGCGTGACCGACCAGCAGCTGGCGGCCACCGGTTCGGCCGCCATGATCGCCGCGGGCAGTGAGTTCATGAGCCTGCAGCCCATTGTGACCACCGGCTGGCGATCCAGCGTGATTCACTGCAACCACCAGCGCCATGCAGTGGCGACGGACGAGGTCGTTTTTCTGGAATTCGGCTCTGCGGTGCACCGGTATACCGCGCCGATGATGCGCACGCGGGTGGCCGGCGAACCGAGTGCGGCGATGCGTGAGGTGGCTGACGTAATCCGGGCCATCTATACCGCGCTTCTCGAGCACATGCGCCCCGGTGTCACCATGGATGCTGCCGCCGCCGCAGCGGATGCCGCCCTCAAGCCCATCGCGGATCGGGTGTTTTTCTCGGGCGTTTACGGCTACACCGTTGGCATTCAGTTTCCACCCTCTTGGGTGGAGGCCTCGGGCTACATCGCCCGCGGTGTCGAGCGCCCGTTCGAGGCCAACATGGTCTTCCATTTGCCGTTGATGCTGCGGGTGCCTGGCGAGTGGGGCATCGGCATGAGTAACACCGTGCGGGTCACTGCCGAGGGCGGGGAGGCCCTCACCGGCAATGATCTAATGCTGCAAGGCGTCGGTACTTGACCCGCGTGGCCTCAGACGCGCCCGTTATCCTCATCACCGGCTGCTCGAGCGGCATTGGGCGGCACTGCGCGTTCGTGCTCCAGCAACGCGGTTGGCGGGTGTTTGCAACAGCCCGGCAGTCCGCCGATGTCGACGCCCTCAAAGCCGCGGGCCTGGGCGACGCGCTGGTGCTGGACGTTGACGATGACGCGAGCATCACCCAGGCAGTGGCCGTCGTCCTCGAGCGCACCGGCGGGCGGATTGATGCACTGTTTAATAACGCGGGCTTTGGCCAACCCGGCGCGCTCGAAGACCTGCCCCGCGCCGCCCTGCGCGAGCAGTTTGAGACCAACCTCTTCGGCGCCCATGCGCTCACTCGGGCTGTGCTGCCGGCCATGCGCGCCCAGGGCCACGGAAGGATCGTCCAGCACAGTTCGGTGCTCGGGTTTATCGCCCTGCCTTGGCGGGGTGCCTACAACGCATCAAAGCACGCGCTGGAGGGGCTGACCGACACCCTGCGCCAGGAGCTGCGCGGAACGGGCATTGAGGCCATTCTCATCCAGACCGGCCCGGTCACCAGTCGCTTTCGGGCCAATGGCTGGATGAAATTTCGCCACTGGATTGGACTCGCCAGTGAGGGCGGTTTGCACAGCGTCCACCGCGAGACCTATGAGGCCGTGGCCCAACGACTCAACGCCGAGGGCGATCCACCCCTGACACTCGGGCCTGAGGCGGTGGCACGCAAGCTCATCCTCGCCGTCGAGTCAATCAAGCCCAAGCCCCGCTATCACGTCACGGTGCCAACGCACGTGTTCAAGGCGCTAAAGCGCGTTTTGCCCACCCGCGCGCTCGATGCGGTGATCCACCGGATCAACGGATAGCTTAGGCCTCGGCGGGCTCGTTTACCCGCTCAAAGCGCAGCTCACTCGCCTCCTCACCGCCGACGGCATCGACCCGAATGCGGTCACCCGGCGCGAACTCACCCGCGAGGATGCGCTGGGCGAGCACGTTCTCAACCCGCTGCTGCAGGATGCGCTTCAGTGGCCGTGCGCCGTAAATCGGATCAAAGCCGGCCTCGCCGATGACATCCAGGGCGGCGTCGGTCAGCTCCAGTGCCATCTCGCGCTCACGCAGCCGCTCGGAGAGATACCGCACCTGCACCTCGGTGATGCGCCGGATCTGCTCCCGCTCGAGCGGGTGGAACACCACCACATCATCGACGCGGTTGATGAACTCCGGGCGGAAGTGTTGCGAGACCACGCCCATGACCTGGCGCTTCATCTCGTCGTACTGCGACTCCCCGGCGTGCTCCTGGATCAGGTGCGAGCCCAGGTTGGAGGTCATGACTATGACCGTGTTGCGGAAATCGACTGTCCGGCCGTGGCTGTCTGTCAGACGCCCGTCGTCGAGCACCTGCAGCAGGATATTGAAGACATCCGCATGGGCCTTTTCGACCTCGTCGAGCAGCAGCACGGAGTAGGGCTTGCGGCGGACGGCCTCGGTCAGATAACCGCCCTCCTCATAGCCGACATACCCCGGCGGTGCGCCGATCAGCCGGGCTACCGAGTGCTTTTCCATGAACTCCGACATATCGATGCGCACCATCGCCTCTTCGGTGTCGAAGAGGAACGTGGCGAGGGCCTTGCAGAGCTCGGTCTTGCCCACACCCGTCGGCCCGAGGAACAGGAACGAGCCATTCGGGCGGTTGGGGTCGGACAGCCCCGCCCGGGAGCGCCGGATGGCGTTGGATACGGCCTCCACCGCCTCGGCCTGGCCGATCACCCGGTCACCCAGGGCGTGTTCCATGCGCAGCAACTTGTCGCGCTCGCCCTCGAGCATCTTCGAGACGGGAATGCCGGTCCACTTGGAGACCACTTCCGCCACCTCTTCTTCGGTCACTGAGTTCCGCAGCAGCTGCCTTTCCTGCTGACCCTCGGCTTCGGAGGCGCTGGCAAGCTGTTGCTCGAGCTCGGGGATGCGCCCGTACTGGAGTTCCGACATGCGGGTGAGATCCCCCGCCCGGCGCGCGGTCTCGAGCTCCTGGCGCGCCTGCTCGAGCGACTCTTTCAGGCCCGTCGCCCCCTGCACCGCCGCTTTCTCGGCGGTCCAGATCGACTCCATTTCGTTGTACTCATGCTCGATCTCTGCGATCTCGCCCTCGAGTGTCGCCAGCCGCTTACGGGAGGCCTCGTCGGCTTCCTTATTCAGCGCCTCACGCTCGATCTTGAGCTGAATGAGCCGGCGTTCGAGCCGATCCATCGCCTCCGGCTTGGAGTCGATCTCGATGCGGATCCGACTGGCGGCCTCGTCGATCAGGTCGATGGCTTTGTCAGGCAGTTTGCGGTCAGTGATGTAGCGCTGGGAGAGCGTCGCCGCGCTGACAATCGCCGGGTCCGTAATTTCTACGCCGTGATGGACTTCGTAGCGCTCCTTGAGCCCCCGCAGGATCGCCACGGTGTCCTCCACACTCGGTTCGTCGACCAGCACTTTCTGGAAGCGCCGCTCCAGCGCGGCGTCCTTTTCGATATTGGTGCGATACTCATCCAGCGTGGTCGCGCCGATGCAGTGGAGCTCACCGCGGGCGAGGGCAGGCTTAAGCATATTGCCCGCGTCCATCGAGCCCTCGGCCTTACCGGCCCCCACGATGGTGTGAATTTCATCGATAAACAGAATGATCTCGCCTTCCTGCTTGGCAAGGTCTTTCAGCACACCCTTCATGCGCTCTTCGAACTCGCCGCGGTACTTTGCGCCGGCGACCATCGCGCCCATATCCAGCGCGAGGACGCGCTTTTGCTTCAGCGCTTCGGGCACCTCGTGGTTCACGATCCGCAGCGCCAGGCCCTCGACGATCGCGGTTTTACCAACACCAGGATCGCCGATCAGCACGGGGTTGTTCTTGGTGCGCCGCTGCAGGACCTGGATAGTACGGCGGATTTCCTCATCGCGGCCAATCACCGGATCCAGCTTGCCCTGCTCGGCCCGCTCGGTGAGATCAATGGTGTACTTCTCGAGCGCCTGACGCTGATCCTCGGCGTTGGGATCATCGACATTCTCGCCGCCACGGGTCGCCTCGATCGCTTTCTCGAGGGCGTCTTTGTTGGCCCCAGCCTGCGTGAGACTCTCGCCGACGCGGGTCTTGCCATCCTGGAGGGCCGCGAGCAAAAAGAGCTCACTGGAGATGTAGCTATCCCCACGTTTTTGCGCGAGCTTATCCGTCTGGTTAAGCAGGCGGTTCAGGTCATTACTGACGTGCACCTCGCCGGCCGCGCCAGAGACGGTCGGCAGCCGGTCGAGCGCCTCGCCGATCTGCGAGCGCAGCAGGTTGACGTTTACCCCGGCCTGCTGGAGCAAGTGGCGAACGCCGCCGCCCTCCTGATCGAGCATGGCGAGGCCCAGGTGCTCAGGCTCGATCATCTGGTGGTCGCGCCCAAGTGCGAGGGATTGCGCTTCGGACAGCGCCATCTGGAATTTGGTGGTCAGTTTGTCCATCCGCATGGGTCGGACTCCTTCACTTATCGTTGCCGTTGCTTGTTGTTAGATATGGGGGGTGGCAGGCGCGTTTCCAATGGGGTGGATCAGCCGAAAGGCGAGACTGGCGCCAAGCGCCAAACCGCCAGGGGCCAGCGCCGAGCGCCGAGCGCAGACCAGCGTGTTGTTAATACGTTTTGCCCATGAGGACGCTGTCCGGAAAACATCACTCCGCCATACGGGAGACGTAACGCGTTCCGAACGATGCGCGTCATGCGTCAAAGCCATGCGCGTTCCCCGGCCACGGCGGCCTGATACGGCTTTCAGGGCAGGCGATGGGTTCGTGCTCCGTACGGCGTCTACGCCGCGTTACGCATCGCGTCGTAACGCATGACGGCACGCGTCAACATCATGAAAAAGCACCATGCAACGCTCTGCCAACTTTATGCCGGCAATGAAATAAAAGCGGCAATGCGTCCAGTCTTCCCATCACGCCGGTAGGAGTAGAACGCCTCCGCATCCGCATGGGTGCAGCTTCCTAGGTCAGTAACCGCCGCGACCCCGCAAGCCGAAAGAATGCCCGCGGCGGTGTCGGCGAGGTTCAGGTGAGCGCGGGACGTTCGCGCATCGTTTCGCTCATAGTGAGGTGCTACGCCGGCCGCCTGCATCTGCTCGATCACCTCTTCGCCCACTTCATAAGCCGCCTGGCCAATACACGGGCCGATACAGGCGTGTAGCCCGGCGGGCGGCGCCGGTAAAGCGGCCACTGCGACCTGAATAATGCCACTCGCCAACCCACGCCAGCCTGCATGCACGGCCGCCACACAGCCGCCATCGGCACTGGCCAGCAGGATGGGCATACAGTCAGCCACTAGCACGGCGCAGACCTGACCGGGCCGATCGCTCCAGACCGCATCCGCTTCGGTAACGTCCCGCTCGACCTCGTCGGCGTGCACGACGCGGGTTCCATGGACTTGGCGCAGCCAGCGCGGTTCTTCAGGCAGACCCGCTTGCGCGACCAGACGACGACGATTCTCGTGGACCGCCGTGGGATCGTCCTCGACGTGCAGGGCGAGATTGAGGGTGTCGTACGGGGACTGACTGACGCCGCCCTGACGGGTGGTGAAGCCGGCATGCACAGGCACCGGCCAGTCCGGACGAATCAGTTCAATGCCGTGCCCGGGGGCCTCGCGGGCATCCGCTATCATGGCCGCCACCCGCGGTTCCTTTCCTCGGCCTCGGCCTCCTCAACCACGGCGCGGTGAGCGGTCAGTGCCTCCAGCAGGCCCGCATAGTCGGTGGGCAGA
Source organism: Spiribacter salinus M19-40 (assembly GCF_000319575.2). Lineage (NCBI taxonomy): Bacteria > Pseudomonadati > Pseudomonadota > Gammaproteobacteria > Chromatiales > Ectothiorhodospiraceae > Spiribacter > Spiribacter salinus. The sequence continues at coordinate 394,051 of NC_021291.1, read as the reverse complement.
TCCACGCTCCAGCTCAGCGTCTCGCCCCGAGCGGGATGGACGAGGGTCAGGGTCTCGGCATGCAGGGCCTGGCGCCGGAACCACCGCAGGCAGTCAGCCACCGTGGGCGGCTCGATATCGCCCTTGCGCGGTGGCCAGGGTCCCTCGGGGGCCGGCACGGATTCGACGCCGCCAGGCATCCGCAACCGCCCGCCATAAAGCGAATCGCCCACGATTGGGTGGTGCAAGTGGGCCATATGGACACGGATCTGGTGGGTGCGCCCGCTTTCAAGCTTACAGCGCAGCAGGGTATGGGCCGGGAAGCGGGTGTCGATGCGGTAATGCGTCACCGCCGGCTTACCCGCTTCTTGTACGGCCATGCGCAGGCGATCCCGCGGGTGGCGGCCAATGGGGGCGTCGACCTTGCCGCCGGCGGTGAACGTTCCGGTCACCAGCGCCAGATACTCTCGGCCCACGGTGCGCGCCTGGAGCTGCTCGACGAGATGGGTGTGCGCCTGTAAGGTCTTGGCCACCACCATGAGCCCGGTGGTATCGCGGTCCAGTCGATGCACGATGCCGCCGCGCGGCAGGCCGCCCAACCGCGCGTCATGATGCAGCAGGGCGTTCTGCAGCGTCCCCGCGGCATTACCAGCCCCCGGGTGCACCACCAGGCCCGCCGGCTTATTAATAACCAGGAGCGCCTCGTCCTCGTAGACAATCTCGAGGGGAATGGGCTCAGGTTCTACCACGCCCTCCTCGGATTGGGTCGCCGTAATTCGGACCTGCTCACCCCCCTTCACCGCAACGCGCCCTCGGGGCGAGGTTCCATTCACCGTCAGCGCGCCCTCTTTTAACCAGCGCTGCAGGCGCGCGCGGGAGAACTCGGGGAACAACTCCGCGAGCACGGCATCCAGGCGCCGTCCCGCGGCCGCGTCAGGGATCGTGGCTTCACGGGTGATCTCAGTGATGGATTGATCGTTCATGCTGCTGGGCGATGCCCCCGGTTTTCTCTAGACTGTGCGCATTAGACACACGGTGGACATGGGTGCCATGAAGCGCTTTTTTGCGATTCTACTGCTAATTGGCCTGCTCGCGGGCTGTGCCAACAACGACGAAGGCGGCACGGAGCTGCGCGATGCGGAAGCGGCGGCGCTGTACGAGACCGCCAAAAGTGCCATGGATCGCGGCGATTGGGCGACCGCCACCGAAGAGCTCGAGGCCCTGCAGGCTCAGTATCCGTTCGGCATTTATGCCACTCAGGGCCAGCTTGATTTGATCTACACGTACTACCGCGCGAATGACCCCACCTCGGCGGTGGCTGCCGCTGAGCGCTTCCGGCGCATCAACCCGCGTCACCGTGAGGTGCCGTACACCTGGTACATGCAGGGGCTCGCCTTACAGGAGAAAAACGAGGACGCCATTAAGCGCTGGGTGGGTGTAGACACCACGCTGCGGGACCCCGTGCCTCGTCGGCAAGCGTTTCAGGCCTATCGCACGCTGATCGAGCAATACCCCGACAGCGAATACGTGGACGACGCCCGCGAGCGTATTGACGAGCTCTACATGGCTGGTGCGCGCTACCAGCTCAGCGTCGCGCGCTTTTACGCCGATCGGCAGGCTTGGGTCGCCGCCGCCCGACGCGCTATCGGGATCATCAATGAGTTCCCTGAGTCACCCACCGTCGACCCCGCAATGACGCTGCTTGAGCAGGCGTACCGAGCGCTGGAACTGCCGGATCTGGCAGAGGGTGTGATCGATGCGCGTGACGAGGCACTGGCACAGACAGACGAGAAGGCCACGCCAGACGCACCACCTTTGTACCAGGATGAGACCCGCGAGGTCGCGCCCTCACCGGAGGCGGGCAGTGCGCCGAGTGGTGGCAGCGCTGGGGGCCAACTCCCCATGCCGCCCTCCACAGGTGGCGGCATGGGCGAGTTCTAGCAGCGGGCTCGCGCTAGAGCGCCTCCTCACCCTGGTCGCTGGTACGAATGCGGATCGCCTGCTCGACGGGCGAGACGAAGACCTTGCCATCACCAATTTTGCCGGTGTTGGCCGCCTTCACGACCGCCTCGACCACGCCATCAACAACATCGTCGGGTACGACGACTTCGATGCGCATCTTTGGCAGGAAGTCCACCACATATTCCGCGCCGCGATACAGCTCGGTATGCCCTTTCTGCCGGCCAAAGCCCTTGACCTCGGTCACCGTCATGCCAGTGATGCCAACCTCGGCAATGGCCTCGCGGACGTCATCGAGCTTAAAGGGCTTGATGATCGCTTCGATCTTTTTCATTCGTTCACTCCCGTCGTTTTGGGGGCCGTAGTGTATCAGCCCGACTCCCGGCCAAAGCCCGAGGTAATCGGATAACGTCGGTCACGGCCAAAGGCTTTCGTCGTCACCTTCACGCCCGGAGCGGCCTGGCGACGTTTGTATTCGTTGCGGTGCAAAAGCCGCACCACCCGCTCGATCACGGCGCGGTCGTGACCGCGCTCGACAATCTCATCGATACGCGCGTCCTCCTCCACATAGGCGGCCAGAATGGCATCGAGGACGGCGTAGTCGGGCAGGCTGTCGCTGTCTTTTTGATCGGGCGCGAGCTCGGCACTGGGTGGACGGGTCAGTACGTTTTCAGGGATCACCTGGCCCTGGGTGTTTCGATAGCGGGCGAGGCGATAAACCTCGGTCTTGAAGATGTCTTTCAGCGGCGAGAATCCCCCGACCATATCGCCATATAACGTAGCGTAGCCCACGGCCATTTCACTTTTGTTGCCGGTGGCGAGTACCAGCCCACCAAGCTTGTTGGACACCGCCATCAGCAGTGCGCCACGAATCCGCGACTGAAGATTCTCTTCAGTCACATCCACCGGGCGGCCATCAAACACGGGCGCCAGCGCATGGGTATAAGCCTCGAACATCCCCTGAATGGCCATGATGTCGTAGCGCACACCCAGGGCCTTCACAATGGCGGCCGCATCGCTGTGGCTCATTTCACTGGTGTAGCGACTGGGCATCATCAGACAGTGAACGCGCTCCGGCCCCAGGGCATCAGCGGCGATACACGCCACGAGCGCCGAATCAATGCCACCCGACAGGCCGATGACCACACTGGGGAAACGGTTCTTTTGGACGTAATCCCGCACGCCCCACACCAGCGCTTCGTAAACGACCGCTTCAGGAGAGAGCTCAGGATCGATCGCGCCTTCGAGTGGCGTCCATGCGCCATGGATACGCTGTAGGTCGACTGGGAAGACGCCGGTGTCAAAACGCGGTGCCCGAACCATGAGATCACCACGACCATCAAAGGCGCAGGATCCGCCGTCGTACACCACCTCATCCTGTCCGCCCGCCATGTTGCAATACAAGATGGGACGCGCGCTCTCGGCGATCCGCTCGCGTAATACCGACTGCCTGGCCGTGCCCTTGTACTGATCAAAGGGCGAGGCGTTGAGGTTGACGATCAAATCGGCACCAGCCTGCGTCGCCGCCTCCACAGGCCCGGGGTGCCAGGCGTCTTCGCAGATGGTCACACCCACCCGACAGCCCTCGATGTTAACGACACACGCGGCCTCACCTGGCGAGAAGTAGCGCAGATCGTCAAAAACACCGTAGGTGGGGAGTTCATGCTTGGCGTAACGGGCGATCACCGCACCGTTCTGGATCACCAGCGCCGCGTTGTAGAGGCGGCCTTGCTCCAATATCGGCGCCCCCACGATCACGGTGATGCCACGCGTGTCCGCCGCGATGCGGTCAATGCCTTTTTCAACCGCCTCGATAAAATCCGGTCGCAAAAGCAAGTCATCCGGCGGATAGCCGGTCAGCGTTAACTCCGGAAAACACACCAACGCGGCACCGAGCTGGTCGCGTGCCTCGTGGGCGGCGGTGACGACCGAGTCGGTATTACCGCTCACATCTCCCACCAGGAGATTGAGCTGGGCCATGGCAAAACGCAGCCTATCGCTCATGGGCGAAGGATGCCTCCCGAGATCGGGGGCCGGCATGCGGCCATTGATAACGTCGGTTCAGCCAGTAAAGCAATCACTGACGCGCTGGCCAATCTCCGCCGGGGAGCGAACCGTGGCCACGCCGGCTTTCTCAAGCGCACCGAACTTGTCTGCCGCTGTGCCCTTACCACCGCTGATGATCGCACCGGCGTGGCCCATGCGCTTGCCAGGGGGGGCCGTGACACCGGCGATATAGGCCACCACGGGCTTGCGCACATGCGCCTGGATGTACTCGGCGGCCTCTTCTTCGGCCGTTCCACCGATCTCGCCCACCATGACGATGCCCTTGGTCTGGCGGTCGGCCTCGAAGCGCTCGATCACATCGATAAAGCTCATGCCCTGAATCGGGTCGCCGCCAATCCCCACACAGGTGCTTTGACCCATGCCGATGTCCGTGGTCTGTTTGACCGCCTCGTACGTCAGCGTGCCCGAGCGCGAGACAATACCGATCGAGCCCGGCTTGTGGATGTGGCCGGGCATGATGCCGATCTTGCATTCGCCAGGGGTAATGATGCCGGGGCAGTTGGGGCCGATCAGCGTGGCGTCGTAGAAGTCGAGCGCGGCCTTCACCTTGAGCATGTCGAGCACCGGAATGCCTTCCGTGATGCAGGCGATGACCTTGATGCCCGCCTCGGCGGCCTCGAGGATCGCGTCAGCGGCAAACGCCGCCGGGACGTAAATCATCGAGGCGTCGGCGCCCGTGTCGCCCACGGCATCGCGAACGGTGTCGAACACCGGGCGGTCGAGATGCGTCTCGCCACCCCGGCCCGGCGTGGTGCCACCCACGATGTTGGTGCCGTAGCCGATGCACTGCTCGGCGTGAAAGGTGCCCTGCTTGCCGGTGAAGCCCTGGACGATCACCTTGGTGTGTTTATCCACCAGAATACTCATGCGTCTTCCTCGTCTTGTGTCCGGGGGTAACCGGGTCAGGCGCCGACCGCGCCCACGACTTTTTCAGCGCCGTCGGTCAGATTATCGGCTGGGATGATATCGAGACCGCTCTCGGCGAGTAGTTGCTTGCCCTGTTCCACATTGGTGCCCTCGAGCCGCACCACAACGGGCACATTCACGCCCACATCCTTCACGGCCGCAATGACGCCCTCGGCGATCATGTCGCAGCGAACGATACCGCCAAAGATGTTAACGAGAATGCCCTGCACATCGGGGCTTGCCGAGATGATCTTGAACGCCTCGGTCACCCGCTCCTTGTTGGTGCCGCCACCGACATCCAGGAAGTTGGCCGGCTCGCCGCCATGAAGCTTGATGACATCCATCGTGGCCATGGCCAGACCAGCGCCGTTGACCATGCAGCCGATGTTGCCATCGAGGGTGATGTAGTTAAGGCCGTGCTCCGCGGCTTGCACCTCGGTGTCATCCTCCTGGCTGACATCGCGCATGTCGGCGATCTCGGCCTGGCGGTTGATCTCGATGGCGTTGTCGTCAACGTTGATCTTGGCATCAAGGGCGAGGAGCTCGTCATCACCCGTCACGATCAGCGGATTGATCTCGACCAGGCCCAGATCGCGGTCTTCGAAGCAGCGATACAGACCCTTCATGACCTGGGTGAGCTGCTTGATCTGTGCGGGCGTCAGCCCCAGGGCAAAGCCCATCTGCCGGCACTGGTAGGCCTGCAGACCCGCGACAGGGTTCACCCGCACGGTGATGATCTTCTCGGGCTCGGTGGCCGCCACCTCTTCGATGTCCATGCCGCCGGCAGCCGAGCCCATGAACACAACGCGCTTACTGGCGCGGTCCACGAGGGCGCCCAGGTAAATCTCCCGAGCAATGTCGAGGCCTTCCTCAATCATCACCGAGTTGATGGGCATGCCGTGCTCGTCAGTCTGATGAGTAACCAGCCGGGTACCGAGCAAGGCCTCGGTGTACTCCACGACCTCGTCCAGACTCTTGGCGATCTTGACGCCCCCGGCCTTGCCGCGGCCGCCCGCGTGGACCTGGGCTTTAACCACCCAGACCGGGCCGCCCAGCTGTTCGGCCGCAGAGCGTGCTTCCGCTGCGGAACGGGCCACGAAACCCTTGGGAATAGGAATACCGTACTGGCTGAAGATGTGCTTCGCCTGAAACTCGTGCAGGTTCATGGACGCTCCGCCTCCTCGGGAAAATTGCCATTATTCTCCACGATTCTGTGGTGCGGTTCAAAAAATGCGGCGCTGCAAGGTAAGGACCGGCTGGCGGCGTTGCCACCACGCTGATCGCATCTGTGCGTCACTTCTCACTCTGCTGCGCATGCCCTCTGGCCGAATAGCGCTTGCGCGCCGCCAGCCCGGCGGTCAAGCCAACCAGAAGGAGTCAGACAATGCGCAACCACCAAAGTGGTTTTACCCTGATTGAGTTAATGATTGTTGTGGCCATCGTCGGCATCCTCGCCAGCGTTGCCGTACCCGCTTATTCCGATTACACGGTCCGAGCCAAGGTCTCCGAGGCCGTCGCCGCGGTCGCCCCCGTCAAGGCATCAGTCGCGGATTATTACTATGGGAATGGGGAGTTGCCAGGCACTGCTGAGGAGGCCGGCCTTGACACCGGGGGCGACCCGGCTGGCAGCAATTACTCTACGGCTGTGATCGATACGATTGTGATGGATGCGAATGCCGGAGCAGGCTCCATCAAAGTGACCATCAACGAAACAGTGAGTGACGAAATTACTGCTGGAGACAGCATCATCTTCACGCCCACTGAAACAACAGCAGGGCAACTAGAATGGGACTGCACAGGTAGCACCCTCCCCGCCCGCTTCGCACCGGCGAGCTGCCGCGGTTAGTCACTCGGCTTAATGGCGGTTCCATTTCGTTGGCGGGGTGCTTGCTCGCGGTCTCGACCGAGGTCGTGGTGGCAGCTAGCACTCCGCCGGCGTTCTCAGCAGGGCAGCCTGATGCTCGAGAGCCTGATCGCGTTACCGGTGCTGCTGGTGGTCGGCCTTTCGGTGGTGCAGTGGGCTTTCGTGTACGAGGCAAGGGCGTTCGTTGATCATGGGGCCCTCATGGCCGCGCGTGCCGGCGCAATGGAGAATGCGCGCATGCAGCCCATGCGCTTGGCCCTGGCGCGAGCCCTGACGCCACTTCACCCCTCCCCGCGGAATGTCGGGGCCTTCGAAACCCGCGTGGTGAGCAAAACGCTGCCCGACATCCTGGCGCATGCCCGAATCCGTATTCTCAATCCCACCCGGGAAGCGTTTACCGATCATGGCCAACGCGACCGATCTGGCACTCGGTACCTGCCATTCCGGGATATGCATCGCCAGTCGTCGCGGATCGCCCCACGCAGTGAACTGACGCTCCAGGACGCGACCCTCTTGCGCGTGCAGGTAACTTACGGCTACCCCTTGCATGTGCCTTATGCCGGCTGGTTCATCGCCAAGGCCGCGCTGGGTGCTGCGTGGCTGGGTTCAAACTGGGATGTGCGCGAGCAGCTCATGCTCCGCAATAACCGACTGCCGATCGTGGCCACCGCGACCGTGCGCATGCAAAGCCAAGTCATTGACGGCAACCAGTTTCCAAAGAAAGATGACCTTTCGGAGACAAACCGCGTTAAGCCCCCTCAAAGAAGCTAGTCGGGATGCGCCCAAAAAGTGTGCATTTACCCGCCGATGTGCACTAAATCGGCACAAATGTCTGCGACTTGACCCCCATACCCCCTCAAGCTAGCCTCAACATGACTGTCACATTTGTGATAGCGGCCAAACAGCATAAACAAGGAGACTCATCAATGAAGTCATCCCGCATCTTTACCCGGACGGCGCTGGGTGCACTGGCGCTGAGCCTGTCCGCCACAGCATTCAGTGCAGACTGGCGGTATGCCCACGAGGAGTACGAGGGCGATGTGCAGGACGTGTATGCCTACGCGTTCAAAGAGCACATCGAAGAGAATTCTGACCACACCCTGGAGGTCTACCGGTTCGGTGAGCTCGGTGAGTCTGACGACATCATGGAGCAGGCACAAAACGGGATCATCGAGTTCGTGAACCAGTCACCAGGCTTCAGTGGTGCCTGGCTGCCGGCCGCGCAGATCTTCTTTGTGCCTTATCTACTGCCCACCGACGAAGAGACGGTGCTGGAGTTCTTTGACGAGAGCACGGCCATCAACGAGATGTTCCCGGAGCTCTACGCTGAGCACGGCCTCGAGCTGTTGAAGATGTATCCCGAGGGCGAGATGGTGGTGACGGCCGACGAGCCGGTGACCAGCCCGGAGGGCTTCGACAACAAAAAGATCCGGGTGATGACCAACCCGCTGCTGTCAGAGACCTACAACGCCTTCGGTGCCACGCCGACACCGCTCCCTTGGGGTGAGGTCTATGGTGGCCTGCAGACTGGCGTGCTTGATGGTCAGGAAAACCCGATCTTCTGGATCGAGTCCGGCGGCCTGTACGAGGTCTCCCCGAACCTGATCTTCACAGGACACGGCTGGTTTACGACCGCGTCCATGGCCAACAAGGACTTCTTCGATGGCCTGTCATCCGACGATCAGCAGCTGATCCGGGATGCAGCCAATGTTGCCTACGACCACACCATGGAGCATATTCAGGGTTTGGCGGAAGAGTCGCTCGAGAAAATCCAGGCCGCGTCTGACGAGGTCACGGTAACCCGCCTTACCGAGGAGCAGATCGACGCCTTCCGTGAGCGTGCCCCACAGGTCGAGGAAGAGTACCTGGAGATGACCGGCGAGGACGGCGCCATGCTCCTGGAGCAGTTCAAGGCGGATCTCGAAGCGGTTCGGTAGGCACTATATCAAGGCCTGATACGAACCCTAAGGGGCGACCCGGAGCCCGGGATCGCCCCTTTTTCTTCTGGGGGGCACGGAACCATGAACGAAGACGAACTGGCCGAGCACCATTACCAGTCAGGGCTGCCGGGCATCCTGGGCACCATCGACACGCTGCTCAGCCGCCTGGAGGCGGGCATCCTCGGCCTGGGCGTGATCCTGATGGCCGTGAATACAGTGGCCAACGTCGTCGGCCGTTTTGCCCTTGGCTCAAGCATTTTCTTCTCAGGCGAGATCAACCGGATACTGATTATCATGGTGACCTTTGCCGGGATCGGTTACGCCGCCCGTCACGGCCGCCACATCCGCATGTCCGCGATTTATGACGCGTTTCCCGTCGCCGGACGCAAAGCCATCATGATCACGATTGCGCTGATCACAGCGGCAGCCATGTTCTTCCTGCTCTATTTCTCGATCACCTACATCATCAGTCTGTATGACCGGGGCCGTGTCCTGCCGGCGCTTGGTCTGCCCATCTGGTGGATTTACCTCTGGGTCCCGATCGGCTTTACGATCACCGGCATCCAGTTCTTGCTCACGGCGGTGAAAAACCTCCGCGAAAAAGACGTCTATCTATCCACCGCAATGGTGGATGGCTACAGCGACACGGAAACGGAGGTGTAACGGCCATGGGCTGGATCATGTTCTCTGCCATGGTCGTGCTGTTGCTGCTCGGCTTTCCGATGATGGTGCCGCTGATTGCCGGTGCAGTCATCGGCTTCGTGATGATGTTTGATGGTCTGGGGCAAATGGACACCCTGATCCAGCAGATCGTGGCGGGGATCCGGCCGGCATCACTGATCGCGGTGCCCATGTTCATTCTGGCTGCCGACATCATGACGCGCGGGACGTCGGCTGAGCGCCTGATCAACATGGTGATGGCCTTCATTGGCCATATTAAGGGCGGGCTCGCTGTCAGCACCGCGGCGTCTTGCACGCTATTCGGTGCGGTCTCCGGGTCGACGCAGGCCACCGTTGTCGCGATTGGCTCGCCGCTGCGACCGCGCATGCTCAAGGCCGGTTACAAAGACTCATTCACGCTCGCGCTGATCATCAATTCGAGCGACATCGCGTTCCTGATCCCTCCAAGCATCGGGATGATCGTCTACGGCGTGATTTCAGAGACCTCCATTGGCGAGCTCTTCATCGCCGGCATCGTCCCGGGACTGATGATCCTGGCGATGTTCTCGATTTACTGCGTCGTCTACGCCACGCTCAAGGACGTACCGACAGAGCCACGGGCGAGCTGGCGGGAGCGCCTTGGCGCGGTGCGCGAAGCCCTGTGGCCGCTTGGCTTCCCAGTGATCATCGTCGGCGGCATCTACGGCGGCGTGTTCAGCCCCACCGAGGCGGCAGCGGTCTGTGTGCTCTACGCGTTCATCCTCGAATTCCTCGTCTTTCGCACTCTGAAGTCCGCCGACATCTGGCGCATCGCCAAGTCCACCGGGCTCATCACAGCCGTGGTCTTCATTCTGGTGGGTGTGGGCAATGGCTTTTCGTGGATCATTTCATTCGCCCAGATCCCGCAGGCGGTGCTCGAAGCGGTGGGCATTAACGAGGCCGGACCGACGGGGGTGCTGATCGCCATCTGCGTGGCGTTCTTCATTGCCTGCATGTTCGTGGATCCGATCGTGGTCATCCTGGTCCTCACGCCGATTTTCATGCCGGCCATTGAGGCCACCGGGCTCGACCCCGTACTCGTGGGTATACTGATCACGCTGCAGGTGGCGATCGGCTCGGCGACGCCACCTTTTGGCTGCGATATCTTCACAGCCATTGCCATATTCAAGCGCCCCTACATTGAGGTGATCCGTGGCACGCCCCCGTTCGTGCTCATGTTGGTGGCCGCAGCAGCGCTGTTGATCATGTTTCCGCAAATCGCGCTCGGGCTGCGTGATCTGATGTTTAATTAGAGGCAAGGAATGGCGGTATTCAACCGAATCCTGATCCCGGTGGATGGCTCCAGTGGCGCTGTCCAGGCGCTGGAGAAGGGCATCGCGCTGCAGCATCTCACTGATGCCGAATTGCTCGTCTTGTGTGTGTTCAAACACCACAGCCTGCGGGAGGCCTCGTTATCGATGGTCCGGCCCGATCGGCTGGAGCTGCCGGATGATGCCCTCAAGGAGTACGCCACCGATATCGCCATGTCGGCCAAGCAATATCTAATGGATCACGAGGTACCCAAGGAGCGATTGCGGGCGTTCGTCAAAGGGGGCCGGCCAGCCAGCACCATTGTGCAATTCGCCCGACAGCGCGACTGCGATCTGATCGTGGTGGGCGCGCAGGGCACGAATGGCGACGCCAACGTACTCCTTGGCAGCGTCGCACAACGCGTTGCGGGCGGCGCGCACTGCCCGGTCCTGGTGGTCTAGGGCTTAAAGCGCCCCCAGCAGCACACCAGCCGCCAACACGGCGAGCCAGATATAAAGCGCCCGGCGCAACAGGGCATGCGCGTCATCCACCGCCTCAGCGGTTAAATCACGTGTGACCGCCTCGTCGGCAGGCGGCAGACCCAAAGCCCCCAGACCCGCTTGTGAGAGCCGATCACCATCAGCTGTGCCCGCTGATTGCTCCCAGGCCTGGGCCGCGGCGCTGAAATGCCCCCCCAGCGCGAGGGCAGCGGCCATCAACCGATCCGGCACCCAGTCAAGCAGTGCCACAAGCTGCTCAGCCCGCTGGCAGTACCCGGGACCGGCGTTGTCCTGACAGTCGCCAAAGGCCCGGGCGAGCACCACCAGTCGATAACCGACGGCGCCCACAGGGCCCAGCAACACAAACCAGAAAATCGGGGCAAAAAGCCGGGTCCGGCCTCGCCGCAACAGGTGAGTCGCAGCCACTTCCGGCATCTGCTCCATGGCCACCGGCGCAATCGCCGTCCCGGCCAGCGCGTTCAACGCCGACTGTGCCTCGGCCTCGTCCCCGCGTCGCCAGGCCGCCGTAAAGCTGGCCACCTCGGTTTCCAGCGGCTCCCCACCGCCAAACGCGAAACACAGCGCGACCACGCCTAGCACTAGCCCGACAGCCCCAAACAGCCAATGGCCAATCAGCAACTGCAAAACGCCGAGCAGTACCACAAACGGCACCAGCAACAGGGCAAGGCCACCGGCATGGTTCCACAGCCGCATGGGCATGAGGCGTTGGCGCAGCCAGTCGGCGTAACGATTAAAGCCCCTTGCGCTGCGCCATCCACCGGCTGACAGCTGCCCGTTGATGAGCAGCGCAATAATCAGGGCGAGCAGTGTCATCTTGTCGATACCCGTGGCTGAGTGACGGGCTGAAGGATACCCAAACTTCGCTGCAAACGTCCCCAGTCGAACCGCGGGCCGGGGTCGCTCTTGCGGCCAGGCGCGATATGACAGTGCCCGACCACCCGGTCATCGCCGATCTCAGGGTAGGCTTCACGCAGCGCACGAAGTACCGGCTCAAGCACGTCGTACTGCACACCTGCGTAGGTCGTCATATCCGTCCCCTCCAGCTCAATGCCGATGGAAAAGTCATTGCAGTTGGCGCGCTGGTTAAAGCTCGACTCACCGGCATGCCAGGCGCGCTGGTTGAAGGGCACGAACTGGGTGATGTGACCGTCTCGATGAATGAGAAGATGCGCCGAGACTTGCACGCCGGAAAGATGGGCAAGGCGCTCGTCGCTGTCTGTGTCCAGCTCATTGGTGAAAAGCCCTTCAACATGCCCGTCGCCAAAGTGGCCCGCCGGCACGCTGATCCCGTGGATGACCACCAGCTCGGGTTCGCACCCAGCGGGCCTGGCATTACAGTTAGGCGAGGCAAGATACGAGGCGCCCTCAAGCCGTCCCGTTGACCGATTCACCTGCATGCGCTGCATCCCCGCCGACTACCCCCATACTCGGAATGATAGCATTGAGGCTTTGACTCTACGGTGTCGGAGCAGCCATGGATCCCGCGGCCATTGAGACCAACCGGCTGGCGCAAACGACCAGCCCCTACCTGCGCCAGCATGCCGACAACCCGGTGCACTGGCAGCCGTGGGATGAGGCCGCGCTGTCCGCAGCACGCGTGCTCGATCGCCCGATCCTGTTGTCGATTGGCTATGCCGCCTGCCACTGGTGCCACGTGATGGCGCACGAGTCCTTCGAGGACCCGGCGATCGCCGCGCAAATGAACCAGGACTTCATCAACATCAAGGTCGACCGGGAAGAGCGCCCTGACCTCGATCGCATCTACCAAATGGCACACCAGCTGCTGGCTGAGCAAGGCGGCGGTTGGCCCCTGACGGTGTTCCTGACTCCGGAGCAGGTGCCGTTTTTCACGGGCACCTACTTCCCGAAAACGGAGCAGGCCGGCATGCCGGGGTTTGCCGATGTCATGGCCCGGGTTACCGAGGTCTGGCAGACGCGCCGAGACGAGATCATTGAGCAGAACGCGCGCATGCAGCGTGTTCTCCAGCGCCTGGCCAGCACCAGCGGGGCCGCGCTACCCGGGCCTGAGGCACTGGATGCCGCCCGCACTCAGGTGGCCAGTCGCTTTGATCCGGCCTTTGGCGGGTTCGGGGAGGCGCCGAAATTCCCGCAGCCAACCGCCCTCGAGCGCATGCTCCGCCACTACGCCCGCAGCCAGCGCCAGGGCGAGGTAGACCGCGGCGCCCTGCACATGGCCTGCCATACGCTCAGACGCATGGCCCTCGGCGGACTCTATGACCAGATCGGCGGGGGGTTCGCGCGCTATTCGGTGGACCGGGAGTGGACCATCCCCCACTTCGAGAAAATGCTGAGCGACAACGCCCTGCTGATCCGGGTAGCGACGGATGCCCATCGCGCCACCGGCGACAAGTTCTTTCGCCGGGTGGCGCGAGAGACCGGCGAGTGGGTCCTGCGCGAAATGATCCTGGCTGAGGGTGGCTTTGCGAGCTCACTGGATGCCGACACCCGCGACGGCGAGGGCGCGTTTTATCTCTGGACGCCCGCGCAGATGCACGCGGTGCTGACACCCGCCGAGGCAGAATTAGCGATTCTGCGCCTGGGCCTCGATGAAGCGCCCAATTTCGAAGGCCAATGGCATCCGCAAGTGCACATGACCTTCTCGGAGCTCGCCAAACGCTTAAAGACCCCGCGGGAGCAACTGGTTGAGCGCTGGCAGTCGGCCCAGGCCAAACTGCTGGCTGCGCGCAACCAGCGTGAGCGGCCTGCGCTCGATGACAAGGCCCTGACTGCCTGGAATGCGCTTATGATCCAGGCACTGGCCCGAGCCGGCCATTTCCTCGGTATCCCGGCATTCATTGACGCGGCCGAACGCGCCGAGGCGTTCATCCACGCGCATCTCTGGCGTCATGGCCGATGCCTGGCGAGCTGGCGAGCGGGCGTAGCCGATCTGCCCGGCTATCTGGATGACCACGCCTTTATGCTGGCGGCACTCATCGAGCTCCAGCAGGTGCGCTGGTCAGCGGCGCGGCAGGATTGGGCCAGCGCTCTGGGCGATGTCCTGCTTGCCCAATTTGAAGACACCGAACACGGCGGCTTTTTCTTTACGGCTGCCGATCACGAGCCGCTCATCCAGCGGCCGCGCAGCTTTACCGATGATGCCCTGCCGGCCGGCAATGCGGTGGCAGCCCTGTCCCTCAACCGCCTCGGTCACTGGCTCGGGGATAACCGCTATATCGACGCCGCCCGGCGGACGGTAATCGCCGCCTCGGACGGCATTGAGGACAGCGCCGGCGCCCACTGCGCGCTACTCGATGCCTTGGAAGAAATCATTGACCCGCCCAAAATTATCACCCTGCGGTTAGACGCAACTGATCATGAAACTCTCTCCGATTGGCGCGCGACGGCCGAAGGGGGCTACCACCCGCAACGGATCGTCTTCACGCCGCCGGCGGGGTCCGCCGTAGCTGGTGCACCCGCCACCGGCACCGGCGCCTGGGTGTGTTACGACCACGCCTGCCTCCCCAGGGCCTCCACGCCGGCCGAGCTCGCTGACTGCCTGAATCGCGCATGAATCGGCTGTCGCTCAACCGCGACGAACACTCCTATTTTGTAGCTTAAGCGCAACACCGATGATCATTTTTCATCGGATTGTCACCGAATCGTCATCGCTTTTTCACTGACCTGTCACGGGCGTCCTCCATTGTTTCGCGTGTCGCACACGGCGTCCCCTTTTGCCCTCTGTCGCGTCGAAACAACATTTAGCTATGAGGACCATGACCATGAAAAACGTTTCCAAGCTGGCCCTGTTTGTGGCCGCCGGAATGGTGTCTGCTGGTGTGCAGGCTGCCGATTTTGAAGTTGATGACCGCACGACCGTGACGCTTGGTGGCGAAGTGGTGCTGAACTACATCACCGAGGACGCTACGGACGGATCCGACGAGACACAGTTCACCGACGATGGCTCCATCGTTGTCTTCGGCGGCTCGCGCGATCTGGGTAATGGCGTCACCGGTTACATCGAGACCGAGTTCGAGTACAACACCCTGGGCGACGGCGACGGCGACTTTACGCGCGACGCCACTGTTCTCGGCTTCGCCGGTGATTTCGGCGAGATCCAGATCGGCGATAGCGACAACGTCTTCGAAGACCTGATCTCCGACAGCGTTGATCCGTTTGAGAACGCCTCGCTGGCGCAGGTCAGCCGGACCGAAGAAGACAACATGGTCACCTACTACAGCCCGGACATGGGAAATTTCTCGTTCCGGCTGCAGAGCCGCATCGCAGACGAGACCACCACGGCAAACCAGACGGGCACTGAGCTCAGCCTTATTGCCGCGGCGCAGTTCACTGCAGGCAACCTGTCTTTGAGTGCGGGCTATGATGATCGCGGCTCGGTAGACGCCGAAACGGGGAACGCCTTTGAGTCCGAGGACGAGGTAATTGGCGTTGCTGCGGTGTTCGGTCTGACCGACGCTGTCGAGCTGTCGGCACGTTATGCTGAGCAGAGCGACAAGGACGGTAGCGACAGCGACGGCACGGCCGTTGCCATCAACTATGACTATGGTATGGGTTCGCTCTACGGCGCGTTCCAGGACTTCTCCGTCGATGCTGGTGAGGATGGCTCACAGATGGCCTTTGGCGCGAATTACGACGTGGCTGACGGCCTGATGATCTTCGCTGAGTATGGCGACTTTGATGATGTTGGTGGAGCCGACTCCCTCGCGGTTGCTGGTCTCGTCTTCGAGTACTAAGCGCCAACGGAATCGTTGATTCCAATAGCGACCGCCCCCGGCGCTGCCGGCGGGCGGTTTTTTTATGCCCACTCGCTAGAGATCCAGCTCGCCCTGGCGGCTGTCGGGTTTTGCCTTGCGCCGGGGGCGCTCGGGACTGGGCGTTCGGCTGGCGTGCTGACGGCGAATGCGGGCGGACTCCCGGCCCAGATGGCGGCTCGCTCGGTGGGCCTTGATCTTGTCCCGCGCCTCGCGCGCCGCCTGCTCGTGGTCCACCACAGGCCAGGGATAGTCGGTACCGAGCTTAACGCCATAGCGCTGCTGGAGCCCTGTCGGCAGGCGCCAGGGCTCATGAATCCAGTCGGCCGGTACCGCAGCTAATGCCGGTATCCAACGACGAATATAGGCACCATCCGGGTCCTGATCCCGCGACTGTTTGACGGGGTTATAGATCCGCAGCGTGTTGATCCCGGTGGTACCTGACTGCATCTGAAACTGGCAGTAGTGAATCCCAGGCTCATAATCTGTAAAGAGACGCGCGAGATGCTGCGCGGGCTCACGCCAATGCAGCCACAGGTGATAGCTCGAGAACGCGACCAGCATGGCCCGCATCCGAAAGTTGATCCATCCGTCGTGCGCTAGCTGACGCATACAGGCATCCACGAAGGGGAGGCCCGTCTCGCCCTGTGCCCAGGCGGTGTAGCGCCTCGGGTCAACGCGATCCTCGTCGCGCAGGCCGTCATACCCACGGTGAAGGTTGCGCCACTCGATACTCGGCTCGTCTTCCAGCTTCTGGATGAAGTGGCAATGCCAGTGAAGACGTGACTCGAACGACTTCAACGACTGCGACCAGTAGGAGCGCGGCGCCGCTGCTTTGGCCTCAAGCCAGCGCTGCCGATGCGTCTGAACGATTTCCCTGAGCGACACCGTGCCATAGGCGATATGCGCCGAGAGCCGCGAGCAGACCTGCTCGGCGGTCATCGGGCTCGACATGCCCTGGCGATAGGTCTCCCCCCGCTCGGCCAGAAAACTGGCCATCAAATCGAGGCCGGCGTTGCGCCCGCCTGCCTGACGCCCCGGACAGGGGGTTTGATCCTGACCCAGCGCCTCGGGGAGCGCCGGTGCCGCATATCTCACCTGCAGGGTCACATCAGGTGCCGCGACGACCGACGCCGGCATCTGCACCTGAGGCGCTTTCATCCGGCGCTCCCAATGCCCCAGCCATTCATCGCGGTTGCGCAGGCCTCGGACAACGCCGAACTGCGGTGTCTCATGCAATGCCACGCCGGTTTGTCGACACCAAGTCGCCACCGCGCGATCCCGCGCGTAAGTCCAGGCGTTCCCCGTTTCCTCGTGGGTGTGGATGACCGCGATCCCGTGCTCTGCGTGGAGGCGAGCAAACACCGCTGGCAGCTCACCCTCCAGGATCTGTAAGGCGAGCCCAAGCTCAACCAGTCGCTGATCAAGCTCAACGAGGCTCTCGCGAATGAACGCCCAGTGCCGGGCTGCCGTGTCAGGCTGCTGCCAGTAGCCCGGTTCAATCACATAGACCGGTAACACAGGGCCAGCCGCCGCAGCCGCTGCCAGCGGGGCGTGGTCGGCCACACGCAGGTCGCGCTTAAACCAAACCAGCTGCACCGCCATCAGCGCTCGCCTTGGCCTTTGGTGGCGCTGGCCTGCCGGCGATGCCGCCGGCATCGCTCAGAGCAGTAGCGCACCGATTCCCAGTCTTTCGCCCACTTGCGCCGCCAGTTGAAGGGGCGCTCGCAAACGGGACAGATTTTACTTGGCAATGGCTTTGCCATAGACACTCAAATTCTCCCGCGAGATTGATCCAGCGCGTGTCGCAGTGCTGCCAGGCCCTCGCCGCAATCTGCCGTCAATCGACCATCCGCCTCGGCATCGCCGCGGGTTACACCCAGGCCCAGTACGTACACGGGCTGCCTGGCCGCCGCAGCGGCCCGGACAAATCGATAGCCGGACCACACCATGAGGGAGGAACCCACGACGAGCAAAGCCCCCGCGCCGGCCACCGCCTCAAAAGCCTGCTCGACCCGCGCCGAGGGCACCGTCTCGCCAAAAAACACCACGGCGGGCTTGAGCAGCCCCCCGCAGGCGTGGCATCCCGGCACCGCAAAATGGCTGTAATCCGCATCCAGCAAATCCGCGTCACCATCTGGGGCGGTGGCTACCTGGCGCGCGGATGCCGCCCAGCCCGGATTAGCCGCTTCCAGCCGGGCCTGATGCTCGGCACGCGGAACGACCTGCCCGCAATCAAGACATTCCACACGATCGAGACGGCCATGCAAATCGAGCACTGAACGGCTGCCGGCGGCCTGATGCAGTCCATCGACGTTCTGGGTAATGACCGGCCCGACCAGCCCGCGCGCCTCCAGCGCCGCGATTTCGCGATGAGCCGGATTGGGTTGGGCGGTCTCAACCGTCCGCCAACCCACCAGACTCCGCGCCCAATACCGCTGACGGCCGCGCTCGCTGCCCGTAAACTCGGAGAGTTGCATGGGCGCTCGGCGCTTCCACGCGCCCTGGTGATCCCGATAATCCGGGATACCCGAGCCCGTAGAAACCCCAGCGCCGGTCAGAACGGCCACCGGCGCCACAGCCCTCAGGGCCGCGGCTAGCTCGTCCGCCGACCAGTCGGGGGCCGGCTCAGGCAAAGGGCGCGGTCTTGCCACGAACATGAACTCCTGAAAGGGAATGAACTCTCATCAACCTCAAGTATAGGGATTTCTTTTGTTTAACCAACGCTATCGCGCCCATCCGGATGGCACCCTCATGATTATCATGCTCGGGGTGTTCACGGCGTTTGCGCCGCTGTCGATCGACCTCTACCTCCCGGGCATGCCGGCCATGGAGGCCGACTTCGGCGTGAGTGCCGGCTTGGTTCAGCAAAGCCTGAGCCTCTTTTTTGTTGGGCTTGCGGGAGGGCAGCTGTTGTATGGCCCGCTGGCGGATCGATTCGGGCGGCGGTATCCGCTGCTCGCCGGATCCCTCATTTATCTGGCGGCGGGTCTGCTGTGTGCCCTCGCACCCAGTATTGAGTGGTTGCTCGCCGGGCGTCTGCTACAAGGCTTCGGTGCCGCGGCCGGCCCAGTCATCGCGCGCGCCATCGTGCGAGATGTGTATGCGGGGCGACGAGCGGCTCAGGTCATGTCTTTTGTGATTCTGGTGATGACGCTGGCGCCGCTGATTGCGCCCGTCGTCGGCGGCTGGCTCACCACCGCGCTGGGTTGGCGTGCCAATTTCTGGGCGCTGGTCGCCTTTGCGGTAATCTGTCTGGTCATGCTGCTCATGGCCCTGCCAGAGACCCACCCCGCCGAGCGGCGCCCGCGCACGGCACTGCGGCATTTGTTTGCCGGGTATCTCCCCATCCTTCGAGACCGGGCGGCCCTCGCCTACCTCGGCGCGGGCGGCATGGCCTTCGCCGCCCTGTTTGCCTACGTGGCGGGCAGCCCCTTCGTCTACACCCGGGTTTTTGGCGTAGCTGAGTCGAACTTCGGCTATTTTTTCGCGTTGAACGTCATTGGCCTACTGATTGGCAACCTGGTCAACAGCCGCCTTGTCATGCATTTTGGTCAACAAATCATGCTGACAGCAGGTGTGTTGGTCATGGCAACAGCCAGTGTGTCCATGCTGGTCATGGCGCTTGCGGGCATTACCGAGCAATGGCTGATCACACCCGCGCTTTTTGTCGCACTGGGGACAGTGGGCATCATCGCGGCCAATACCGTCTCTGGGCTGCTTGACCGGCATCCGCGTCATGCCGGGGCAGCATCTGCCCTGTTCGGGGTGGCGCAGTTCGGCCTCGGCGCGCTGAGCGCCGTCGGGGTTGGACTGGTAAGCGTCGGCCCGCTGCTGACCATGACCCTGGTCATGGCCGCGGCTGCGCTGGTGGCGACTGCCTCGGTCATCGCGTTGTGGTGGCAACTGCGCCGCCCGGCCCTGGCAGTCTAGCGCCATGGCACGCGAAAATGATCGGATCGATCGCCGCATTGCCTGCCTGCGCACGGAGCACATGCCAGCTACCCTCGTCTCTGATGACGGCTATCACTGCGCGGTCTGGCGCAGTGGCGGCACCCTCTGGCATGAGGGGCGCGCCCAGACGATGGACATGGTCATTAAAGTGCCCCGTCAGGCGGTCAACGCGGCTGAGGTCCGTGTCCTGAAACGCGAACATGAAACGCTGCGAGCGGCGCTGGGTGACATCGTCCCGCAGACGGTTTTTGCCCGGACGCTGATCGATGGGCAGGTCAGTGTGGTAGCGATGGCGCCGAATATCCGGCGCTGGTTTGATATGGCCAACCCGATCCATGGCGAGCAGATTGCGCCATTGCTGGCCCAGTCGCCCCGCCTGCGCGAGGCCCTGGCCTCCTTCGTTTGCCAGGCTGAGGCCTGGTATCAAAATGATCGACGGGTCATCGATCTCTACGGGCGGGACAACCTGATCTTCGATCGCAACCGGCATTTGCACTATATCGACAGCTTCGGGGTCTTTTTTCATGAAGACCTGCTGCACGTGCTGCCTGATCCCGACGCGGGGCTAGCCGAGCGTATCCGGATCTCTCGGCTGCGGCTAAACTATTTAAGTGCACTCCTGGAGGACGGCCATGCTATCCATTCATAACGCGGTTCGCGCTGTGGCGCTGCTCGCACTCATGCTCGGATTCTCGGTAGCTGGTGCCGCCGATAAACAGTCGGTCGACAATGAAGACCCGGAGGCCGTGGTTTCGCAGGTTGTGAGTAACGCACTGGACGTGCTCGCCGAAGACATTGACCGCCTGACAGACGACGAGGACGCCGGGCGGGCATTTTTTGACGAGCAGGTCCTTCCCTGGCTGGACACCGATCTGATGGCCCGATTTACGATGGGCCGTGTCGCGCGCCAGGCCAGTGACGAGGAAATCAAGCGTTTCACCCGTGCGCTGGAAACCCGGGTAGCAAACCTCTACACCAGCTCACTGGAAAGCTACGCCTCGGAGGCAGAAGACTTCGCTGAAAACGGTGAGATCGACTTGCGAACGGTTTCGCAAAAAGATGACCGCGCGGTTATTTCAGCGCAGATCAGCAGCCCGCAGCTCGAGCGCACCACGCTGCGCATTCAGCTGCATCGACGCGATAATCGCTGGCGCGTGTTCGATGTAGAGACCAGCGGGGTGAGCATGTTGCTGGTCTTTCGGGATGCGCTGCGCTCAGCAGCCCAGGATAACGAGGTCGAAGCGATGATTGCCGCGCTTGAGGAAGGCACGGTGGAAGTCGAGGAGGCCTGGGAAGACGAGACCAACTGACGGCCTAGTAGCCGGTCATCTCCAGATAGCCGACGCCTTCTGCACTGCCCGTGACGCCAACGGCGCCTTCCCAGTAGCGCACGGTCGTCGGCATTTCCTGGGCATCGACACGGGCCTCGATAGTTAAACTGAGGTCCTCTGCCGGTAGCTCGAGCGACCAGGCCACCGGATAGCGTGAACCGGTTATCCCGCTCTGCCAGTCGCGCTGGGGTGTCAACGTGAAATCCTCGGCGCTCAAGACCTGCGCGTTGCCTTCAGCGTCAACCACGATGCCCGCCGAGTGACGGTCGGTGCGGCCGTCGTTACGGCGCAGACGATAAACCATAACGTCGCGGCCATCCTCCAGTTGCAGCGCAAACCAGTCCCACCCCGCCTGGCCGGCATCGAGCGCGCTGGTGCTCCATTCCCGATCCAGCCAAGCGCTACCCGAGACGTCTGACTGACGGCCGTCAAATTCAACTTCACCCTCAGCAGCCAGCCGGGTGAACGAGTAGTAGCGCGACGCGTTGCCCGGCGCTTCTCCTTTGCGGCTGTAGCCCTGATCGCCTTGCAGGACATGGCCCTTTTCCGCCTCGATCGCGAGATCGAGGGCGATGCCCGCTGCCGAATCACTGGCGCGAATCCGCAGCGGGAAAAGTTGCTCGTCCGTGTCGCTTGCGATCTCCCAGTCATCCATCCACACCCGTACAGGGCGAACCTCGGCACCTGCGAGACCCAGCGCACCGCGCTGGTAGCGCTCCGTTGCCCGGTGCTCACCCGCCTCAATGTCGGTGATGGCGAAATGCCCCATCCAGGCCTGACGGGTCGCCCAATCTGAGTCACGCGGCGGGGCGGATGGCCCCAGTGCCGAGCGAAAGAGCGTGATCTGAAACCCGTACGCTCGCCCATCCTCCCCCGTCAGATTGCCGGTGAAGTACCACCATTCGGTCCGGTAATCCGGATGCGCCCCGTGATCTTCGGGAAACTGCAGAGGCCGTGGCCCGGTGACGCGGGCAAAGGCCTCCGCATCCTCACTGGGCCCCATGGCCTCGGCCAGCCCCTCGGCCCCCGAAACGGGTTCGTTACTCGGTCCGCCAAAACGCAGCCAACCAATCGCGATGGCCGCCACCACCAGCGCACCGAGCACAACAGGCGTGGGATCCAAACGTCGCATCATTCCCCCTTCAGCCCACGGGCAATCCCCTGGCGCGCGGCCCGCCAGGCCGGATGCAAGGCCGCCAGCAATGAGGCACCCACGGCCAGCAAAACACCCTCGACCAGCGGCAGGGCGCTGAGCTCAAACCCCATGGTCCAGCCAAACGCCCGGCGGTTGATCACAAATACCAGCAAGCCCGCCAACGCGAGGCCGAGCGGAATCGCCCACAAACCAGCGGCTAGTCCGAGTAACCCACTTTGACCGCCCACAACGAACCCAAGGCCACGGCGCTCAAACCCGATCGCCCGCATGACGGCAAACTCACGCTGGCGATCCAAATGCAACGCCATCAGCGCACTGACCACGCCAACAAAGGCCACCAACCCCGCCAACCAGCGCAGGACCTCTGTGATGGCGAACGTCCGATCAAAAATGGCCAGCGACTGCTCAAACACCGCGGCGTTATCGGTCACACGCGCTCCGGGCACATCCGCGGTCGCCCGCTCGATGACCGGTTGCCAGTCCGGGCTGGCGGCCGCGTTTGCCGAGGGATCCACATGCACACCGATTCCCGAGAGGCCCTCATCATCAAACAGCGCTCGATACAGCGGTCGGCGCATGAGGACCACACCCGTGGGCGAGCCGTAATCGCGATAAATGCCCGCCACCTCAAACGGAGAGGCGTCATCAGCGACGGGTAGAGCGAGTGTGTCGCCCACCTCAAGGTCTCGGCGGGCCGCGAACGGCTCGCTGATCAGTACCGCATCGTCCTCGGCCAAAGCCGCATACGCGGCCGCTGGCTCGCCAGCGAGCAGATCCAGTTCAGGCTCACGTTGATTCGGCAGACCCAGTGCCCAGATCTCGATGGGACCATCAGCGGTTTGCACCGTCTCAAAGCGTGAGCGCGAGACAAAGGCGACCCCGGAGAGACCGGCCACGGTATCCGCTGTGCCGTCATCCATCGCCACCGGCGCGGTCACGTAATAGTCGGCGGCCAGTGACCCCTGAAGCCAGTCAATGACACTCGTACGAAAACTCTCGATCATGATCGAGACGCCGATCACCGCGGCCACCGCGACACTGAGGGCGGCCACGGCCACCCCGGTCCGACTGAGCGACGCCGCGGCCCCTTCAACCACCAGCCCCGCCAAGGGTCGACCCCGAACCAGCGGGCGCAGCAGCGCCGTGAGCCAAAGCATGAACCGCGGCGCAAGCAGCGCTGCACCCAGGATGATGGCGAACAGGCCCGCAAAGGCCACCACCAGCCCGCTGCTTCCGGCAATCAGCGCGCTTCCGATGACCAGCACAATGATGCCCGCCGGGGTGGCCTGACGGGCAAGGCTATGCGCGCGTTGCTCAAGATCCGAGCGTGAGAGCGCGGCCCGGGGCGGTGTTGCCGCCGCTTCGCGTGCCGGCGCGAGGGCCGCGATCACAGCGCCACCCACGCCCACCACGATGCCGGCCACCAGCGACAGGGTAGACAGCTCCAGATCGCCTGCCGCTCGGGAGAAATACACGTCATTGACGGTCTGGAGCACCAGGCCGACCAGCGCATGTGCAAGCCCGAAGCCGAGGGCCAGTCCGATCACAGTACCCACGCTACCGATCAGCAGGGCATCTCCGAGCACCTGGCGCAAAATCTCGCCACGCTGAACGCCCATGGCCCGCAGCACACCGATGGTGGCGCGCCGGCGAACCGCCAGGAACGAGAGGGTGTTAAAGACCAGGAATGCGCCAACCACGACGGCCAGTAGCGAGAGCGCGGTCAGGTTAATCTGAAAGGCCCGGCTCATTTCCAGTACCGATTGGGCGCTGGCCGCAGCCGGGACAATCCGGGCGCCACTGCCAAGTTCGGCTTTCAGCCGCGCCACCGCCGCCTCATCCGCCACCAGATCGATACGATCAATGCGGCCGTGCCGGTCGAGTAAGGTCTGGGCTGTGGCGATATCCGCCAGGATCAGGCCGCGGGCCTGGTCCTGGGGGTCGTCCACGACGCTGACAATCTCCAGGCTCACCCGGCGACCGGCGACCTGCACGGCAAGCGCATCCCCGGCAGTGACCCCAAGCCGCTCTGCCTCTCCCGACCCGAGCGCGATCGCACGCTCGCCCAGCAAGAGTTCGTTAAACGCCTCCCCCAGACCCGCTGTGCCGCCCAACGGCCGCTGAAACGGGCCTTCGGCAAAGGCGTCCAGCCCCAGCAGCGTCAGTGATCGGCGCGTGTCCGCCTCAGCCAGGCGCGCGCCGCCCTCGATCACCGGCGCAGCGGCATGGAATCCCAGCTCGGTGCGCAAACGGGTGTAGACCCGCTCATCCAGGCCATCCGGGCCGCTGACTACCTGATGCGTTGCCGCACCCGTCACCGATGCCAACGAGACGCGCATCGCCTCACGGGCAGAGTGGTTCGCCAGATCCACGGCGACGACCACTGCCACGGCGATCGCGACACCGACAACGGCAAGTCCGGTCTGCACCGGATGCCGCCGCAAGTCACTTCGCCCGATACGGCCAAGCAATCGATTCAAGGCGTCGCTCCGGTTGAGGTGCCGGCGTCAGCCTCGACCAGACGGCCGTCACGGATGGTCAAGAGTTGATCAGCCAGGCCAACCACCTCGTGGGCATGGGTCACCATGATGAGCGTCCGGCCCGCCTCACGGCACAGACCATCAAGCAACCCGACGATGCGCTCAGCATTTTCAAGGTCCAGATTACCGGTGGGCTCATCGGCGAAGATAAACGCGGGGTCGTGGATCAGCGCCCGGGCAATGGCCACCCGCTGTTGCTCGCCACCCGACAACGTGTCGGGCCAGGCGTCTGCGCGATCCGAGAGCCCAACCCGCTCGAGCCACTTATCGATCCGGTCACCCTCAGCCAGCCCGTTCAAGCTGAGCGGCAGGCGCAAATTATCCGCAACGCTCAATGTGGGGATGAGGTTATAGGCCTGAAAAACAAAGCCCATTCGAGCGCGCCGCAGCGCGGTGAGTTCGGCATCCTTCAACGTGGCGATATCGGTGCCATCGACACGCACGGTGCCCTGACTCGGCAGATCCAGTCCGCCGAGGAGATTGAGCAGCGTGGACTTACCCGAGCCACTGCGGCCAACAACCACCACGAATTCGCCGCCACGAATGTGGCCGGAGACCCCGTTGAGGACCTGGCGCCGGGGTGACTCGCCATACCAGCGTGTCAGCGAGTCAAAAGCGATGTCCGCCATGGCGTCGGGCTCCCATGTAACAAGATAAAAGCAAGCTCAATGGTCTGAATTGTGACACTCCGCCGGTGGCATGACCCACCCGTGCCTCTGGTAAAGTACAGACATCATTTTTTATCAGAGATCCCATCATGACTGACCTCGAGGGCGAGAGCACCGGCCCCCGGATCTATCGCATCCCCGAGGGTGACGATCGTGAGCGACTGACCTGCCCTGACTGCGGGTTCATCGCTTACGAAAACCCCCGCATTGTGGTCGGTGTCGTCGCCCGCGCTGAGGATGAGCGCATTCTGTTATGCCGGCGAGCTATCCCGCCGCGTATTGGATACTGGACTCTACCCGCCGGTTACATGGAACTGAACGAAACCGCTGAGGACGGCGCCATGCGGGAGGCCTGGGAGGAAGCCCGGGCGCGAATGCGACTAACCGGGCTACTGGCTGTCTACAGCCTGGCGCAGATCCATCAGGTCCAGCTGATCTATCGCGCCGTGTTAACCGACCCGTCCGTGTCTGCCGGCCCGGAGTCTCAGGCAGTCGGGCTCTTTCACTACGACGAACTGCCCTGGGATGAGCTGGCCTTCCCCACGGTGGAGTGGGCGCTCAAACAGGATCACCAGACCCATTTAGAAGGCCACGGCCAGGCCTTCAGCAACCCCGAATAGGAGATCATCATGGCAACCGCAACACTCGGTGGGGGCTGTTTCTGGTGCCTCGAGGCCGTTTATCAGCGCCTGAACGGGGTCAACCAAGTCACGTCCGGCTATGCCGGCGGGCAGACGGACAACCCGCATTACCGCAGCGTCACCACCGGCAGGACCGGCCATGCCGAGGTGGTACGAATTGACTATGACCCGTCGGTGATTGACTTCGAAACGTTACTGAATGTGTTTTTCACGATCCACGACCCGACCACCGCTGACCGTCAGGGCGCGGACATCGGCCCGCAGTATCGCTCCATCATCCTCTGGGAAGATGAAGACCAGCTGGCGACCGCGAATGCCGTGATCGAGCGGCTCACCCGCGAAGGCGCTTACACCGATCCCATCGTCACCCAGGTCCAGCCCCTGGAGGCCTTCTACCCCGGCGAGGATTACCACCAGGATTACTATCGCCACAACGCATCGGCACCCTACTGCCAGATGGTGATCATGCCCAAACTGGAGAAGGCTGAAGCGCGTTTCGGCGATCGGCTCAGGCGCTAGGCGCCGAGGCGGGCTCCTGCACCAGCACCCAGGGTGCGGCCACCACCGCCCAGAGCGCCGGGTCGCGATCATGCCAGTCGCGGGCATCCTCTGCGCTGGCCCGCCACACCTGTCGCGCGGTCATCCAGGCCATGACCGCGGGCTCGTCGTCGCGCACAAAGGCAGCGGCCACCTCGACCAGGTCCAGTTCGGGCTGTACACGCACCACCACGCCACGCGCGAAGTGGCGCTCAAGCTCACCCCAGGTGATACGTCCGGTTTCGGTGTTGAGCCGCGTCTCGAGTGGCAGGTTGTCTTCATCCATCGCGCAAGCATACCAATTCGCTTGAAGAGGGTTTAGGCTCCCCCGCCATGATCGCCCGAGACTGGTTGTTGCTGATTATCCTGTCCACCGTCTGGGGTGGGTCTTTTTTCTTTTTTGAAGTTGCGCTGCAGACACTACCGCCCTTTACCGTGGTCCTGGGCCGTGTCTCCATGGCGGCTGCCGCGCTGCTTGTGATTGCGCGTATTCGCGGAGAGCCGTTGCCCTTTTCCGCGACGATCGCCCGGCGCTACCTGCTGCTGGGTGCCATCAGTAACGCCATACCGTTTTCCTTGATCGTCTGGGGACAGACCCAGATACCCAGTGGTCTGGCCTCGATCATCAATGCCATGACTCCTATCTGGGCGGTGCTGGTTGGCCTGCTCATCCGCAGCGACGAGCGTATGACCGCTGGCAAGGCCATCGGTGTGGGGTTGGGCTTCCTGGGCGTCGCGGTGCTGATGGGCCCGGATCTTCTTCGTGAGCTTGACCCCTACAGCCTCGGTCAGCTGTCTGTGCTGGGCGCGACGATTTCCTACGGATTTGCCGTGCACTACGGCCGGCGTTTCGGCGCCACCTCGGCCTTGGTGAACGCCGCCTACATGCTGACCGCTGCGACGGTGTGGCTACTGCCCGTGGCTATCCTGGTGGATCACCCCTGGACGTTGTCTCCTGGCCTCAGCGGCTGGACTGCGCTGTTGGGCCTGTCGCTGATATGCACCGCGTTTGCCTTCCTACTGTATTTCCGACTCCTGGCCTCAGCCGGCGCCACGAACATGTCGCTGGTCACCTTTATCGTGCCCGTCTCGGCCATCAGCCTCGGGGCCCTCTTTCTGGGAGAGCGACTGGGGCCGACGGCCTTCGCCGGTATGGGAATCCTGTTCGTGGGGCTCGCCATTATCGATGGACGGGCGGCGCGGATGCTGCGCACCGGGACCCATGCGCTCTGGTCAGGCCTGCTCGGCCGGCGCGTCGTCAGCAAGCGGCCCGAATAGCGCGGTCACGGTTTCCGGATCGAGGCGCGCCGCAGAAGCCTCGGCGGCATCACCCAAAAGACGCTCGCCGAGTTCAGCCTTGTCCCTTTGCAGGGCCATGATCCGGTCTTCCACAGTATCCCGCGTGAGCAGGTGGTAGACGAACACCGGCTGGTCCTGCCCAATCCGGTGCGCCCGGTCAGTCGCCTGACGGGTGACAGCCGGGTTCCACCAGGGATCGTAGTGGATGACGGTATCCGCTGCCGTTAAGTTGAGCCCGGTGCCCCCGGCTTTCAGGCTCACCAGGAAGATGGGCACGTCACCAAATTGGAAACGGGCGACGGCGGCCTCCCGATCCCGAGTTTCACCCGTCAGTTTTGTCCAAGCATGGCCGCGCTCGTTCAATCCCTGCTCGATAATCGTGAGCATGCGGGTGAACTGAGAGAACACGATCACGCGTCGGCCTGCCTGCATCAGGTCATCCACCAGCTCCAGTAACAACTCAAGCTTGGCAGACGCTCGGGCGCTCTCGGGGGCGCCAGCCACTAGCCGGGGATCACAGCAGGCTTCCCGGAGCTTGAGCAACGCGTCCAGGATCAGCACACGACTCTGGGGATGACCCTGTTCGGCAAGCGCCTCACGGACGCGCGCCTGCTGGCCAAGGCGCAGCTGTTCATAAAGATCGCGCTGCCCGCCGACCAGCTCGGCATACAGTGAGATCTCGGTTTTGGGGGGCAGGTCACGGGCGATGGCTTGCTTGGTGCGGCGCAGGAGAAAGGGCCCGACGCGCTCCCGCAATGCGGTCAATCGGCTTTCATCACGGTCCTGCTCAATCGGTCGGCGGTAGGTGCGCTTAAAGGCCGAGGCGTTGCCCAGCAGCCCCGGTGCGACAAAATCAAACTGGGCCCAAAGTTCGCCGAGATGATTCTCGAGCGGGGTGCCGGTGAGGCTGAGACGCTGGCGCGCCTCGAGGGTACGAACGGCCCGCGCGGCCTGGGCACGCGGATTTTTAACCGCCTGCGCCTCATCGAGCACCAGCAGATGCCATGGCTGCCCATGGAGTCGTGCGATGTCGCGCACCAACAGGCTGTAGGTCGTCAGCACCAAATCATAGTGACCCAACCGATCGTATTCGGCATGACGATGCGGACCGTGAAGGCGCAACACCCGAAGCCCAGGCGTGAATTTTTCCGCCTCCCGAGCCCAATTGAACATCAGACTGGTGGGCACAACGACCAGGCTGGGCGCCCGGGCACGCCCCGCTTCCTTTTCGAGCTGCAGGTGGGCCAGCACCTGGAGCGTCTTGCCAAGGCCCATGTCATCCGCCAGCACACCACCTAACTCGACCTGCGCGAGTTGCTGTAACCAGGCCAGGCCATCGCGCTGATACGGACGCAGCTCACCGCGCAGTCCATTGGGGATCGTGACGTCGGTATGCGCTCCCATGGACCCCAGTGTTCGACCCAGCGCTCGCAGGTCCTGATCACCTTGCCAATGGAGGGCGCGCCCTGCGCTCTCCGCGAGACGGTCGAGGGCATTCGCGCGGCCCAGTGGGAGACGCAGCCGGCCCTGGTCCAAACGCAGAGCGGGATCGTAGAGCTCAGTCAGCCCCCGCAGCAGGGGAACCAGCCGATCCGCTGGCACGGGAATCAAGCGCCCGTCACCCAGATCCACCAGCAGGCTGGACGCCGGATCAATGGCATCCAGATGACGCGTTGACATGGCTTCAGGATTTTCACGAATAATCGCCAGCAAAAGCGGGAGCAGGGCATGGCGCTCGCCCTCCACCTCGACGGACAGATCAAAGGTGAACCAGCCCGGCTGGTCTTTATCGCGCCGGGCATCCGCTTGCCAGAGCGCGACCTCGGCTAACCGCCACGGAAACGCGGGTTCAGTGGTGACACGCCACCCCGCCTCGCGAAGTCGGGGCAGCGTCTCAGCAACGAAGGGCCGCCAGCCGCCGACGTGACCCGGCATGAATCGATCACCGGCCATGCACCCCGCTCGCTCAAGGCCTGCTACTTCAAGCTGGCCGATGGCCGAGGATTCGGCGCGCGAATCCCGACGATATTCGAGAAGCTCACCGTGCTCATACACGCAGAGCGTTTCCGCCGGGTCGTCAGCGGCCACAAGATGCCCGGCGTAGTCAAAGCCGACTTCCGCCACGGGCTCGCCGGCATCAACCCGTACGGCATGCGCTCCGCCGTTGAGCCGCGTCAGCCGCAGACACGGGGCCGGCGCGATGTCATCAATTCGTCGTCGACTGGGTACGCGAGGCGCTGGCACGGGCAGCCCACGTTGGACCAGCCCATCAGCCATGGCCGGCACGTCCGCCGGCGCCACGGCGGGGCCAGACTGCAAGCGCGCCACCAACGCCATGGACACACCCGTCTCGATCGTCCCGAATTCGCCTGTCGTCGTGTCCAGCCAGATCGGTGGCAGGGCCGGGTAAGCCTGTAAGCCGTCTCCGGCCACCGGCACCAGCCGCTGGCTTCCGTCCGACTCAACCCGCCAGACAAATGCCCCGTCGCGCGGCCCTGAGGCAGACAGCGCCGGGGTCTCCGTCCGCTGCCAGTGAGCCCGGCCCGTTTCCGCTAGAGCGGTCAAAAGAAAGTTGAGGTCCTCAGGTAAGATCGCTTGCCCCGCTTCGGGCAACAATCTCAGCAGCCGGCGATCATCGGCCCCTAGCAAACCCGCGGGGGCTCGGCGTAGCCCCTGGAACGCCATCAATCGGCCATAGCCACCGCGTCGACGGGGGCGGGCCCGGCGCGGTGTGACCGTCACTCGACCCGCGCCATCATCATCCAGCAGATAGACCAAACACTCGGTACGCCGCTCGGTGCCGTTCGAACCCGCGTCTTCGCTTAAGCGGTCCAGCTCGCTCAACCACTGGTGCACGGCCGGATTGGCCTTCACCAGCCCGGCGGGTGTCTTGCGCCCCAGGTAGAACAGCAGTGCCGCCACCGCGTGCTCGCAGCCACCACCCGCCGCGCACGTGCAATAAGTGGTTACGGGTTTTGGTGAGGGCAGCGGATGCACGCGGCAGTCAACGGAATGGACATGGCGGCGGTCAGCCTGCACGCGCGCAAAGAACCCCTGGCCGCCGGGGCTGGAGTCGAGCACGGCCTGCGCACGCAGCAGCCGCTCGCCGGCTTCCAATGCCTCGCGCGGGAAATCAGCCCAGATGACCGTCTCGCCGTGCTGGGCGATCCATGCTTCGAGGGGTTCGGACAATGCACTCGCTCCCGGGGTTAACCACGAACAACCCCACAGCATACCGCGTTAACAAGTCACTGGGGGATGACGGTTTCGTTAACCGCCGCTTACCGGAGGCAAAAGGACGAGCGTTTCGTCCTGGGCAAGGACTGACTGACGGCTGCGCATCTCATCCCCGACTGCACAGGCAACACGAGGCAAGTGGGGCATGACGCCCGGATAGGTGGCCTGCAGGTGCTCAAGCACCTCATCCACGGTAACGGGGGGTTCGAGGTCCAGGCTGACTTCACTCGCACCCACCGCCTCACGCAGCACACCAAACAGCTCTATGCGTTGAGTCATCCGACCTCCTTGCCCATAAAAAAGCCCCGCCGAAGCGGGGCTTTCCTGGATGGCTGGGGGACCAGGATTCGAACCTGGGTTGACGGAGTCAGAGTCCGTAGTCCTACCGCTAGACGATCCCCCAAGGAACCCTTTAGCGCTTCGAGAACTGGGTCGCCCGACGCGCCTTGTGCAGGCCGATCTTCTTACGCTCGACCATGCGCGCGTCACGGGTAACGTAGCCGGCCTTGCGCAGGCTGCCCTTCAATTCGTCATCATAAGCGATAAGGGCCCGCGTGATGCCATGACGGATGGCGCCAGCCTGACCGCTGGACCCGCCCCCTTCGACACTCACTTTGATATCGACTTTGTTGACGGTCTCCGTGAGCTCGAGTGGCTGACGGACCACCATGCGGGCGGTCTCGCGCCCGAAGTACTCGTCAAGCGGCTTGCCGTTCACGACGATGTTGCCGTTACCGGGGCGCATGTTGACGCGCGCTGCCGATGTTTTCCGTCGGCCGGTGCCGTAATACTGTTCAACTGCCATCGGTTATTCCGCTCCGACTCAGATTTCCAGCGCCTGGGGCTGCTGGGCGTGATGATTGTGTTCGCTGCCGCTGTAGACCTTGAGTTTCTTGAACATCTGCCGGCCCAGGCGATTTTTGGGCAGCATCCCCTTGACGGCGTGCTCGATGGCCCGCTCCGGGTGCTCGACGATGAGCTTGTCAAAGGTCGTCGACTTCATGTTACCGACATACCCCGTAAACCGATGATAGGTCTTTTGTTCCGCTTTGCGACCTGTCACCGCAACCTGCTCGGCATTGACGACCACAACGTAGTCTCCGGTGTCGACGTGCGGGGTGAATTCGGGCTTGTGTTTACCACGCAGGCGAAACGCAACCTCAGAGGCCAGTCGGCCTAGGGTGAGCCCTGCCGCATCAACCACATACCAGTCGCGATGTACGTCCGCCGCTTTGGCGCTGAAAGTCTTCATGGGTAACCGTTCTCCGAGCTCGACGCTCTCGATTCAAGACCGCGCACTGTACACAACCCACAGCCACCAGACAAGCACGTCACCCCGTTTTGGCCGTATCGATTGTCTCGTGACTGTGCGTTAGCTCAGCGGCCTTGGCGAGCATCAGCGAAGCCGAGCAGTACTTGTCGGCTGATAACTGCACGGCACGTGCCACAGCAGCAGGTTTCAGGGCCTCGCCGCTCACTCGAAAATGCAGATGAATCGAGGTAAAGACCTTCGGCGGTGTGTCGGCACGCTTGGCATCGACCTCTACCGTACAATCACTCACGGCGTGGCGGCCACGCTGGAGGATATGCACAACGTCCACCGCCGAGCAGCTGCCCAATCCTTCCAGCAGGAGCTCCATGGGCCGGGGCCCCCGCTCTTGACCCCCCAGATCAGGCGGCCCATCAACCGTTTGTCGGTGACCGCTCCCGCTCTCCACCTCGAAGGCCATGCCGTCAAGCCAGCGTATATGCGCTTTCATACTCATTTCCCTCTGTTCGAAGCCCTCCGTTTGGACGATGCGGTGCATCACCGAAAAAGACTACTGTTTCGCGGCCTCGACACCCGGGGCGCTTACACGACCAATGGAGGTCATCATGTCCCCGCAAACGGTTCGCTTTTTCCAGCAACCGCCCGTCACCATCCTGCTTAAGCACTGCCGACGAAGTCGCTACGGACCCGGCTCAACCCTAATGCATCGCGGGGCGAGCAGCGATCGGCTATGCCTTATTCTCAGCGGCTCGGTCAGTGTCATCGAAGATGACGAGCGTGGCCGCGAGCTCGTCCTGGCTTACCTCAATGCCGGCGACTTCGTCGGCGAAATGGGCTTGGCCGCCGAGACCCCGTGTCGCAGCGCCTGGATTCGCACGCGCGCACCCTCGGAACTCGCGGAAATCAGTTATGCCCGCTTCCAGCGTCTGCAACGCCAACACCCTGAGGTCTTGCAGCCTGTGATTGAGCAAATGACCCGGCGCCTGCGCGACACGAATCGCCGCTTTCGCAATCTGGCTTTCGAGGACGTCCGCGGCCGAGTTCAAGCCATGTTGAGCGATCTTGCCACGCATCCCGACGCCATGACCCATCCCGATGGCATGCAGCTGAAAATTACCCGCATCGAGCTTGGCCGCCTGGTGGGATGCTCCCGGGAAATGGTGGGGCGGGTGTTGCGCCAGCTGGAAGCGGATCGTTTGATCTCAACCCGTGGACACACCATCGTTGTCCATGGTGCGCGCTAATCAGCGCTCAGCCCGAATAACTCGGCGAGGCGATCGCCGGGTTCCTCGGCCCGCATCAAGGCCTCACCCACCAAAAATGCATTGACCCCATGACCGCGCAGGTAATCCACCGCCTCGCGGTTGTGTATCCCACTCTCCGAGACGCGGGTGACACCCTCGGGCAGGCGCTTCGCCAACCGAACTGTGGCCTCCAGGTCGGTCTCGAACGTTCGCAGATCCCGGTTATTAATACCAATCAGATCGGCCTCGAGCGCCAGTGCTCGGTCCAGCTCCTGATCGTCATGCACCTCAACCAGCACATCCATCCCCAGGCGATGACCAAGCGCATGCAATGCATGCAGCGCGGCATCGTCCAGCGCGGCCACGATCAGCAAGATGCAGTCCGCACCGAGCCCACGCGCTTCATGCACCTGATAGGCATCGAAAATAAAGTCTTTGCGGATCACCGGCAGCGCGCAGGCGCTGCGAGCCGCTTGCAGATGGGCATCCGCCCCCTCGAAGAAATCTTCCTCCGTGAGCACCGACAGACAGGCGGCCCTGCCCTCGGCATAGCTCCGGGCAATTGTGGCCGGATCAAAGACTTCACGCAGCACGCCCTTGCTGGGGGAGGTCTTTTTGATTTCGGCAATGACCGCTGGCTCGCCCTTTGCGACACGACGCTCGAGTTCGGCGCGAAATCCGCGAGGCGCAGGCGCCGTTGCCGCGCGCTCGACCCACTCATCCAGGCTGACCTGGACACGGCGGTCAGCGACCACCTGTGCCTTGCGATCGAGAATCCGCCGCAGGATATCCGGGGTGTCGGCCGGTACACTCATGACGGCTCAGCCAGCCGTTGGCTCGTGGCAACGAAATGCGCCAATGTCTCGCGCACGGTCCCACTGGCCAGCAACGACTGCGCTCGGGCGACACCACCCGCCAGATCCTCGGCAAGCCCCGCAATCGTAATCGCCGCCCCGGCGTTGAGCGCAAGGAGGTCAGTCGCTGGCCCGGGCAGGCCGTCGAAGATGGCCTGGATGATCTCGAGACTGCGCTCGGCAGAATCCACCCGCAGATCCTCGAGCGCCGCCCGGTTCAGGCCAAAATCCTCAGGCTGGATGGTGTACTCCCGAACCGTACCGTCACGCAACTCAGCGACGCGCGTTGGCGCCGCGATGCTGATCTCATCGAGCCCATCCTCGGAATGCACCACCATGACTCGCTCGCTGCCGAGGGCCTGCAACACCTCGGCGATGGGCCGAACCCAGGCATCGGCGTAGACGCCGAGCAACTGGTTGGGGGCCCCGGCCGGGTTAGTGAGCGGGCCGAGCAAATTGAACAGCGTGCGCACCCCCATCTCCCGGCGCGGCCCGATGGCGTGGCGCATGGCCTGGTGATGCTGGGGCGCGAAAATAAAACCCACTCCCGCCTCGTCGATACAGCGGGCGACACCGGCCGGACTCAGGGCCAGGTTGGCGCCCGCGGCCTCCAGCAGATCGGCACTGCCAGAAGCGCTCGAAACCGAGCGGTTGCCATGCTTGGCCACGCGGCCGCCTGCAGCGGCCACCACGAATGCCGTAGCCGTGGAAATATTAAAGGTACCCCGCGCGTCACCACCCGTCCCACAGGTATCGACCAGGTGGTCCCGGTCGACCTCCACCTGGGTGGCGAGCTCACGCATCACTCGGGCCGCGGCCGCAATCTCGGTGACGGTTTCGCCTTTCATGGCCAAGCCCACCAGGAAGCCGCCGATCTGAGCGGGTGTGGCCTCACCGCTCATAATCCGCTGCATGATCGCGGTCATCTCCGCGTCGTTGAGATCGCCCCGGGTTGTGACCCGCTGAATCGCTGCCTGCATTTCCATGGCTCGGTTCGTCCTCTCTGGTTCAGGCCGCCGCAGCCGGCCGCGACAGGAAATTGGCCAGCAGGTCATGCCCGGCCCGGGTCAGGATGGATTCCGGGTGGAACTGCACGCCTTCAACATCCAGTGTGCGGTGGCGTACGCCCATGATTTCCTCCAGCGCGCCGCTCTCAAAGGCCGTCCAGGCCGTGACCTCAAGACAGTCAGGCAGGGTCGCCGGGTCAATGACCAGCGAGTGATAACGGGTCGCTTCCATCGGCTCCGGCAGCCCGGCAAACACCCCCTCACCCCGATGATGAACCTGCGACGTCTTGCCATGCATGACCGATTTGGCATGGACCACATCGCCTCCGAAGGCCTGACCAATGGCCTGATGCCCCAGACAGACACCCAGCAGGGGGATTCGGCCCGCGAACGCCTCGACGGCAGCAAGGGAGACCCCCGCTTCGTTGGGGGTACATGGACCGGGCGAGAGCACGATGCGCTCAGGCTGCATGTGCTCGATATCGGCCAGGGTAATGGCGTCGTTTCGGTGGACGACCACATCCGCACCCAGCTCGCCGAGGTACTGGACCAGGTTGTAGGTAAAGGAGTCGTAGTTATCGATCATCAGCAGCATTGGATCACCCCTTCGATCAGCTCTGATCGAGTCCTGCCTCGGCCATGGCAACCGCTCTAAACAGGGCGCGGCCCTTGTTGACTGTCTCTTCCCATTCGGCCGCTGGCTCGGAGTCGTGAACCACGCCACCACCGGCCTGCACATGCACCCGACCGTCCTTGATCACCGCCGTACGAATGGCAATCGCCGTGTCCATATTGCCCGACCAGGACAAATAGCCGACCGCGCCGCCGTAGACGCCCCGCTTGACCGGCTCCACTTCATCGATGATTTCCATCGCCCGAATCTTCGGCGCTCCGCTCAGCGTGCCCGCCGGATGCGTGGCGCGCAACAGATCCATCGGCCCGAGCCCGTCGCGGAGGCGTCCGGTAACATTGGAGACGATGTGCATCACATGACTGTAGCGCTCAATGGTCATCTGGTCGGTCACGGCGACTGTCCCGGTATCGCATACCCGGCCGATGTCGTTGCGTCCGAGATCGATCAGCATCAAATGCTCGGCGCGCTCCTTGGGAT
Organism: Spiribacter salinus M19-40; assembly: GCF_000319575.2. Classification (NCBI taxonomy): domain Bacteria; kingdom Pseudomonadati; phylum Pseudomonadota; class Gammaproteobacteria; order Chromatiales; family Ectothiorhodospiraceae; genus Spiribacter; species Spiribacter salinus. Next base: position 357,286 of record NC_021291.1, on the reverse strand, counting down.
CCCCGAGCAACTCGGCCTCCAGGGCACGATCTTCATCCCGCGTACGCCCGCGACGGCGGGTACCGGCAATCGGCCGCACCGTCGCTTCACCGTCTTCCAGACGCGCCAGGATTTCCGGCGATGAACCCACCACCTGAAAGTCTCCGAAATCCAGGAAAAAGAGATACGGTGAGGGGTTGGTACAGCGCAGTGCCCGGTACAAGTCAAGCGGCCGACCATGATAGGCGGCACTCATCCGCCGCGACGGGACCACCTGCATGCAGTCACCGTCAATAATGTAGCGACGAATACGCTCGACAATCGCCTCGTAATCCTGGCGATCGATTGACGATGCAAAATCATCTTCCGCCACGGAGCGCGGTGGGCTGGGGCGGGCGTAGCGCAGCGCCTCATCACGCAAGCGGGCCGAGAGCGCATCAAGCCGTGACTCACCCGCCTCGCGGGCCTTCGGCGCGGCTGGATCGACATTCACCACCAGATACAGCCGGCCGGCGAGGTTGTCGAACACCAGCACCTCTTCCGACTCCATGAGCAGAATATCCGGGACGCCCAAGGGATCCGGGTTGGGACACTCAGCCAGCCGAGGTTCGATGTAGCGGATGGTGTCGTAACCGAAGTATCCAACCAGTCCGCCGAGAAAGCGCGGCAACACGGGCAGGTCATCCGTCAGTTCGGTCTGCACCGCCTGGTGCCGGGCCTCGACCCACGCCAGCGGGTCATCCACCGTTTCGGTATGGGTGAGCGCACCCGCTTCCCAGGTCTCGATACGCTGGCCATGAACCCGATACTGGCGACGGCAGGGTAGCCCGATAATCGAATATCGGCCCCATGTCTCGCCACCCTGAACCGATTCAAACAAATAACTGCCGGCACCGACGGCGAGCTTGAGATAGGTCGACAGCGGCGTATCGAGATCGGCGAGCAGCTCTCGAACCAGAGGAACTCGGCGTGTGACGCTCATGCCGCCGAGACCTGCCCGAGGCGCTCGGCCAGCTCAGGAACGGTCAGGGTCAGCAGCTGTGGGCGGTCAGCGAATGCGTCAGCGCCCCCCGGATAGCCGTGTGGCACCCGCACCATCATCATTCCCGCGGCATCAGCGGCATCCAGATCAGCGCGCGAATCCCCCACATACAGGCACTGATCTACCGCGACGCCCATCTGCTGCGCTGCGTGCTGCAGGGGGGCGGGGTCAGGCTTTTTCACCGCGAGGGTGTCACCACTGACACTCACTGAGAGGAAGGGATCCAGGCCCAATGCGCTGACCAGCGGCGTCGTGAATGCCTCCGGCTTGTTGGTCACAAGCCCCATCGCAAGGCCCATGGCCTGCAACTCAAGCAGGGCCTCTCTGACCCCGGGGTATAAAATCGTCGTATCGACCAGGCAGGCGTGATAGTGCACAAAAAAACGCGCCATCGCCGCCTCGGTCTCGGGCGGTTCCGTGACAATATCTCGCTGGCCGGCCAGCGCGCGGGCCACGAGCCGCCGCGCACCATGCCCAATCCACTCCCGCACCCGGGACTCGGTGATCGCGGCCCGCCCCAGCTCCGTCAGCATGCGGTTAACCGCCGTTGTTAAATCCGGCGCGCTATCCACCAGCGTGCCATCCAGATCAAAAAGCACGGCGTCCGGCATGAACAGGGTCACGCGCCTCTCCGTCCCGGGGTGGCCGATGCCGCCCGTGAGCGCATCTGCTCAATGACTGCGACATAATCTGGCTGGCCGAAGATGGCCGAGCCAGCGACAACGGTATCCGCACCCGCGGCGACAATATCGGCGATGTTCCCCGGGCCAACGCCCCCATCAACCTCCAGACGAATGTCTCGGGGGTGGGCGTCAATGAGCGCTCGTGCCTCCTCAAGCTTGGCCAATGTGCCCGGGATGAATGTCTGCCCGCCAAAACCCGGGTTCACCGACATCAAAAGGACAAGATCGACCTTATCGAGGACATAACGCAGGCAATCCAGCGGCGTTGCGGGGTTGAACACAAGCCCTGTCTGACAGCCCTGCTCCTGGATGAGCTGAAGCGTGCGATCGACATGATCGCTGGCCTCGGGATGGAAGCTGATCAGACTGGCCCCGGCGGCCGCAAAATCGGGAATGATCCGGTCCACTGGCCGGATCATGAGATGCACATCAATGGGCGCCGTAACGCCGTGGCGGCGCAATGCCTGACAGATCACCGGACCGAAGGAGAGATTCGGCACGTAGTGGTTGTCCATCACATCAAAGTGAACCCAGTCCGCACCAGCAGCGAGGACCTGATCCACCTCGTCGCCCAGACGAGCGAAATCGGCGGCCAGTATAGAGGGAGCGATTACGAGGTCTTGCATGCGCGAAATGTTAGCAGATTCCCCAGCATGGCTCGCCGTACGGCGTGGAAATCGCGAACCCCATGCACCCGGGCGAGCTGCAGCGCGCCCTGCGCTGCGGCGATTACCAGCCGTGCCTGGTCGCGGGGCTCACCGACGAAGCCAAACTCACCGGCCTCACGACCGGCATCCAGCGTTGTGGCCAGCCACGCCACCAGATCATCGCGAAAGGCCTCCGCCTCGCTGCAGGCCGCCGCAGGCAGGCTCGCATATTCCACCCCCGCGACGCCCAATGGACTGACCTGTTCGTTATCAGCGCTGCGTGCCTCGAGATCCAGAAACCGCTCAAGACGCGTGGCCGGGCTGGCCTGGACCTGCACGGGCTGCTGCGACCACCAGGCAAAGCTGGCCCGGTAGCGGGCGAACACCGCCGCCACCAGATCATCCTTGGCGGGGAAATGGTAATGCACCGCACTACTGCGGATTTCCAGCGCATCGGCGATCTGGGCGAAGGTAAAGCCGTGATAGCCCCGCTGCTGCAACCAGCGGGCCGCCAGGCGGAGAATCTGGCGACGGGTTTCTCCCCGCGGCCGGCGCTGAGCAGACACCATGGTGCTCAGGCCCCGATGGCCAGCTCAGCGAGATTGCAGGGCCGATGGCGAACGTCGAGTTGGTCGGCCAGGATGCCTTCCCAGCCATCCCGGCAAGCCCCTGGCGAGCCCGGCAGCGCGGCCACAAGGGTGGCATTGGCCACACCGGCCACGACCCGCGACTGGAGCATGGACGTCCCAATCTTCTCGCGTGAGATCTGTCGAAACAGTTCGCCAAATCCAGGAATCTCACGATCAAATAACACCCGAACGGCTTCCGGTGTGACGTCACGCGCCGTGAAGCCAGTGCCCCCGGTGGCGAGCACGACCTGCACGGCCGCGTCCGCGATCCAGCGCGACACCACCTCCCGAATGCGATAGCGATCGTCAATCACGATCTCGCGCTCCACCACATGATGCCCAGCGCCTTCAGCCAAATCCCTCAAGGTCTGGCCCGAGCGGTCATCCGCCTGAACCCGCGTATCCGAAACCGTCAGGATCGCAATGGCCAGTGGCACAAATTCACGTTGGCTGGCAGTCACACCGCACTCCCGTGGCAATGGATGTTGTGCATTAAAGACTGACAAGATAACCCGCCACTCGCGGGGCACCAAGCCTGTACAATACGCGGCTGAATCAACTGAACAGGTGGTGCATGGAACCTCGAAGAATTGCCGTGGTGGGTGCCGGCGTAGCCGGTATCGGGGCAGCCTGGATGCTGGCTAGAAAGCACGATGTCACGTTGTTTGAGGCCAACGAGCGCCTGGGCGGCCACAGCCATACGGTGGAGTGTGACCTCCCGGAGGGCCCAGTCCCCGTCGACACGGGGTTCATCGTCTACAATGAGCCCAATTACCCGCAGCTCAGCGCCCTCTTTCGTCATCTGGCCGTGCCGACCCAGGAATCGAACATGTCGTTTGCCTTCGCGGCCACCGACATTGACCTGGAATACGCCGGCAGCGGTCTGGGAACGCTTTTTGCCCAGCGCCGCAATCTCTTTCGCCCGCGCTTCCTCGGCATGGTCCGCGACATCCTGCGTTTTAACCGTGCGGCCAACGCGCGACTCGAGGCCGGCACCGGGCATCGCCAATCCCTCGGTGAACTGCTGGATGAGCTCGGCATGGGAGAGGCCTTTCGGCGCTACTACCTGCTGCCGATGAGCGCCGCGATCTGGTCTTGCCCGCAGGATGTCATGTTGCGCTTTCCGGCCCGGTCGTTCCTGCGCTTTTTCCACAATCACGGCCTGATCCAACTGCGTGATCGGCCACAGTGGCGAACAGTCACTGGCGGCAGCCGCGAATACATCGCCCGCATGCGGGATGCAATTCAGCGCATCGAAACCGCCAGCCCGGTGCGCTCGATCGTGCGCACCGCCAGTGGCGTTCGCCTGAGCGGAGACAACGGTGAGCTCGGCGACTTTGATGCGGTGGTCGTGGCGGCCCATGCCGACCAGGCCCTCGACATGCTGGACGGGCCCAGTACCGCCGAGCAGCAGGTCCTTGGGGCATTCGGTTACCAGGACAATGCAGCATGGCTGCACACCGATACGGCGCTGATGCCGCGTCGGCGCGCCGTCTGGTCGTCGTGGAACCACCTGACCACACGGCGGGCCGACGGCCACGATCCAGTGTCAGTGACGTACTGGATGAACCGACTGCAGAACCTGGCCACGGACACCGATGTGCTGGTCAGCCTCAACCCACTGGAGGCGCCAGACCCAGCCCATGTCATCCACCGCCAGACCTACGCCCACCCGGTCTTCGATCAAGCGGCCATGACCGCGCAGATCGATCTGCCGTCCATCCAGGGCACCGACCGAATTTGGTATTGCGGCAGCTACCACGGCTACGGTTTTCATGAGGATGCCTTTGCCAGCGCCGTCAGGGTCGCGGAACAACTGGGTGCACCGCCCGCGTGGACGGAGTCAGCGCCAGCGACAGAATCCGAGGTCATGGCGGAGCCTGAGCGCCCAGTCGCTGGCGCAACCGCCACCCCATGAGCGCCGTGGCCGAGGCACTGACGCTTTACCGCGGCACGCTGTTCCACGAACGACGGATCAAGCCGCGCTACCAGTTCCGCTATCGGGTCTTTAGCCTGCTACTGGATCTGGATCGGCTTGACGAAGCGGATCGATCACGCCGGTTTTTTTCGCACAACCGCTTCAATCTGATCAGCTTCCATGACCAGGATCACGGGCCAAAGGACGGCACCGCACTCAGGCCCTGGATTGATGCGCAGCTCGCCGAGGCCGGTATCGACCTGGCCGGTGGGCCAGTGCAGCTTTTGTGCTATCCGCGTGTCTTCGGATACGTCTTCAACCCACTGTCCGTCTGGTTCTGTCATCACGCCGACGGCCGGCTCCTCGGGGTGCTCTGCGAGGTACGCAATACGTTCGGTCAGTGGCACGGTTACCTGTTGCATAATGAAGGGGCAGCGCTTGCGGCGCCCTTGCGTGATGAGGCTCGAAAAGTCTTTCATGTTTCGCCCTTCCTGCCACGCGAGGGGCACTATCAATTCCGTGTCCAGCCACCTAGCGCGCGCTATGGCGTGACCGTGAACTGGCATGCCGAAGACGCCCCGGATACACCGGCGCTCATCGCTGTCCAATCGGGCGAGCGACGGCCGAGTGGTGATGGGGGCTTGCTCCACGCCGCGCTGGCGGTACCCTTAATGACTGCGAAGGTGATCGCTGCCATTCACTGGCAGGCCCTCAAGATCTGGCTCCGGGGTGGTCGATACCATCCCAAACCGGCGCCACCTGACACGGAGATCAGCCGATGAACAGCAGCACGCAGCAGGCAATGGTTGACTTGCCTTCTCCGCTGCCCCTGGCCGGACGCGTCCTGATTGGCTGGTTGACCCGGCTGCGACGCGGCCGCATGGAAGGCCAGCTGCCCAACGGTGAGCCCTTTGTCATTCAGGGCCCGGAGGCTGGGCCTACGGGTGTTATACGCCTGCATCGCCCGGTGCGAATGATCGCGCGCATCCTGACCCGAGGCTCCGTGGGATTCGCCGAAAGCTACATGGCCGGTGAATGGAGCAGCCCGGATACCGCCCATCTGCTTGAGCTCATGCTGCGGAACGAAGATGCCTTCGCTCAGCGCATGGAGCCAAACTGGATGCATCGGCTGCGCCTGGCGCTACACCATCGCGGCCGTCGCAACCACCAGCGCGGCAGCCGCCGCAACATCGCCGCGCACTACGACCTCGGAAACGAGTTCTACCGGCACTGGCTGGACGAGACCATGACCTACTCGGCGGCCGTGTTCGCGCACCCGGATCAGCCCCTGGAGGAAGCCCAGCGGCTCAAGTACCAACAGCTGCTCGACGTCATGCAGGTCCGCCCGGGCGATCACATTCTGGAAGTGGGATGCGGCTGGGGCGGATTTGCCATCGAGGCGGCCCGGCGCGGTGCCCGCGTCACCGGCCTGACACTCTCCACTGAACAGCTCGCGTGGGCTCGCCGGTCAGTCCAGGACGCTGGGTTATCCGGCCTGGTGGACCTTCGCCTCGAAGACTACCGCGACACCACGGGTCGCTATGACCATGCCGTCTCCATTGAGATGCTCGAAGCGGTCGGTGAGCAATACTGGCCCGCTTACTTCCGTATGCTCCACGACCGGGTCAAGCCCGGCGGGCACATCGGCCTGCATGGCATCACGATCGCCGAAGACCGGTTTGAGGAATACCGCCGCTCGCCGGACTTCATTCAGCGCTATATCTTCCCCGGCGGCATGTTGCCAACGCCACTCAGACTAGCTGATGAGAGCCATAACGCCGGCCTCGAAGTCATGGAGTCCACGGGGCTCGGTCAGCATTACGCGACGACACTCTTGCAGTGGGATGCGCGCTTCGTGCGTGCGCTCCCCGAGATTCAGCGCCTGGGGTTTGATCAGCGGTTCATTAATATGTGGCGCTACTATCTCGCCTACTGCTACGCGGGCTTTTGCACCGGTACCATCGACGTCAAGCGGGTTCTGCTACGTCGGCCGTAGCCCTGAACCGAGGCCGACTTCTGCTGTACGGCCTGCCGGCGCTGCCACTGGCGGTGATGGGCGTGCCGATGTACGTCTTTCTGCCTGGCTTTTACGGCGAGACGCTGGGCCTCGCGGCTGTGGGGGCTGCCTTGCTGGTGGCCCGGTTGTGGGACGTCATCACGGATCCGCTGATTGGCAGCCTGGGGGATCGACTCGATACCCGCTGGGGGCGGCGCCGGCCGCTCATCGTCGCCGGCATGCCCCTGTTGTTAATCAGCGCCTGGGCCTTGTTCCGCCCGCCCACCGATGTTGGGCTAGCCTACCTGCTCGGCTGGGGCCTCGCGGCCTACCTGGGCTGGACGCTCATGTCGCTGCCCTACACGGCCTGGGGGGCCGAACTCTCCGAGGACTATGACAAACGTGCCAGCCTGACCGCCAGTCGGGAGGGGTTCATGCTGGCCGGCACGCTGCTGGCGATTGCCTGGCCCACCCTGTTAGGCACGGGCCGCGCGGATGCCGCCACCCTCGCCGGGCTGGCCTGGCTGCTCGTCATTGCGCTGCCCATCGCCGTACTGATTACGGTCTGGCGGGTGCCGGAATACCGCTTCACGGGTCACCCTGTGGGCTGGCGGGCTGGCTGGGCACTGATTCGAGCCAATCGCCCCTTTATGCGCTTGCTCCTCGCCTATGTCATGAACGGACTGGCAAACGGCTTGCCCGCTTCCCTGTTCACGCTGTTCGTGGCGCATGTCCTGATGGCCGAGGCGTGGACCGGCCCCCTGTTACTGATTTACTTCGTCACCGGCATTGCCGCGCTGCCTGGATGGCTGTGGCTGTCGCGGCGAATTGGCAAACACCGCGCCTGGGCATTATCGATGCTCTGGACCTCGCTGGTCTTTGCGTTTGTGCCCTTTCTCGGCCCCGGGGACACCTGGGCGTTTCTGGTGATCTGCTTGCTCTCCGGCGTGGGTGTCGCGGTGGACATGGCCCTGCCCGCTGCCATTCAGGCTGATCTGGTCGACCTCGACACCGCCGGTGGCGGGGGGCGGCGCACGGGTTTGTATTTCGGAATCTGGAACATGGCCACCAAACTCGCGCTGGCGCTCGCTGTCGGCATTGCCTTTCCGATGCTTGAGCTCCTGGGTTTTGACGCGACCAACATCGATGACCGGGAGGGCACCCTGACCCTAGCCCTGTTCTACGGGGCGGTTCCCATTGCCTTCAAGCTCGGGGCCACTGCGCTCATGTGGCGCTTCCCGCATGATCGTCGAGCGCAAGTGGCCACGCGAGCCCGCGTCCACGACATGGAAGGCGAGCCGAGCTAGCCCGCGCGACTTGCCGACTCCGAGGATAACCGGCGCCGCAGGCCCCGCATCAACGCACCCAGCACGGGAAATTGCGCGTAAAGCTCACCCGCGGCATCCCAGTAATCAATGTGCTCACGCACTCGCCCGTCTTCGGCAAACACCACGCGGGAGACCCCCTCGACGGGTGCCCGGTCGGTGCGATCCCGCTTCAAACGGAAATGGAAATGCCAGCGCAGATAACCCAGCCGATCATCGCCCACCGACTCCAGCACCTCGAACCGCGCCATCGCGGTATTGGCGTACATGTGCTCAAACACCCGCCGAATCCCCGCCAGGCCGGTCACATCGTTGAATGGATCCTTGAACCGGGCGTTTTCGATGAACGCCACATCCAGACGCTCAAGATCAGCGGGCTGCAGTTCAGCAAAGAACTCACCGTAGCGGGCCAGCGCACTCATGGCTGAACCATGCGCCGGGTAAGCGCGAAGTAGAGGCGGTAGGGCAGCAGCCGCAGGACTTTCAGCGTCCAGGCAAACCGCTTGGGGAAGAAAATCTCGAAGCCCGAGGCATCGATCTCGCGATGAATATAATCCGCGGCCTGCTCCGGTGTGATCAGCTGCGGCATCTTGAAGCGGTTTTTCTCGGTCAAGCGGGTTTTCACAAATCCCGGGTTGATGACCCGCAGTGACACCCCGGTACCCTCCAAGGCGGGGCGCAGCGACTCCGCCATGTTTAAAACGGCGGCCTTACTGGCGCCATAGGGCGCGGCCTGGGGCAGGCCCCGATAGGCGGAGAGGCTGGCTGTCACCAGAATCTGGCCGCGTCGGCGGGCCCGCATCGGCCCCAGCGCCGCGCCCACGCCGTTGATCGTGCCCAGGTAATTCACTTCCGCCAGCCGACGAAAAAGGCCCGGATCAAAATCATCGAGCGGCATCGGGTCATAGTCCCCGGCGTTCAGAATCAGCGTATCGACCTCGCCCAAATCAGCCTCGACCGCCATGAAAACCGCTTCGCTCTCCGCAGGATCAGTCACATCCAGGGGGAATGGATGCAGTCGCTCGGCGAGGGCCGGGTTGTCCTCGGCCACGGCGCGCAGTGTCTCCTCGCGACGCGCGCACAGCGCAACCTGCCACCCCGCTTCAGCCAGCCGAATAGCTAACGCACGGCCAATGCCGGCGCTTGCCCCGGTGATCATGGCCACTCTGCCTGTCTGCGCGATCGATTCGCTCATATGCCTGCCTCGTGCGGCCGTTAAATTCGATGGGTACAATCTTACGGGTTGACCATGGCGCTCCGCCATTAGCTCCCTGATCTGGAAAGGACCTACCCGAATGTCTGCGGCGATCTGCTGGTTCCGGCGCGATCTGCGCCTTGCCGACAACCCGGCCCTGAGCGCGGCGGCCCGTGATGGTCGCCCCGTCATCCCAGTCTATATCCATGCGCCCGGCGAGGCGGGCGACTGGGCGCCAGGCGCTGCCAGCCAATGGTGGCTCCACCACAGCCTCACGGCGCTATCCAGCGCCCTGGCGGAACATGGCCTCACGCTGATTATCCGCAGCGGCGAGACACTCGCGACGCTCGAGTCACTGATCGACGAGACAGGTGCGGAGGCGGTGCACTGGAATCGTCTCTATGACCCAGCATTCATCGAGCGTGACAAGCACATCAAACAATCGCTCCAGGCGCGGGGACTAAGCGTTCACAGCCATAACGCGGCGCTGCTGCATGAGCCCTGGACGATCAAAACCGGCACCGGCGGTGATTACAAGGCATTCACTCCGTTCTGGCGCGCGGCTCGGCGCCAGGCCGACCCCGATGCCCCGATGCCGACGCCAGCGCTTACTGCGCCTATATCGACGCCGGCGTCGACCCCACTGGCAGCGCTGAACCTGCTGCCCGCTACCGATTGGGCCGCGGGATTACGGGCCACCTGGCAGCCGGGTGAAGCCGGCGCACATCAGCGCCTGACAACGTTTCTGGATGAGACGGTGACGGCTTATGAGTCTGGCAGAGACTGGCCTGCGGTCGAGGGCACTTCACGGCTCTCGCCGCATCTACACGCCGGCGAGATCGGCCCCCGGCAGGTCTGGCAGGCGGTTCAGAGCCGGCTGGCGCGATCGAATCCCGCGACAGAACCCGGCCTTCTGGAGAGTGCGGAACGCTTCCTCTCAGAGATTGGCTGGCGTGAATTCGCGCATCACGTGCTGTTTCACCACCCGGACTTTCCGGATTATCCGCTGAACCCGCGATTTGCCGATTTCCCCTGGCAGGACGACCCGGATGATCAGCTGCTTGCGACCTGGCAGCGCGGCGAGACCGGCATCCCGCTGGTCGATGCCGGCATGCGCGAACTCTACAGTACGGGCTGGATGCACAATCGCGTGCGCATGGTGGTTGGCTCGTTTCTGGTGAAAAACCTGCGCCTGCCCTGGCAAGCCGGCGAGGCCTGGTTCTGGGACACTCTGGTCGATGCGGACCTGGCCAGTAACAGCCTGGGCTGGCAATGGGTTGCGGGTAGCGGTGCCGATGCCGCGCCTTACTTCCGGGTCTTTAACCCCGTGCGTCAAGGCGAGCGGTTCGATCCCGAAGGCACGTACATCGCGCGGTGGATCCCAGAACTCGGCCGCCTACCGGCAAAACATCGACAGGCGCCCTGGGAGGCACCTCAGGCCGTGCTGTCTGCCGCAGGCATCACGCTTGGCGTGGATTACCCACACCCCATGGTCGACCTTAAAGCCAGTCGGCAGGCGGCCCTGGCGGCCTTTTCGCAGATCAAGAAGAGCGACTGAAAGCCGCGTCCTGGTGAAACGCATCCCGCCTGCTATGATCACCGCTTTCACGTTTGCCAGGCACCGAAGGAGTTGGCCGTGGGCCCCGAGCAGTTGTACCAGAGCGAACTGAGCAGTCTGACGCTGCTCCAGCGCGGCAAGGTCCGGGATGTCTACGCGGTCGATGATGACGCGCTGCTCGTGGTGACCAGCGATCGGCTCTCGGCGTTTGACGTGGTGCTCCAGGATCCCATCCCAGGAAAGGGAGCGGTTCTTAATCAGGTCTCTAACTTTTGGTTCCAGCGCCTTGGCGGCCGCATCGCGAATCAGTGCCTGGATCGGCCCCTTGAGGCGGTATTAAGCGATCCGGCGGAACGCGAGCAAGTGGCCGGGCGCGCGTCGCTAGTCCGGCGGGTATCGCCACTGCCTTTCGAGGCCATCGCCCGGGGCTATCTAATCGGCTCGGGATGGCGGGATTACCAGGCCCACGGCAGCCTGTGTGGCATCAATCTGCCAAGCGGCTTACGCCAAGCCGACCAGCTACCACAGCCGTTATTCACCCCGTCCACCAAAGCAGCGGCAGGCGACCACGACGAGAACGTCGGGTTTGATGCCGTTATCAAGGCCCTGGGCCGTGAGCTGGCTGAACAACTGCGGGCGATCACACTCGCGCTCTATACCGAAGCCGCCACCTATGCCCGCGATCGCGGCATCCTCATTGCAGATACCAAATTCGAATTTGGCCTGGATGCCACCGGCGATCTTGTGTGGATTGATGAGGCGCTCACACCCGATTCCAGCCGCTTCTGGCCAGCCGATGCCTACCAACCCGGCAGCTCACCACCGAGTTTCGACAAACAATTCGTTCGGGATTATCTGGATACGCTCGACTGGGACAAGACCGCGCCGGCGCCGCGGCTACCCGAGGTCATTATCGAGCAGACCGCGGCCAAGTACCGCGAGGCACGCGACCGGCTCTGCGGCGACAGCCGCTAGAGAATCTCGTTAACGCGAACTACCTTCATGGCATTTGTCCCGCCGCGGACGCCCGCCAGGTCGCCTTTGGTAATCAGAACCAGATCGTCGCCACTGGCGACACCACGCCGGGTCAGCTCTTCAACGGCCTCGCGATTCACGGCCTCATGCTCGCGCATGGTCGGGTCAAAACTGATCGGGTGGACACCCCGATACAGGGTGATTTTGGTGCGCGTGCGCGGCTGCTCTGAGAGCGCGTAAATGGGAATGTCCGTACCAATCCGAGACATCCACATGGTGGTTGCCCCCGACTCAGTCATCGCGGCGATGGCTTTGACGCCCAAGGTATTCGCGGCCGTGATCGCCGTCTTCGCAATCGCCTCGTCAATGCGATCGAAATGGGGGCTCCGGCGGGCGACGTCCGTGGGGCGCGACTCATCCGCGTAGGCCTCTGCCCCAACGCAGACACGCGCCATGGCAGCGACGGTCTCTGCGGGATACTGGCCCACCGCCGTCTCCTCGGAGAGCATGACCGCATCGGTGCCATCCAGCACGGCATTGGCCACATCAAGCACCTCGGCCCGGGTCGGCATGGGGCTGTCCACCATGGACTGCATCATTTGCGTGGCGGTAATCACCACACAATCCCGTTCACGCGCCATGCGCATGATGCGTTTTTGCACACCTGGCAGCTCGGCGTCGCCAATCTCGACGGCCAAGTCACCGCGGGCGATCATCACGGCATCGGCGGCGTCCATGATCTCGCCGAGTGACTCAACGGCCTCATGGCGCTCGATCTTCGCCACAACGCCCCCGTGGCCACCAGCGCCGCGCAGTAGCTCGCGGGCCTCATCGAGATCGGCGCCATCGCGTGGGAAAGACACCGCCACGTAGTCGGCCTCCAGCTCGGCCGCCAGTTTAATGTCGTTCCGGTCCTTGTCCGTGAGCGCCCGAACGGACAACCCACCACCCAGGCGGTTAATGCCCTTGCGATCGGACAGCATCCCACCCGTCTCCACACGGGTGTGGATCCGCGTGCCCTCAATACGCTCAACGCGCAGTCGCACGAGGCCATCCGCCAGCAGCAGGATATCGCCCGCATTCACGTCTTCAGGCAGCCCTTTGTAGGCCACACCAACGCCTTCGGCCGTACCCGCCGCGCCATCAAAGGCGGGATCCAGAAAGAACGCCGCGCCCTCTTCCAGCTCGGCCGACCCGCGGGCGAACTGTTCGATACGAATCTTCGGGCCCTGCAGATCACACAGCATGCCCACGACGCGACCGGCGTTACGGGCGGCCTCCCGCAACAGTCGAGCGCGCTCACGGTGCTCGTCATGATCACCATGAGAGAGATTCATTCGGACGACATCGACGCCGGCCTCGACAATGGCCTGGAGGGCGGACTCGGTCGTGGTTGCGGGACCGAGGGTGGCAACAATCTTGGTCTGACGCGTCATAACGATGTCCTGTTACTGATCAAGAATCGCCACAGCGGGCAGCGTGCGTCCCTCAAGAAACTCGAGAAACGCCCCACCCCCCGTGGAGATGTAGGAGATGTGCTCGGCCACACCGTATTTCGACACGGCGGCTAAGGTGTCACCGCCCCCGGCAATTGAAAATCCGGGGCTCTCGGCGATCGCCTCGGCCAGTGCGCGCGTGCCCTCGCCAAAGGCGTCGATTTCGAATACGCCCACCGGGCCATTCCAGACGATCGTGCCCGCCTGTCGCAGGCGCTCAGCATAGGCCGATGCGGTCTTTGGGCCGACATCGAGAATCATTTCATCGGCGTTAATGTCGTCCACGGCTGCCACCCGCGGTACGGCATGATCACTCAGCTCGGTCGCCACAATGACATCCGCCGGGATGGGGATCTCGCTGCCAGCAGATGCTGCCTTGTCCATCAGCGCACGGGCTGTGTCCACCAGATCCACCTCCATCAAAGAGCGGCCGACCGAATACCCCGCTGCGGCAATGAATGTGTTGGCGATGCCACCCCCCACAATCAGCTGATCCACTCGATCGGTGAGTTGCTCCAGCACCGTTAACTTGGTTGACACTTTTGAGCCGCCAATAATGGCCACCAGCGGCCGCGCTGGCGCGGCGAGTGCCTTGCCGAGGGCCTCGAGCTCAGCGGCCAACAGAGGCCCGGCGACCGCATCCGGCGCAAAGCGGGCGACTCCGTGGGTGGAGGCCTGGGCACGGTGGGCCGTGCCAAAGGCGTCCATCACGAAGACGTCGCAGAGCGCAGCCATACGTCGCGACAATGATTCGTCGTCCTCGGTCTCACCCGCATTGAAGCGCACGTTCTCGCAGACCACGAGCGCACCCGGCACGGGGGCCACCTCGCTGTCCAGCCACTCGCGCACCACGGGCACCTCACGCCCCAACAGCTCGCCCAAACGCGCGGCCACCGGCGCAAGCGATGCGGCTGGGTCAAACTGACCAGGCTCAGGTCGCCCGAGATGGCTCATGACCATCACCCGGGCATTGGCTGCCAGCAAACGCTGAAGCGTCGGCAGCGCAGCCCGAAGCCGGGCATCGTCGGTAATCGCGCCGTCGTTGAGTGGCACATTCAGATCTTCGCGCACCAGAACCCGACGACCGTCGAGCTCGACATCATCCAGTGTGCGTACCGCCATTACTGGGCCTTCATCATCGCCACGCTGGTATCGAGCATCCGGTTCGAGAAGCCCCACTCGTTGTCGTACCAGGCGCAAGCCTTAACCAGCCGACCGCTCACCTTGGTCAGGGTGGCATCAAACGTGGAGGAGTGGGGATCGTGGTTGAAGTCCACCGAGACGTAGGGACCATCGCTGTAAGCCAGCACCCCTTTCAAGGGACCGTCGGCGGCCTTTTTCAACACAGCGTTGACTTCGTCCACTGAGGTATCCCGCGAGGCGATGAACGACAAATCGACGCTCGAGACGTTGATCGTTGGAATGCGCATGGCATAGCCATCGAGCCGTCCGTCGAGCTCTGGCAGCACCAGCCCGACCATGGCAGCTGCGCCGGTTTTGGTCGGAATCTGCGACATGGTGGCGCTGCGCGCGCGGCGCAGATCGCTGTGGTAGACGTCGGTCAGCACCTGGTCGTTGGTGTAGGCATGGATGGTGGTCATCAGGCCCTGCTCGAGACCGATGGCATCGTTGAGCGGTTTGACCAGCGGCGCGAGGCAGTTGGTGGTGCAAGAGGCGTTAGAGACCACCGTATGCTCGGCACGCAGCACGTCATGGTTCACCCCATAGACGACAGATGCGTCGACAGCCTTGCCAGCCGGGGCCGAAATCAGGACCTTTTTGGCGCCACCGGCGAGATGCGCTGAGGCCTTCTCCTTGCTGGCAAAAAGCCCCGTGCATTCCATCACGACATCCACACCCAGCTCGCCCCAGGGCAGCTTGCCGGGATCACGCTCGGCGAGCACCTTGATCTCGTCGCCGTTGACGATCAGATTGCCGTCGCGGACCTCTACCGTGCCCGGGAAGCGTCCGTGAGCCGTGTCGACCTGCGTGAGATAGGCGTTCGTCTCGGCATCACCCAGATCATTAATGGCCACGACGCGAATCTCATCGCTGCGACCCGCCTCGTAGAGGGCACGCAGCACATTGCGGCCAATGCGGCCGTAGCCATTGATTCCTACCTTAATCGCCATGTTCGCAGACTCCTTTTCCTTGCTGTACTGGCTCGCGGGGGTTCAACCCGCTAACTGAGATTCAACGGCCGTCACCACCGCCGCGGCAGTCAGGCCCATCCATTCGTAAACCGTGTCCCCCGGTGCTGAGGCGCCGAAGCCGCTCAGGCCCACCAGTCCAGCGTCGCTGCTGACCAGTCCGCGCCAACTATCCGGTGCAGCGGCCTCCACGGCCACACGTGACCGCACCGACGCGGGCAGCACGGACTCCCGATAGTCGGCGGGTTGGGCCATGAATCGCTCCAGGCAGGGCATCGAAACCACGCGGACAGCGTGGCCTTTCGCTTCCAGCGCTTCCGCCGCTTCCACGGCCAGGCCCACTTCGGAGCCACTCGCCATGACAATGGCCGCGGGCTCGTTGGCTGGCTCACGCAGCACGTAACCGCCACGTCGAATGTCGCTGACCTGGTCGTCCTGTCGGGGCTGATGCGGCAATTTCTGTCGCGACAGGGCCATTGCGCTGGGCCCATCGGTGCGTTCAATCGCGGCCTGCCAGGCCACGGCCGTCTCGGTGAGATCGCACGGCCGCCAGACATCCAGGTTGGGGATCAGACGCAGACTGGGCAATTGCTCGATCGGTTGGTGGGTCGGTCCATCCTCGCCGAGGCCAATGGAGTCGTGGGTGTAGACCAGGATGCTGCGCACGCCCATTAGCGCAGCCATCCGCACCGCGTTCCGAGCGTAGTCTGAAAACACAAGGAAAGTGCCTGCGTACGGCACTAGCCCGCCGTGCAACGCCATCCCGTTCGTGATCGCGGTCATGCCGAACTCGCGCACGCCATACGAGACGTAATTGGCGTCCGCCTCATCAGCAGTGACCATGCGGCAGCTGTCCCACCAGGTGTTGTTGGACCCGGTGAGATCAGCCGAACCACCCACCAGCTCTGGCAGGTGCGGGCCAAAGCCGTTCAGGACCGCCTGCGAGTGCTTGCGGCTGGCGTCATCTTTTGCAGACGCCTGCGCCTGCTTGATGAAGGCCTCGGCATGCTCAGCGAAATGCGCTGGCAACTCACCGGCCATGCGACGCTCAAGATCCGCGGCCAGTTCGGGATGCGCCGTGCGATAGGCAGCCAGGCGCTCACGCCATTCCGCTTCCGCCGCTGCACCACTGGCGCGCGCATCCCAACCCTCATAAATGGCATGCGGGATTTGGAACGGCGCGTGATCCCAGCCAAGGAATTCGCGGGTTGCCTGGATCTCCTCGGCCCCCAGCGGCGCGCCGTGCACGCCATGGGTTCCGCAGGCATTCGGGGCGCCAAAGCCAATCGTTGTTTTGGTGCAAATCAATGAAGGCCGGTCGGTCACCGCCCGAGCCTCTTCGAGGGCGGCGCGCACCGCCTCGGCGTCGTGGCCATCGACATTGGCCACCACATGCCAGCCGTACGCCTGGAACCGTGCGGGCGTGTCATCGGTGAACCAACCGCTGACCTTGCCGTCAATCGAAATGCCGTTGTCATCGTAAATCCCGATGAGCTTGCCCAGCTTGAGTGTGCCAGCAAGCGAGCAGACCTCGTGGGAGATGCCCTCCATCAGGCAGCCATCACCGAGAAAACAGTAAGTCCGGTGGTCCACCACGGAATGCCCTGGCCGGTTAAATTGCCCGGCCAACAGTCGTTCAGCGAGCGCCATGCCCACCGCGTTCGCTAGGCCCTGTCCAAGTGGCCCGGTGGTGGTTTCCACGCCGGGCGTATCGCCCACCTCCGGATGCCCGGGTGTGCCCGAATGAAGTTGGCGAAAATCTTTCAGCGCCTGCAGTGACAAGTCGTACCCACTCAAATGCAGCAGCGAGTAGATCAGCATCGAGCCGTGACCGTTCGACAGCACGAAGCGATCCCGATTGGGCCACTGCGGGTTAGCGGGGTTGTGAACCAGGAAGTCGTTCCATAGCACTTCGGCAATGTCGGCCATGCCCATCGGCGCGCCCGGATGACCGGAATTGGCCTGCTGGACCGCGTCCATCGAAAGGGCACGGATGGCGTTTGCAAGTTGACGACGAGTGGACATGAGCGGTGTATCTCCGGCGGGCAGATCGGGGTTCGGTAAGCCGGTAATTCTCCAGAACTTCCCGCGAACAGGCAACCAACGCTACACTGGCGTGAGTTTTTGCGCGTTACACGGAGGCGATCCGCCCCAATGGCCGAGCAGTACCTCTTTACCTCGGAATCGGTTTCCGAAGGACATCCGGACAAGGTGGCCGATCAAATCTCGGATGCCGTGCTGGATGCCATCATTGCGGATGATCCCAATGCCCGCGTGGCCTGCGAGACGATGGTGAAAACCGGCATGGTCATCATCGCCGGCGAGATCACGACCAGCGCCTGGATTGATCTCGAGGATCTTGCCCGTCAAACCATCCTCGAGATTGGCTATAACAGCGCCGAGGTCGGCTTTGATGGGGCGACCTGTGCGGTGCTCAATGCCATTGGCAAGCAGAGCCCGGACATCAATCAGGGCGTGGATCGCGAGGTGCCTG
Source organism: Spiribacter salinus M19-40 (assembly GCF_000319575.2). NCBI lineage: Bacteria > Pseudomonadati > Pseudomonadota > Gammaproteobacteria > Chromatiales > Ectothiorhodospiraceae > Spiribacter > Spiribacter salinus. Next base: position 339,199 of record NC_021291.1, on the reverse strand, counting down.
AAGAACAGGGCGCGGGCGACCAGGGCATGATGTTTGGCTACGCCTGCCGCGAGACCGACGTGCTCATGCCAGCGCCGATCACCTATGCCCATCGCCTGGTCAAGCGCCATAGCGACATCCGCCGCCGCGGTGTCCTCCCCTGGCTGCGGCCCGACGCCAAATCCCAGGTCAGCTTCGTCTACGAGGACGGCAAGCCGGTCGCCGTAGATACCATCGTGCTGTCCAGTCAGCACGACGACACGGTGTCCCAGGCCGACATCAAAGAAGCGATCATGGAAGAGGTGATCCGGCCGGTGATTCCGGCGGACTGGATCAGTGACCGGACCCGATTTTTCATCAACCCGACCGGCAAGTTCGTGACCGGCGGGCCGGTGGGCGACTGCGGGCTGACCGGACGCAAGATCATTGTGGACACCTATGGAGGCATGGCCCGCCATGGGGGTGGCGCGTTCTCGGGCAAGGACCCGTCCAAGGTCGACCGCTCAGCGGCGTATGCCTGCCGGTACGTAGCCAAGAACATCGTGGCCGCCGGCCTCGCGGACAAGTGCGAGATCCAGGTGGCCTATGCCATCGGTGTCGCCGAGCCGATGTCGATTTTCGTCGACACCTTCGGCACCGGCCGCATCTCCGAATCCCGCCTCGTGGAACTGGTGCGGGATCACTTTGATCTACGCCCCTATGGCATCCTGAAGATGCTGGATTTGGTTCGCCCCATTTATCAGGCAACGGCCAGTTTTGGGCACTTTGGCCGTGAAGAGCCCACGTTTACCTGGGAGCGGACCGACAAGGCGGAAACCCTGCGCAGTGCCGCAGGACGCTAGCCCCTAATACCTGTCCAGGGTTCGAGGAGCGCTGCACCCCGCTGACATCCGTCGGTGGGGGAGGCTCGAACACCGGACTTAAATAACAACGGCGCTCGACTGCACCACATGGAGTGAAGCCATGAACGCTGTCGTTGAGACTAAGCTTTCTGGATCAATTATCGCCGACGCGAGCCTGGCCCCGTTTGGCCGTCGCGAAATGGATATTGCCGAAACCGAGATGCCCGGCCTGATGGCGCTGCGCGAGAAGTACGCCGATGAAAAGCCGCTGAAAGGCGCCCGCGTGGCGGGGTCGATTCATATGACCATTCAGACGGCGGTCCTGATTCAGACCCTCGAGGCGCTGGGCGCTGAGTGCCGCTGGGCAAGCTGCAACATCTACTCTACCCAGGATCATGCCGCCGCAGCGATCGCTGAGGCCGGCACGCCGGTATTCGCCTACAAGGGTGAATCGCTGGAGGACTACTGGGAGTTCACCCACCGCATCCTCGAATGGCCCAATGGTGAGCCGAACATGATCCTTGACGATGGGGGCGATGCCACCCTGGCCGTCACCCTTGGCGCCCAGGCCGAACAGGATCCCTCCGTGCTCGATAATCCGGACAGCGACGAGGAACGCGCCCTTTTCGCCGCGATCCGTCGGCGGCTGCAGGAAAAGCCCGGCTTCTATGCCCGCACTCAGGCTGCGATCAAAGGCGTCACTGAAGAGACCACGACCGGTGCCAAACGGCTCTATGAGATGCAGCAGACCGGCGAGCTGCCCTTCCCGGCCATGAACGTCAACGACTCGGTGACCAAGACCAAGTTCGACAACCTCTATGGCTGCCGCGAGTCGCTGGTGGATGGCCTCAAGCGCGCCACCGACGTCATGATCGCCGGCAAGATCGCGGTGGTGGCCGGTTACGGCGACGTCGGCAAGGGCTGTGCACAGAGTCTGAAGGCACTGGGTGCCAGCGTCTGGGTGACCGAAGTGGATCCGATCTGTGCCCTGCAGGCGGCGATGGAAGGCTACCGCGTGGTCACGATGGACGAGGCTGCCAGCCAGGCCGACATCTTCGTCAGCGCCACCGGCAACTACAATGTGATCAACCACGATCACATGAAGGCCATGAAGAACGAGGCCATCGTCTGCAACATCGGGCACTTCGACAACGAGATCGACGTGGCCGGCCTGCGTCAGTACGAGTGGGAGAACATCAAGCCGCAGGTCGATCACATTCGCTTCCCCGACGGCAAGAAGATCATTCTGCTCGCCGAGGGCCGCCTGATGAACCTGGGCTGCGCCACCGGTCATCCGAGTTTCGTGATGTCGGCGAGCTTCACCAATCAGGTGCTCGCCCAGATGGCACTGTTCAACAACGACGGCAGCTACCGCAACGAGGTGTATGTGCTGCCGAAGGATCTGGACGAGGAAGTGGCCCGTCTGCACCTCGAGAAGATCGGGGCGAAGCTCACGACCCTGGCTAGCGAGCAGGCTGACTACATCGGCGTCCCGGTGGAAGGCCCGTTCAAGCCCGAGCACTATCGCTACTGAGCCCACCACACGCCTGTTTGTGACAGGCCTTCCCCCGATCGGGGCGGTCATGGACCTCCCCGATTCGGCGGTTCGACATCTACAAGCCCGTCGACTGCGCAGCGGTGACGGGCTTGTGCTTTTTGATGGCACCGGTGGTGAGTACACCGCAACCCTCGTCGATCTTCAGCGCCGTCGGGCCCAGGCGCGCATCGACGCTCATACGCCACGCGAAGCCGAGGCGCCCGTCGCCGTCACCGTGCTGCAGGGCATCAGTAAGGGCGAGCGCATGGACTACGCCATGCAAAAGGCCACTGAGCTTGGCGTCGCCCGCATCATCCCAGTAATCAGCGAGCGCTGCGTGGTCCGGCTGGACAGCGAGCGCTGGGCGAAAAAGCAGCGCCACTGGCAGGCGGTGGCCATCGCGGCCTGTGAGCAATGTGGGCGCAATCGCATCCCCTCGATTGATTCGCCGTGCTCTCTTGAGGCAGGGCTTGCCGAGGTGGACAGCCTCCCCGGTGTGATCTTTGACACCGAGGGTGACCGAGCCGCCCGCGACCTGAAGCCCACCGAACAGCTCGCCACGCTGATCGGGCCCGAGGGCGGCCTCGCCCCCGAAGAAATCCAGCGGGTCGCGGATCTTGGCTGGCAGCGTATTCGCCTGGGCCCCCGCATACTGCGCAGCGATACCGCCCCGGTCGCCGCGCTTGCGGTCATCCAGACCGTCATCGGCGATCTCGGATAGAGCCGACGATGACAGGACTGAGGCGCCGGCCGCTCGCCGTGATTGTGGTCGCTCAGCTTTTCGGCACCGCTTTGTGGTTCAGCATCAATGGGGTCTGGTTCTCATTGGCCGGGGAGTTAGGGCTGGGCGAGAGCGATCTTGGCCGGCTGACGCTGAGCGTCCAGGCGGGATTCATCGTCGGCACACTTGTCCTTGCGACCACCGGCCTCGCTGATCGATTTTCCGCCAGTCGGATTTTCGCCACGGCGAGCCTGCTCGGCGCGCTCACCAACGCGGGCTTCATCCTGACGGCGGCTCATGCCCCATGGGATAGCCTGCTCCGCTTCCTGACCGGGCTCTGCCTGGCCGGGATCTACCCCCTTGGCATGAAAATGGTGATCGCCTGGACGCCCGCCCACGCGGGCGCTGCTTTGGCCTGGCTGGTCGGCATGCTCACGCTTGGCACAGCCACACCCCATCTCATGCGGGGACTGACACTCGGCCTGCCCTGGGAGGGGGTCCTCCTGGGGGCATCCGGCCTCGCGATCGTAGGCGGCGGCCTCGTTCTGCGCCTGGGAGACGGCCCGCATCTCCCACCCACGGCCGGGCCACTGGCACTGCGGAGTGGGCTGGAAGCCCTGAGCGTGCCGGGCTTTCGGGCAGCGGCCGGAGGCTACTTCGGGCACATGTGGGAGGTTTATGCGGTCTGGATGCTGGTCCCGCTGTTCGTGGCCCGAGAAGTTGAGCGTCTCGGAGCGCCCGCCGAAGCCGTGCCGATCCTTTCCTGGATGATCATCGGAATCGGGCTCCTCGGCTGTGTCATCGGTGGCCGGCTCAGTCGCGACCGGGGGAGTGGCTGGGTGGCCAGCCGGGCGCTGGCCATCTCGGGCGGGCTCTGCCTGCTTTACCCAATATTCACCGCCCTTGGCATACCCCCGGTGCTGCTGATCGGTCTGCTACTGGTCTGGGGCCTGACGGTTAGCGCTGACTCACCACAGTTCTCGGCACTCGCTTCCGCAAGCGCGCCCACGCACCGCGTCGGCGCCTCGCTCGCCATCATGAACGCCATCGGCTTTGGCCTGACCATCCCCGCGATCGCCCTGACCAGTCATCTTTGGAGCGTGCAGGGACCCTGGGTGGCGCTTTGGCTTCTGCCCGGTCCAGTGCTGGGGCTCTGGGCGCTCAACCACAAAGCTGCGCGTCCGTTACACTGACGCGATTATTAACATCCGCGAGAGGAGCCACCCATGGCCTACCGCCTCGGGGTCGTCATGGACCCCATCGAAGGGATCACGCCGTACAAAGACACCACGCTGTCGATGCTGCTGGAGGCACAGCGCCGTGGCTGGGAGATCCGTTATCTGACCCTCGCTGATTTGTCCCTAAGAGACGGCATTGCGTATGGCAATGGTGCCCGGCTGGCAGTGCGCGACGACAACCATGACTGGTTTACCCTCGATGAGCGCGAGGATGAGCCCCTGGCCAACCTGGACGCGATCCTGATGCGCAAGGATCCGCCGGTGGACAGTGCCTATGTCTACGCCACGCACATTCTTGAGGTGGCGGAGCGCGCCGGTGCGCTGGTCGTCAACCGCCCCAGCGGGTTGCGCGATGTCCAGGAGAAACTCGCCATCGCCCATTTCCCCCAATGCTGCACACCCACGGTTGTTGAAATGCAGGCCGAACCACTCAAGGCCTTCATCAACGCCCAGGAGCGCGCCGTACTGAAGCCCCTCCACGGCATGGGCGGCGAGGCGATCTTCGTGGTTTACGCAGGCGACCCCAACACGAGCGTGATCATCGAGCAGCTCTCAGAGCGCGGCACCCGCTATGTCATGGCGCAACGCTACCTGCCGGAAATCAGCGACGGCGATCGCCGCATTCTGGTCATCGATGGGGAACCAGCGCCTTTCGCGCTGGCCCGGATGCCCGCGGCCGGCGAGAGCCGCGGCAACCTGGCCGCCGGCGGGCGTGGCGTTGCCTCGCCATTGACCGAGCGTGAGCAGTGGATCGTCGAACAGGTCAAACCCCTGCTCGCCGAGCATGGGATTCTCTTTGCCGGCCTCGATGTGATCGGGGGCTACCTGACCGAGGTGAACGTCACCAGCCCCACGTGCGTGCGGGAGATCGATGCCCAGCAGGGAACCAACCTCTCCGGTGACCTCTTTGCCGCGATCGAGCGCCGTCTGGTGGGACACCGCCGCTGAGCCCGATGGCCATGCTTGTCCCGCCACGGGTGCTGACGGATACTGCTCGCCCATGAGCAGCGCCAGTGCGACCTACCTGGGTTTTGACGCCGGCCAGCGGCGCCTCGGCGTGGCGGTCGGCGAGACAATCACGGGCCATGCCCGCGCCCTGACTGTACTGCCATGTCAGCACGGACAACCGGACTGGACGGCGGTGGATGAACTGATCCATGCATGGAAGCCCCACGCCCTGATTGTGGGCATGCCTTACCACGACGATGGCAGTGCCTCGGATAGCACCCGTCTCGCTGAGCGGTTTGCAGGCGAATTGGCGCGGCGAAGCGGCTGCAGTGTCCATCGCATTGACGAGCGCCTATCCAGCCATGCTGCGGCACAAGCCCTTGAAGCGCGAGGGGAGCGCACCGACGTGCTCGATGCCGAGGCAGCGCGTATTATTCTTGAGACTTGGATAAGTGAGCGGTCGTTGTGAACAACTCCCTCCCCGACATCGAACCCTTGCTGGCCAATCTGACCGATCAGGTGGGCGCCCTGATTGAGACTGAGGGCCGCGAGCGATGCGCACTCGTCGGTATTCATCAGGGCGGCGCCTGGCTTGCAGACGCCTTGCAACAGCGACTGGGCCTCCCGGGTGAGCCTGGCGCGGTGGATATCGCCTTTTACCGGGATGACCTCGCCCGCGGCGGCCTTCAAAGTGAAGTACGACCCACGCGCATGCCGCTCGATATCGACGATCGGATCATCATCCTTGTCGACGACATTCTCTACACAGGCCGGACCATCCGCGCCGCACTCAACGAGATTTTCGACTACGGCCGGCCCGCGGCCGTCCGCCTCGCCGTGCTGCTTGAGCGACCGGGTCGGGAGCTACCGATCGAGCCCGACATCAGCGCGCACCCTATCGAGTTGCCGCCCCGTCAGCGCGTCAAACTGCGAGGCCCGGATCCGCTACACCTCGTCATCGAGGAGGCGACGGCATGAGCGTGCAACTCGACGATCAGGGGCGGTTGCGGCATTTTCTGACAACGGAAGGGGTCGATCCGCAACTGCTCACGCAGATACTGGATACAGCCGAGTCCTTCTCGGGCGTGATCGGCAAGTCGGTGAAGACCGTTCCACTGCTGCGCGGCCGCACCGTCATCAACCTGTTCTTTGAATCGAGCACGCGCACGCGGACCACCTTCGAACTCGCCGCCAAGCGACTGTCTGCTGACGTACTGAACGTCAGCGTGGATACCACAACGACCAAGGGCGAAAGCCTGCTCGACATGCTCCGCAACCTCCAGGCCATGCAGGCCGATATGTTCGTGGTCCGGCATAGCGAGAGCGGAGCCGCCGAGTACTTCGCGCGTCATGTCGACCCGGGCGTTGCGGTTCTTAATGCCGGTGACGGCTGGCACGCACACCCCACACAGGCCATGCTGGATGCCTTTACCATTCGCCAGCACAAAGGCGCGTTTGAGCCCCTGCGGATCGCCATTGTGGGCGACATTCGGCACTCCCGCGTTGCACGCTCCCAGATTCATGCCCTCAACGGCCTCGGTGCCGGCGAGATTCGCGTGGTCGCGCCCAAGACGCTGCTGCCCGCCGACGTCGAAGCACTGGGGGTGCAGGTCTACACCGACCTGAGCGCCGGGCTGCGCGACGCGGATGTCGTGATCGCGCTGCGGCTTCAACGCGAGCGCATGCAGGGGGCCCTCCTACCCGGTGAGTCGGAATACTTCCGGCATTACGGACTGACCGAATCCCGGCTGGCCGTCGCACATCCAGAGGCGATCGTCATGCACCCGGGGCCGATTAATCGTGGCGTGGAGATCGATTCCGCCCTGGCTGATGGGCCACGGTCAGTCATCCTGGATCAGGTGACCAATGGCATCGCGGTGCGCATGGCGGTGATGACCATGGTGCTGGGCGTTGCCCCGGATAACGCGCGGGAGACGACATGAGCCGAATCCTGATTCGCGGTGGGCGACTGATCGACCCGGCGACAGAACGCGATGAAGTAGGGGATGTGGCGATTGCCGACGGGCGCGTCGTTGCGCTCGGCAACGAGGCGAACGACTTCTCGCCAGAGCGCACCCTGGATGCTGCCGGCCACTGGGTTATCCCGGGACTGATCGATCTGTGCGCGCGCCTGCGCGAGCCTGGCGCCACCCGCAAAGCCGATATTGCCAGTGAGGCCCGTGCGGCCGTGGCCGGTGGCATCACCACCCTGGCCATGCCCCCCGACACCAACCCGGTCATGGACACTCCCTCGGTCGTGGACCTCGTGAACCACCGGGCAGACATGGCGGGTGCCGCACGCATTGCACCCTTGGGCGCCTTAACCCAGGGGCTGGGTGGCGAGCAACTCTCTGGAATGGCCGCGCTTGCCGCCGCTGGATGTCCAGCACTAAGCGATGGTGGGCAGCCCGTCACCGACTCTCTGGTTCTGCGCCGTGCGCTCGACTACGCCAGCACTTTCTCCCTACCCGGCCTGCTCACTCCGGTCGATCCGGAGCTGGCCCAGGGCTGCCTCAGCGAAGGACCAACCGCCACGCGACTGGGCCTGCCAGGCATTCCCGCCGCGGCGGAGACGGCGGGGCTCGGCCGCCAGCTGGCCGTGGCCGGCGCGACGGGTGCCCGGGTGCATTTTGGCCGGATCTCCAGCGCAGACGGCGTGCGTCTGCTGGCCGGCGCGCTCCGCGAAAACCGGGCGCTGAGCGCCGATGCGGCCATTCATCAGCTCTTCCTGACCGAGCAGGACGCCATGGACTACGACCCGCGCTTCCATCTGGCGCCACCGCTGCGGGACATCGTTGATCGGGAAGCACTGCGTAGCGCGGTCGCTGAGGGCGTCATCAGCATCCTGTGCTCTGATCATCAGCCCCATGATCGCGATGCCAAGGATGGGCCGTTCTCAAGCACCGCGCCCGGTGCCTCTGGCCTTGATACGCTACTGGCGCTCGTGCTCCGGCTCGTCGAGGACCGGGTCCTCTCCCTGCATCAGGCACTGGCGACCGTGACCATCGCGCCGTCCCGGCTGCTTGGCCTGGAGGCAGGGCGTCTAACCGAGGGTGCGCCCGCCGACATCGCCGTGGTCGACCCGAACAAGCCGTGGTTCTGCAGCACAGAAACCCTGCGCAGCCGCGGCAAAAACTCGCCTTTCCTTGGCTGGGAATTCTCCGCACAGGTCCGCCATACCCTGGTGGGCGGCCGGCTTGTCCATTCGATTGCGGAGGCATGACCCCCGTCCGACTGATTGACGCAACGCCCGTAGCCGACGACTGGCGACTCATACGCCTTGAATGGCACGGAGCAGCGCCATCGCCAGGTCAATGGCTATGGCTGGACGCAGGGGGCGACCGACACTGTCTACCGGTGCGGGATGCCGACCCGCGGGAAGGCTGGCTGGCGGGCATTGTCCCAGGGGCCTTATCGCCCGAACGCCTGGGACCAGGCGTCATCGCGAACGTCTCAGCCATCCAGGGCGAGGCCATTCAGGTGTCAGGCGATGGCCCATTGATCATTCTGGGCGAGGACCTGGGGATTGGGCCTGCCCTTGCCTTTGCCGAGCGCCATGCCGAGCGAACACGACTGGCCTTGCTCGGCGGCCAATACGGTGTGCCAGCACGATTGGTGCCCTCCCGCTTTTATGTGCCCGCCCTTGCGGACGGGGCGATCGCGGGCATTGCGCCGCTGGAGCGCCAGGGTGTGGCCGCACGCGTCGCCCTTGGCCGTGATGACCGCCCGGGCGTCTACGAGGGCAGCGTTTTCGAGCTGCTAGGGCGTTATCTCAGTGAAACACCAGCTGAGTTTCGCCAGTCGCTGCAAATCATTGCCTGCGGGCCATGGAGCGCACTGGGTCAGCACCGCGCCGACCTGGCAGCCAGCGTGAGGCAGCTGCAGGTGGTCGAACTGCCCAGCGCTGTTCGAGATTCGACGCCGTGAACACTCCAGCCGTATCATTCCGGCAATGACTGATTTATCCGAACCCATTGCGACTCGCCTGGATGCCGTTCGCCAGCGGCTTCGTGCGGCCGAAGCGCAGTATGGTCGTCAGCCAGGGAGCGTGGCGCTGCTGGCCGTGAGCAAACGACAGCCGGTGGATGCCATTCGCGTCGCCCTGAGCCTCGGACAGCAGGCCTTCGGCGAAAACTATCTGCAGGAGGCCGTGGAAAAGCGGGCCCAGCTCGCCGATGAGACGATCGAATGGCATTTTGTCGGCGCCTTGCAGTCGAACAAAACCCGGGCCGCAGCCGAGGGCTTTGACTGGGTGCATGCCGTTGACCGGCTCAAGATCGCCCGGCGCCTCTCCGAACAGCGCCCCCAGCACCTTGCGCCGCTGCAGTGCTGCATTCAGGTTAATGTCAGCGGCGAGGCCAGTAAGGCGGGGGTTAAACCGAACGCGGTCAGCGAGCTCGCCCACGCGGTTGCCGCGCTACCGGGACTGCGGCTGCGTGGTCTCATGACGCTGCCTGAAGCGGTCGAATCGTTTGCCGAGCAGCGCTCGGCTTTTCGGCAACTGCGCGTGTTGCAGGAGCAGCTGATTGACGAGGGATTAACACTCGATACGCTATCCATGGGTATGTCTAACGATCTGGAGGCCGCCGTGGCCGAGGGTGCCACGCTGGTGCGCCTGGGCACCGCGGTTTTCGGACCCCGACCGGAGAAGTCATCGTGAGCGAGACGACCATTGCGTTTATTGGCGGGGGCAACATGGCCCGTAGCCTGATCGGGGGCCTGATCGCGGACGGTCACCCGCCGGCCGCCTTGCGGGTTGCTGAACCCGATACCGACCGCCGGGAACAGATGATCAGTGATTTCGGCATCCAGGGCTTTGAAGACAACGCCACCGCAGCGCGGGGCGCCGATGCTGTCATCCTCGCCGTTAAACCCCACACGATGGCTGATGTGGCCCGGGATCTGGGCAATCAGCTGCGTGACGCTGGCAGCGTCGTTATCTCCATTGCCGCTGGCGTCCGGACCACGGACATCGCCGACTGGCTGGGCGGTGACGTGCCCGTGATACGCGCCATGCCGAACACACCAGCGCTGGTGCAGACCGGTGCAACGGCGCTTTTCGCAATGCCAATGGCCACCGCTGACCAGCGCGACCTTGCCGAGACCACGATGCGCGCCGTCGGCCTGGTTGTCTGGCTGCCCGATGAACAGCAAATGGATGCGGTCACCGCGCTGTCGGGCAGTGGCCCCGCGTATTTCTTCATGACCATGGAGGTCATGCAGGCGGCCGCTGAACGGCTCGGTTTGACCGAAGAGACGGCCCGGCTCCTGACACTTGAAACGGCCCTTGGCGCAGCGCGAATGGCGCTGGAGAGTGCCGAAGATCCCGCCACGCTTCGGCGCCGGGTCACCTCACCCGGTGGCACGACCGCAGCCGCCCTAGAGCAGCTCGAACACGCCGATCTGGCAGCGGTCTATCAACGCACGCTTGACGCAGCAGCGGCCCGAGCCGCCGAGCTCGGCGATGAACTAGGGGCACAGTAACCATGGGATCCGGCTACCTCGCGACGCCACTGGCGTTTCTCGTTGATACGATCTTTAGCCTGTACATCATGGCGGTCATGCTGCGTTTCCTGCTCCAGTGGGCACGCGCGGATTTCTACAACCCGCTCTCCCAGTTCCTCGTTCGCATCACCCAACCGCTGCTCGCACCGTTCCGGCGGCTGATCCCGGGCTGGGGCGGCATCGATCTGTCTGCCGTTGTCCTGATGATTCTGCTGCAGATGCTGGGGCTTGCCGCGTTGATGGTGATCGCCGGCGTGACGCCACGGGTGGACTACCTTTTGCTGCGCACACCCGCAGAACTGATCAGCCTGCTGCTTAACCTCTACCTGGTGGCCATTGTTGTCCGGGCGATCCTCTCCTGGGTCAGCCCCAATGATTACAACCCGGCGACCACGGTTTTGCTCAGCCTGACCGAACCGGTGATCCGGCCGATCCGCTCGGTGCTGCCCCCGGTTGCCGGCGTTGACCTCTCGCCGTTGGCCGCGATCATCGCCATCCAGGTGGTGAAAATGCTGGTGCTCCCGCCGCTTGATCGAATCGCCCCCGGGCTGATGATGTAGCGATGGCGGCGACTCTGCCTGCAGACTCCGTCGGACGCGTCAGTCCACAGTCCGTCCGCTTCGACGAGCCGCTCCTGCTCGAATGCGGCCGCGAGCTGCCCGGCTATACGCTCGCCTACGAGACCTACGGGGTCCTCAACGCCGACGCCACGAATGCCATCCTGGTCTGTCATGCCCTGTCCGGTAACCATCATGCCGCGGGCTATGACAGCGAAGATGCGCGCAAGCCGGGTTGGTGGGAGGCGTGCATCGGTCCCGGCAAGCCACTCGATACCAACCGCTTTTTTGTGGTGTGCAGCAACAACCTCGGTGGCTGTCACGGCTCCACCGGGCCCACCAGTGAAGACCCTGCGACCGGACAAGCCTACGGTGCCGACTTCCCCCTCGTCACCGTGGGCGACTGGGTGCGCACCCAGGCACGCCTTGCCGATCACCTGGGCATCGAGCGCTGGGCCGCGGTGGCGGGTGGCAGTCTGGGCGGTATGCAGGCGCTGCAGTGGGCGATCGATCTGCCAGAGCGCATCGGGCACGCGATCGTCATCGCTGCCGCGCCGCGTCTGTCCGCCCAGAACATCGCCTTTAACGAAGTCGCGCGCCAAGCCATCCGCTCTGACCCCGATTTTCATGAAGGCCGCTACGCACTGACCGGTGACCGGCCGCGCACGGGGCTCATGCTTGCCCGCATGCTCGGGCATATAACCTATCTCTCCGAAGCCGCCATGGGAGAGAAATTTGGCCGCGAGCGTCGCGACGAACGCGGCGCGTTCGGATTTCACTACGGCGTTGAATTCGAGGTCGAGAGCTATCTGCGCCACCAGGGAGAGTCCTTTGTGGACCGCTTTGATGCCAACACCTATTTGCTTATGACCAAGGCGCTGGATTACTTCGATCCAGCCGCTGCCACCGGCGGTGATCTGTCGAAAGCACTCGCACGAACGACCGCACCCTTTTTCGTGGCCTCGTTTACCAGCGACTGGCGCTTTCCACCGGCTGCCTCTCACGAGATTGTTCGCGCCCTGCTCGATATCAACAAACGCGTCAGTTACGCGGAAATCGAGGCGGACCATGGTCATGATGCCTTCCTCATGCCGGTGCCGCGCTATCAAGAGGTCTTTGGCGCGTACATGAACCGCGTGGCCGAGGAGGTGGGGGCATGAGTCCACTGCGTGCCGACCTCGAAATCGTGGCCAACTGGGTCGAAGAGGGGCAGCGGGTGCTTGACCTTGGCTGCGGTGATGGCCTGCTACTGCGGCATCTGTTCGAGCAGCGCCGTGCCACCGGCTACGGCCTGGAAATTGACCCTGAAGGGATCAGCCAGAGCATTGCCAATGGCATTAACGTCATTGAGAGCGATCTCGATAAGGGCCTGGCTGATTTTGAAGACGATGCGTTCGATCAGGTCATCATGACCCAGACCCTCCAGGCGGTGCAGCGGCCTGATCAGCTTTTAAGCGAGATGATGCGGGTTGGGCGCACGGGCATCGTGACGTTTCCGAACTTTGCCCATTACCGGCTGCGCTGGCATATCGCCGTACGCGGGCGCATGCCCATGAGCGAGGCCCTGTCCTACGCTTGGTACGAAACGCCCAACATCCACTTCTGCACCATTCGTGACTTCGAAGCGCTCTGCGAGGCGCTGGGTATTCACATTATTGAGCGGCGCGTGTTATCTCATGATCTAAAGCGGCCTCTGATCGGCGGGTTCATGCCCAATCTGTTCGGGGAAATCGCGCTCTACCGAATCTGTCGTGCCTGATGGGAGGTGGCCATGACAACCATGCACCGGTTTCTGGTTCGATCGACTGCGCTGATGCTCCTCGCACTGGCGATCACGGCCAGTGCCCAGCGGGCAGAGACCTTTGATGACTACGAGGTGCACTACAACGCGATACCCACCGGATCGCTGAATCCGAGCGTTGCGGAAAGCTATGGAATACTGCGTAGCCGCACGAAGGCGCTGGTCATGATCACCGTATTGCAGGATGGCCAACCGGTGCCGGCCAGTGTCGAGATCGGGGTTCGCGACGATCGTGAAGACCTCCGTGATATCCCGGCGCAACGGGTCCGCGAGGACGATTGGGTCTCCTACATTGGCACCTTCGATTACGAACCTGATGAAAGCCTCAATTTCGAGCTCATGGTGAACCCGCATGGCCCGGGCGGACCCTACGCGGTGCGTTTTCGTCAGGCCGTGCCGGGCGTCGACTGAATCGATGTCCACCTGGTTGCTAACTCATGACGCGTGCCTGACTCATGACACCGGTCCAGGGCACCCCGAGCGTATCGAGCGTCTAAAAACCGTACTGGACAGCCTGGATGACCCGACCTTTGCCGACCTCCAGCGCCACGAAGCGGCGCTTGCCCAACCAGAGGCCCTCGCCCGGGTGCACGAGATCGACTACATCCAGACCATTCTGGACTGCGTCCCGCTTGAGGGGCGGGCACAGCTGAACGCTGACACCGTGGTTTCACCCGGCTCTGCTGAAGCGGCGCTGCGTGCCGCAGGCGCGGGTATCCAGGCGGTTGATGCCATCCAGACCGGCGAGGCGCGGCGGGTTTTCTGTGCGGTCCGTCCACCCGGGCATCACGCCGAGCCTGGTGAATCAATGGGGTTTTGTCTGTTCAATAACGTGGCCATTGCCGCCCGTCATGCGCAGGTCAACCATGGTGTTCAGCGCGTCGCCGTGGTCGATTTTGATGTCCATCACGGCAATGGCACACAGGCGATGTTCGCCAACATGCCTGGGTTGTTCTACCTTTCCCTGCACCAATACCCCCTCTTCCCCGGAACGGGCAGTCGCCAGGACAATCTGCCCGGCAACATCCTCAACCTCCCGTTGGCCGAAGGCACGGATTCGGCAGCCTACCGCCAGCAGTTTCATGGCGAGGCCATCGCAGCCTTGATCGACTTCGATCCGGAGTTGCTGATTATTTCCGCCGGTTTTGATGCGGCGGCCGAGGACCCGCTCGCCGGCCTGTCCCTGGGGGCCGACGATTTTGGCTGGATCACCGACGAATTGGTCGCGGTGGCAAATTATTGTTGCGGGGGGCACATCTGCTCAATGCTAGAGGGCGGCTATGACCTCGGAGCGTTGTCCCGTGGGGTCTCACAGCACGTCGCCGCGCTCTTACGGTAGGGCTTGACAGACGCGGTTATGCACATCTTTCAGCCAAAGAATCTTGCATGTGTGCGCTAACTTATTGATTGCTCACGTATGTTAGTAAATGACTGTTTTTATTGGCTTTTATGCTTTGGTTAAGAATTAGCCGATCTAACAGCACCCTTGTCATAACAACGCTTGCAGCGTTCATCCCCCCGATAGTCCACAGAGTTATCCACAGGCTTTGGGGACAAATGCTCAGGGTCGGTGCGGACTGCCCAGGTATTCGTATGACTGCATCTCCTGCAGGCGCGACACCGTGCGACGAAACTCGAATCGCAGGTGATACCCGCGATATAGCCAGTCGACATCCGCCGTCGCTGAGAGAATGAGTTTGACGCCGTGATCATAGAACTCATCGACCAGGGCAATGAAGCGCCGGGCCGCGTCCTCGCACTCCCGGTCCAGGATCGGCACCCCGGAAATCAGGACAGTATGAAACTGCCGGGCGATTTCCACGTAATCATCGGTATTGCGGGGGCCCTCACAAAGCGCCTCAAACCCGGCCCACAGCACGCCATCGCCCAAACCGCGAGCCGGGATCTGGCGATGGTTGATCGTTAAAACGGGCTCGGCATGCTCGCGCTCAGGGCAGAGCTGCTCGAAGCTATTGGCCATGGCCGCTTCTGCCCGGGCGTCTGCTGGCACATGGTAGATCGGCGCACGGCTGAGTAGACGCAAACGGTAGTCCGTGCCCCCGTCGACATTCAGCACCCGGGTCGTGCGCTCAAGCAAATCGATGGCCGGGAGAAACCGCTCCCGCTGCAAACCGCCTTCGTAGAGCCCGGATGGACTAACATTCGAGGTCGCCACCAGGGTGACGCCCGCCTCCACCAGGCCATGCAACAACCCGGAGAGAATCATTGCATCGGCGATATCACTGACAAAAAACTCGTCAAAGCACAGGACGCGGACTTCCTGTGACCATTCATCGGCCAGACGGCGCAAGGGATCCGGCTGTTCGCGAAGCACCCGAAGACGCTCGTGGGCGGACTGCATAAATCGGTGGAAATGCGCCCGACGCTTGCCGATGGAGGCCGGCAAACACTCGTAGAAGGTATCCATGAGATAGGTCTTGCCGCGGCCAACGCCACCCCAGAGATAAAGCCCCGGAACGACCGCGGGCTGACGCGATCGGCGAGAGAATAGGCCCTTGAGCCCATGGGACGACTTGCCGCGCTCGGCCAATAGCTGATGGTAGAGCTGATCCAGCGCCACCACGGCAGCCTGTTGCGCCGAGTCCTCAAGGAACCCCCCGTCAGTCAGGTCAGCAGCGTAGCGGGCACTCGGCGTGGTCACAGCAACCGTTCACGAAAAGCAGGCGTCTGCGGGAGAGTATGCCATGACTGGTGCTTGATCCGGACCCGCAATGATTGCCAGCGCGCCAGGAGTTTCGTATTTTGCCCGTTTGAACCGAACACCCATCCAGCCCGAGGAAAGACCATGGCCGACAATCGCCGCAGCCGCGTGACCACCGAGGGCCTCGCCCGCACTCCCAACCGCGCGATGATGCGGGCCGCCGGCTTTGGCGATGAGGACTTCTCCAAACCGATCGTCGGTGTCGGCAACGCGCACAGCACGATCACGCCCTGCAACCTCGGCATTGGTGCTCAGGCCGAGCGCGCCAGCGACGCACTGCGCAGCGCCGGGGCCATGCCGGTGATGTTCGGCACGATCACGATCTCGGATGGCATCTCGATGGGCACCGAGGGCATGAAGTACTCCCTGGTTTCCCGGGAGGTGATTGCCGACTCCATCGAGACGGTCTGCAATGGCCAGAGCCTGGATGGCGTGCTCGCCACCGGTGGCTGCGACAAGAACATGCCCGGTGCGATGATTGCGATCGCGCGCCTCAATATCCCAGCGATCTTTGTCTACGGCGGCACGATCAAGCCGGGGCACTACAAAGGCAAGGATCTCACCATCGTGAGTGCCTTTGAGGCGGTGGGTGAGGCGGCTGCCGGTCGGCTATCCGATGACGATCTCAAGGGCGTCGAAATGAATGCCTGCCCCGGCGCCGGCTCCTGTGGCGGGATGTATACCGCCAACACCATGTCGAGCGCCTTCGAGGCCATGGGCATGAGCCTGATGGGCTCCAGCACCGTATCGGCTGTCGATGAGGAGTCGCATACGGTCGCGGCACGATCGGCCGAGGTGCTGGTCGATGCGATCCACCATCAGCGGCTGCCCCGGGACATCATGACCCGCAAGGCCTTCGAGAATGGTCTGAGCCTGTTGATGGCCGTGGGCGGCTCAACCAACGCTGTGCTGCATTTCCTGGCCATCGCCAATGCCTGCGAGGTGGACCTGTCCATTGATGACATCGAGCGCATTCGGCGCCAGGTGCCGGTGCTTTGCGATCTCAAACCCTCCGGGCGCTATGTCACCAGCGAGTTCCATGATGTCGGTGGCACCCCTCAGGTCATGAAAATGCTGCTGGCCAAAGGCCTCCTTCATGGCGAGTGCATGACCATCACCGGCCAAACCATCGAGGAACTCCTCGCCGAGGTGCCCGAGACGCCGCCGGCTGATCAAGACATCATCCGAGGCTTTGACAACCCGATGTACCCCGAAGGCCATCTGGCCATCCTGCGGGGCAATCTGGCAGAAGGCGGAGCCGTCGCAAAAATCAGCGGCATTAAAAATCGGCGCATCGAGGGCCCCGCGCGGGTATTCGACTCTGAAGAGCTTGCGATGGAGGCCATCCTGGATGATCAGATTCGGGCCGGTGACGTCCTGATCATTCGCTATGAGGGTCCCGTGGGCGGCCCCGGTATGCGCGAGATGCTGGCCCCCACCTCGGCGATTATCGGCCGTGGGCTGGGTGACTCGGTGGGCCTGATCACCGATGGGCGGTTCTCCGGCGGCACCTACGGCATGGTGGTTGGCCATGTCGCCCCAGAAGCCGCAACGGGTGGCAATATCGGGCTGGTAGAGGAAGGCGACACCGTTGTGATCGACGCCGATCAGAATCTGCTGGAGGTGAAGGTGGACACGGCCACGCTGGATGCGCGGCGGGCCCAATGGACCCCCCGGCCACCGAACTACCGCCGGGGCGTGCTCGGCAAGTTTGCCAAACTCGTCAGCTCAGCCTCTTACGGCGCAGTGACTGACAAGGATCTCTTCGACCACTAGGAGCGGTCCCGCTGCTGGCCGATGCGCCGCAAATCAGCGGCCATTGCGGCCACGCTGTCCGAGGGACGGAACAGGGCGCGCGCTTCGCCTTTGGCGTCAAACACGTACATCGCACTGGCGTGCGACACGTTGTAGTCACCGAACTCGTTGGGCTCGTCATAACCAAAGGTGGCGCGATAGCGCTTCGTCAGCGTCTTGAGCGTCGGCACATCAGCCGTGGCGCCGGTCACCCGGTCACTGAAGAAATCGGTATAGCGGGCCAGCCGCTCCGGGTCGTCTCGGCCGGGGTCCACAGACACGAACAACACCTGCAACTCGCCATCCAGTGACGCACCCGCGGCCTCAGTGGCTGCCGCAATGCGGGCCATGGCCGTGGGGCAGACATCCGGGCAGTTGGTAAACCCGAAAAACACCACCGTCGGTGCGCCAGCAAAATCGGCCTCCGTAATGGTCTCGCCCGTCTCGCTTTGCAGCTCGAACGCCAGGGTGGGCAGCAGCCCCTCAATACCCTTGGTTTCGTAGTCTTCACCGCCACAGCCCGCCAACACCAGTGCCGCCAGCACCACAAACATACAGGCCCTGGCCCACGCGCGGCGGGGACGACAGGGGAACATCGAATCAGCGTCTCTCATCATCTCTCTCCAGGCGGAAGGCGAGGACAATCACCGCTGCGATAACACTCATCATGGCCGCAGGAATCCAGGTAATCAGCCCACCTATCTGCTGATCAAGCATCGGCGAGATGGGAAAGGCCCGACCGCAGACGTCATAAATCTCGAAGAGGTTCTGATCGCTAAAGGTGATGTAGGCGCCCAGCGCGATCTGCGGCGGCATGATAAGCGCCAGCACCAAAATCCGCTTGCCCGGTGACAGCCGCGGCGTCACGCCTTGGCCGCCGCGCTCGAAGATGAGCCACCAGAACAGCAGCCCATCCACCGCCATCGTCCAGTTCATGAACCAGTAGCGATCCACACTCAGCATGGCGTCGAAGTGGATCTCCGGAGTCAGCCAGAAGTAGATCAGCCCAACAAACAGGAACCCCGCGATGAACGGCTGCTGCAGCATCCGGTAGCCTAGCTTCAGCACGTGGAAAACCGGGGCAAGCCGGCCAGCCGGCCAGCGCCGCCAGGCGACGGGCATGGCGGTGGCGAACACGCTCGTTGGCATCGCCAGCGCAATCAGAAACGGACCCAGGTGATGCAAAATCAAATGCTGTAGGCGGTGAGCCGAAAACAGATACTGCGAGTAGTAATCGTAGTGCGTCTGGGTCACGAGATAGATAAGCCCGACGCCCACGAAATACGACAGCGCCGACCAGAACCCCGGGGTTGCACCGCGCAGCATGCCAGTGACGTAGATCACCACGGCAAGGACACAGGCGATAAATACCGGCGCAGAAGGCTCCCACGGCCTCAGCCATTCAATCAGCGTCATCATGATCGGGGAAGATTAGCAGTGGCCCGCATGCGGGCATAGGCCGTCTGCGTGAGGAGCACGATGACCTGACTACTGGCGTAGACGGCATCACCCGCGTGGAGCGCCGCCAGGATAGGCTCGTCTCCATGGGCGTCGAGTACAAAATAGTCCTGACCTTCCACCAGCTCGCCCCGTACCCGCTTAAACACCCGAAACGCCGTGCCCTTAACCGTGTCGTTCATGCGGTCGATCTGCCGCAGGGTGAGCACATCACAGCCACGATAGGAAAACGGTGTCGAAATGCACGGGTTCATGGATGACTCTAAGGCTTACCCCAGTGGCTGGCTCGCGTAGACTGTTGGGTTCGACGCAAGGAGACCACGAATGGAATTCATCCAGGATTATGCCCTTTTCCTCGCTCGGGTGCTTACCCTGCTGGTGGCGTTTGCCGTGGTGCTGGGCATGCTCGGCGGTATGGCGGGTAAGGGCCGCAACCGCCAGCGCGAGCGCCTGGAAGTCGAGCCGCTCAACCGCCGCTACAAAGACATGGCTGAGCGCATCGATCAGGGCGCGCGCAAGAGCGGCAAAGGGCTGCTGAAGCGCCTGCGCGACCGGCGCCAGCAAAAAACCCAGCGGGCCGGCGAGGGTCGGCTACCGCGCTTATTCGTGCTGACCTTCGAGGGCGATATTCGCGCCAGCGCAACGGAAGCCCTGCGCGAAGAGGTCAGCGCAGTCATCGCGAGTGCAAAGCGCGATGACGAGGTCCTCCTGCGGCTCGAGAGCCCAGGCGGCATGGTGCCGGGTTATGGCCTTGCCGCGAGTCAACTGGCCCGGCTGCGCGAAAAAGGCATCCGCCTCACCATTGCGGTGGATCGCGTCGCGGCCAGCGGCGGTTATCTGATGGCCTGCGTGGCCGATCGCATCGTCGCCGCGCCGTTCGCAATCATTGGCTCGATCGGTGTCGTGGGACAGCTACCGAACTTCCATGGCCTGCTCAAGCGCCACGACGTCGAATTTGAGCTACACACCGCCGGCGAGCACAAGCGCGATCTCACGGTCTTTGGTGAGAACACCGACGAGGGGCGAGCGCACTTTCGCCAGTCGTTGCAGGAAGTCCATAGCTTGTTCCGCAATCACATTGCGCGCTATCGCCCCCGCCTCGACGTCGATCAGGTCGCCACAGGCGAGCACTGGCTGGGAGAGCGGGCGCTGGAACTGGGACTGGTCGATGACCTCGGCACGAGCGATGACCTGCTGCTCGAGCGCCGCGAGCGCATGGAGCTGATTAGCCTTACCTATCACCCCAGTGTGTCGTTCCGCCGGCGCATGGCCATCGTATTCGAGTCGGTACTGGGGCGACTGGGTGTTAGCCCGGGCCTTTTCGAAGCCAGAAAGTAAATACGCCCTCAGCCTCGTCATAAGCGACGAGCTCATGCGCGCTACGATCGCAGAAGCCCTGAAAGTCGATCAGGGCATGCGGGTCTGTGGCACGGACGCGCAGTGACTCACCCTCGGTCATGTCGCGAAGCATTTGTTTTGTACGCAAAATCGGTAACGGACAGTTGAGCCCTCGGGCATCCAGATCCTGGTCGTAATCGACTTGTGACTCTGCGGCCATGGAGCGTGCCCCGCGTCGGTGCGTATACTGATCATTATACGGATTTGCACCCGGGAGAGGTGTAATGAGCGACGATCGCGACAAAGCACAAGGCAAGCAGAACGAGGACGGTTTTGATCCCCGGCCGGTCAGTGATGCCCAACTGCGCGAGGAGGTCTCGCGCGAGGAAGTTGAAGGCTACAAAGAAACCGCGGACAAGGCGCACTCGAACTGGTTTTCCGTAATGAACAATCCCTACGGCAAGGACTGAATTCCAGCAATGGGAGCCTCGCATGAGTGAACTCAAGGGCATCCCCGTCGTCGTCAGCAGCGGCCAGAAGGTCAGCAAGCCCAACGGCGTCCGGGCCATCAAAAACGGCATTAAAACGCAGCGTAATGCGGAACCGAGCGTCCGCGGGGACAAACCCGACTGGCTGCGGGTGAAAGTTCCGACGGGAGAGACCTACCAGAAGGTTCGCAAGACTGTCCGCGAGCACAAGCTGGCCACGGTCTGCGAGGAATCCATGTGCCCCAACATGGGCGAGTGCTGGAGTGCTGGCACCGCCACCATCATGCTGATGGGCGATGTCTGCACGCGGGCGTGCCGGTTCTGCTCAGTCGACACGGGCAATCCCCGCGGCTGGCTGGATGAGAACGAGCCCGCCGGTGCCGCCGAAACCGTCGAGCTCATGGGGCTGAAGTACGTGGTGCTGACCTCCGTGGACCGCGACGACCTGCCGGACGGGGGCGCGGGGCACTATGCCGCGTGCATCCGTGAAATCCAGCGCCGCAATCCCGGCACCGCCGTCGAGGCCCTCACCCCCGATTTCGACGGCCGCACCGAGGCGATCAATACGGTCGTCGACACGGGCCTGGAGGTCTTTGCCCAGAACGTCGAGACGGTGAAGCGCCTGACCCACCCGGTCCGCGATCCCCGCGCCGGCTATCAGCAAACACTTGATGTCCTGGCCCATGCCAAGGCCCGTCGGCCTGACATCCTGACCAAGACCAGTCTGATGCTCGGCCTCGGCGAGACCGACGAGGAGATTATCGAGACGATGGATGACCTGCGCGCCATCGGCGTCGACATCGTCACCTTCGGTCAGTATCTGCGCCCGACCATCAACCACCTGCCGGTGGATCGGTACGTGACCCCGGCGCAGTTCGAGCGCTTCCGCGAAATCGGTCTTGGCAAGGGATTCCTCGAGGTGGTCTCCGGCCCGCTGGTGCGCTCCAGCTATCGCGCTGACCGGGTCCTCGAGAAAAACAATGTCGGCCTCGACCGGGCCGCCGGCGAGGGCTGAGTACCCAGAAGGGTGCCCCGCTACCCGATGAACGGGCCGATGACGATCGGCAGGTAGGCATCAACCAGCAGGACGGCGAACAGCGCCATCAGATAGACAATGCTAAAGCCGAAGGAGCGCATCGGCAGCGACGGATCTTCCGGCCGCCGCAGCATGGCGATGCCGTAGTACAGATACCGGGCGCCGAGCACGAGCGCCCCGGCCAGATAGATCAGTCCGCTCATGCCCGTCGCAAACGGCAGCAACGTCACGCCCACCAGCAGCAGCGTGTAGAACAGGATCTGCCAGCGCGTGTACCGATCCCCATGGGTCACCGGCAGCATGGGGATGTCCACGCTGGCGTATTCTTCGCGCCGATGGATCGCCAGCGCCCAGAAATGGGGCGGGGTCCACACAAAGATAATCAGGAACAGCAACAGCGCGTGGGGATCGATGGTCCCTGTGACCGCCACCCAGCCGAGCACAGGCGGTGCCGCCCCGGCTGCCCCGCCGATCACGATGTTCTGCGGCGTCGCTCGCTTCAGATACAGCGTGTAGATGAAGGCATACCCGATCAGCGAGCCGAATGTCAGGTAGGCGGTGAGCGGGTTCACCGCGAAGAAGAGCAGGCCAAGCCCGGCGATTCCGAGCGTGCCGGCAAATGCCACGGCATGGGTGGTTCTCAGATGCCCTGTGGGCAAAGGACGGCCTTGGGTGCGCTTCATCCGCGCATCGACCCGCCAGTCGACCAGGTGATTAATTGCCGCCGCCGAGCCCGCCGCCAGCGCGATACCGAGATTCCCCACGATCAGCGCGTTCCAGGGCAGTGTGCCCGGACTCGCGAGCAGCTGACCGACAATGGCCGTAAAGACCATCAAAGCCACCACACCGGGCTTGGTCAGCTCGTAATAATCCCGCCAATGCTGGAGCAAATGCTGCAGCGGTGGGGCCTGATCGGCCGTCGGGTTGGAACCGGCTTCCAGCGTTCGACTCATGTTCGTCCAAGCGGTCGACTGAAGTGGGTAACGGTGACCAGCACCAGCATCAGCACTGCTGCCCCGGCATTGTGCGCGACCGCCAATGTTAGTGGCAAATTGTAAATCACGTTGCCAATACCAATGAGCACCTGCAGGGTCAGTGCGCCCACCACCGCCAGGCTGGCTCCGCGACCGACGCCACCCGCGCGCCACAACCCCCATGCCAGCAGCCCGAGCACGACCGTCGTCACAATGGCTCCGACACGGTGCACAAAGTGGATGGCCATGCGGGCCGGATGGTCCAGCACGCCGAACTCGTAGTTCTCCCCGAGGCCGCGCCACAACACAAACCCTTCCGCAAAGTCGATATTGTCAGGGAGATACTCACCCTGACTGCAGGCTGGGAAGTCGTTACACGCCAGCGCCGCGTAGTTGGTGCTGGTCCAGCCGCCTAGCGTGATCTGGGCAATCGCCACGACAAGCCCCGCCGCGAGCAGGGCGCTCAGACCACGCTTGCCAGCGAGCACGCCAGCCCCGGGCAGGTGATTACTTCGCAGGGTCACCCACCAGAGCAACGAGAGCGTGGCTAGACCGCCCAGCAGATGCGCGGTGACGACCGCCGGCTTGAGCTGCCAGGTGACAGTCCACATGCCCAGCGTGGCCTGAAATGTCACCAACGCCACCAGAAACAGCGGGAGCTTCCAGGGCTGGCCTGGGCGCCTGCGCTGCCGCCAGGCGAAGATGCCCAGCCCGCCGATCAGCAAGCCCAGCACACCGGCCACGTAGCGGTGAATCATCTC